>DADI01000091.1 GCA_002494975.1 Euryarchaeota archaeon UBA556
CAGGAGCATCATATGCTGCTCTTCTATGATTTCTCATAACTTTTAGCATATGTTCTGAATTTCTTTCATAATCGGGATAAGGCCCCAATATCGATGCAATTTCTGCACTTGTTGCATATGACTCTCCGCACATAATAGCAGTTAGGGCCCCGCAAATCGCATATGCTCTTTCATCGTCATATGGTATTCCCATATGCATTAAAAGTGAGCCAATATTGCAGTAACCAAGTCCCAAGGTTCGATAATCGTATGATTTCTGAGCAATTTCTGCAGACGGGAATTGCGCCATTAATACACTAATTTCCAAAGTGGCTGTCCAGAGTCTAACACTATGCTTGAAATCTTCAATTTGGAATGTTTGATTATCTAAGTCATAATAATGTAGTAAATTTATACTGGCTAAGTTACAAGCAGTATCGTCAAGGAACATATATTCTGAACAAGGATTTGAACCATTTATTCTCCCACCTTCTGGGCAAGTATGCCATTCATTGATTGTAGTATCAAATTGAACGCCTGGATCAGCGCAGGCCCATGCTGTATATGCGATTTTATCCCATAATTCTCCAGCATCCAGAACTTTACATGCAGCAGGTTCACGATCTTCTTCGGCCGCTTTATCTTTCTCAGTTCTCCATACTAAATTCCAGTTTTCACCATTCTTTACTGCATCCATAAAAGAATTGGGGACTCTTACAGAGTTGTTACTATTTTGCCCAGAAACGGACATATATGCTTCTCCTTGCCAATCTGTATCAAAACATTCGAAATCAACACCTTTCCAGCCTTGTTTAGCCAAATCTAAGATTCTTTGAATATGGGGCTGAGGGACACTATCTCTAATTGCCCTAACAATAGCTTTCCTTAGTGCGAGATTTTGAGACTGATCAAGTCTATTATCATCATCTTCATGTGCCCAAATTGATTCCATCAATGAATTTGCATGCTTCTGTAATATATTGGACCCAATAACTAATGCTGAAACTTTTTCTTCTTCACTAGATTTCCAATCAATGTATTCTTCAATATCTGGATGATCTAAATCTAAAGTTACCATTTTCGCAGCTCTACGAGTAGTGCCTCCAGATTTTATCGCACCGGCAGCTCTATCTCCAATCTTTAGGAATGAAAGTAGCCCAGATGAGCTTCCACCTCCAGAAAGCGGTTCTCCCGCTCCTCGAATATTCGAGAAATTCGAACCAGTCCCTGACCCAAATTTGAAAAGAAGAGCTTCACGATTCCATAACCCCATAATTGAACTAGTTCCACCGACTAAAGAATCACTTACTGATTGGATAAAGCAGGCATGAGGCTGAGGGTGTTCATATGCATTTTCAGATAGGCATAATTCGCCTGTAGAAGGATCGACGTAGTGATGTCCTTGTGCCGGCCCTTCAATTCCGTATGCCCAATTTAGGCCAGTATTGAACCACTGAGGACTATTTGGGGCCGATCTTTGACTAGATATCAAGTAGCACATTTCATCAAAGTATGCCCGTGCATCTACTTCGCTAGCAAAATATCCATACTTATATCCCCAATATGTCCATGTCCCTGCCAATCTTCTAAACAGATTCTTACCATGAATTTCTCCAGTATACCTGTCATTCGCGTCTAATGTTTGTAATTTCTCATGATCGGGTTCGCTACGTTGTAGCCAGACAGGAATGCCGTCTTCCGCCACCTTGCGCAGATAAACCGGCACTCCTGCTTTTCTCAGATACTTCTGAGCGGCAATTTTCCCGGGTACTCCTTCAAATCCCGAAGGAAATTCAACACCTTTTATGGAATCAGCCATTGTTCCATCTGGATTTCTTATTTCAACGTCCATAGAGATCCAAGTGAATAAATCGAAAGGATCTTCTCCAGCGGTAGTAAATCTTCTTTCAACAACCATTCCATTCTCATTAATTTCATGGTTTTCTGTTGATTTAGATTTATCTTTTATTTTAGTTTGCATACTATCACAATCCTCCCTTATTTTGTCTCGATAATGGCTTACCCGGCTAAAGGGAATTCTCCTTCCGAATAGAGGGTGTTTAATACTTGAGGAAAGGCACTCTATATTTGTGCCATTTTTATTATCTAATATAGTAAACGGCAAACAAAGAAATAATGTAAATTTCGCATTTTATTCCCTTAAATCTAGACTCCAATCTAATGTAGCGCCAGATCTTGTTATCATTACTCCGACGGAGCAATATTTCTCATGGCTTTGCGCGATTAATCTTCTTACAAGTTTTTCCGGAACATCTCCTTCAACAATATATTTCATTCTGACAGCAGTGAAAACCTTCGGCCTCTCGGGTGCTCTATCAGATTCTAGTTCAATCCACATAGCCCTAACATTTTCCATTCTATGCTTCAACCCATCAATTACATCAATCAGTGAACAGGCTCCATGCGCTTGTAGGACTATTTGCATTGGGTTTGCAGCAGTATCGCTGTGAAAATGAGTAATCTTTCCACTTTCAGTTTCACCTTCTATTTCCTCTCCCGTCGTCCACCTAACAATCCCTTTCATCCAAGCGCCCTCTTGTTATGGCAGAAGGGTTGGCTTCATGAATGGGTGGTAACTGCCCCCTCTGAGAGCAATGACCATTGGCGCAGATATTTCAATCCAAAATGGCAAATTAATAGTCCCTGATGAGCCTTTAGTTCATTATATTGAAGGCGATGGTATCGGAGTCGATATCACTCCAGTAATGATAAATGTCGTGAATTCAGCTGTAGAAAAGGCATATTCTAAGTCAAAAAAAATTCATTGGAATGAAGTATATGCAGGACAGAAAGCATTTGATATGACTGGAGAATGGCTACCTAACGAAACATTAGATGCTATGAGGACAGGTTTAGTTTCTATCAAAGGCCCATTAACGACACCAGTAGGTGGCGGAATTAGAAGTTTAAATGTCGCATTACGTCAAAAATTAGATCTTTTCGCTTGTGTGCGTCCAGTAAGGTGGTATGAAGGCACACCTAGTCCAGTTAGAAGACCGCAAGATGTAGATATGATAATTTTCCGTGAAAATAGTGAGGATGTATATGCAGGTATTGAGTGGGAAGCAGGAAGTCCAGAAGTCGAGAAAGTAATAAATTTCCTTCAGGAAGAAATGGGAGTTACTAAAATTCGATTTCCCGATACTAGCGGAATAGGAATTAAGCCAATTAGTAGTGAAGGAACTTCTAGGATAGTTAGAGCAGCAATTAATTATGCGATCGATCAAGATAAACCAAGTGTAACTATAGTTCATAAAGGAAATATTATGAAATTTACCGAAGGTGGATTTAGGGACTGGGGATATCAATTAGCTAAAGATGAATTTGGTGCTACAGAACTAGATGGCGGCCCTTGGTGCACTATGACTAACCCCAAAACAGGAAATCAAATTATAATCAAGGATGTTATTGCTGATGCAATGTTACAACAAGTCCTTACAAGACCAAGAGAATATGGAGTTTTAACAACAATGAATCTCAATGGTGACTACATTTCCGATGCATTAGCAGCTCAAGTCGGTGGAATAGGTATAGCGCCGGGAGCAAACATCAACTATGATACGGGTATTTCAATATTCGAAGCAACTCATGGTACTGCGCCTAAGTATGCGGGCCAAAACAAAGTAAACCCAGGTTCTTTGATTTTATCTGCTGAAATGATGCTCCGCCATATGGGCTGGGATGAGGCTGCAGATTTTATTGTCAAGGGCATGGAAGGCGCGATTTCAGCTGGAACAGTAACGTATGACTTTGAACGTTTAATGGACGATGCAACATTACTTTCTTGTTCTGAATTCGGAAATGCACTAATTTCTCATATGTAAATATAGAAATTATCTTATTCGTGAATTCAATTGCTGTGCATCGGAAACTACACCGAACCCGTATTCTTCCTCTAAAGCCCTAGATACTAATCTAAAATCAGAGTCTCTAGTTGCTACGAGAATACTTCCTATTTCTTGTAGAGGTGAAGAAGCCAGTAATGCAGCATCGCACATAATATCCATATCTCCTCGTTCAGGATAAATATCCTTTCCATTTATCTCAGTACGAGGGGGTATCTCTTCCGACCTCCTTCTCTTTTGCTCATCAACTAAGTCGAAGATCTTCTCATGTTTTTCAAGGAACTCTTCCAACGGAATATTATTTCTTTCTTTGCTATATTTTTCCTGAGGCCAAGTAGAAAAAGATTCACATATCTTGGTAACTCTTTCTTTGAGAAACTTAGAAGTAATTTTCTTTTTCCATTCTTTCCTATCGATGTAAACGTCATGGAACAAATTTAGAACGACATCGGGATTTTTTGTACGATTTTTGAATTCACCGAGTGCGGCCGGAGGTATTGAAAGGAACGTTTCTTTACCTCCCTGTCTTCTAAGCATCATGTGAAAGGAACGTTCAACAGACCAATCAAAAGAACCGAAATCATCATTTGAAATCTCTTGTAACAAGTCATCCTTTAGAGCATGAATTAGTATATTCGTATCAACCAATATCAATGGTTTTAAGCCTAAATTCTTCAGAGTTCGTCTATCTTTGACAGGAATATTTACACTTTGACTCACGAAAACTGCTCTTTGAGTATCTCTCAAACGGTCTACTTCTCTACCTTTGAAATATCCAGTTTCAATAGCCTCTTCGAATCTTCTAATTCCTCTAAGTGGATTTTCTTCTGCTATCTGTTCGCCTAACAGAGTTAGTTCATAGATATCTTTCATTTTGTGTAATTCTAATTGGAAACGCCTTTCTAAATCGGATTGCCTACCATTACCAGATTTCTCTAAACTCAATAGTGCTGCTTTAACTCTACCTTTGAAATTCTTGTCCGGTAGGTTGTGTTCATCAGGATATTTTTGAATTAACTCTAAAGCCTCTTTTCTCCTTTTATTGAAATCAGAATCATATTCTTCGCTTTCAATCTTTTCTTCTTCACTGACAAAGTGAATGAGCATTTTAGTCGCAGAAGTAGTGTTTCCAGCAGCGTTATCTGCACATGTTCGTAAATATAATTGAAATCTTTGAGTTAGTAATGTTTCTAATTCAGGATTCTGATTTAATAAATCCACAGCTTCTTTCCAGGATCCAGCATGTGCGTACTCAATCATTGCTTTTCTGAGTATTAGAGACGACTCTTCATAATCATCATTAACTTTGAGCGCACCTTCTTTATACGCTCTCGCCGCGTTCAATCGATTTCCTTTTTCCTTTTCCAAAGCGGCTCTGATAATTTGATACTCTGCAGAGTCCTTATCATAAGCTCTATACCATTTTTCTAGAGATTCAATACCTATACTATGCTCTTTTACCAGATTTGTAAGTACCCTAATTGTCCTTATTGTATTATCTTCTTTTCCAGCTAGTCGTTCCAAAGTTAGTAGTGCCGCACTACGTTTTTCTTCATTTCCTGATTGTAATTGCATTGCCGCAGAGTTCAGATAAAGCGAGTTTATTAGAGATGCAAATAGTCTTTTATTGAGAGGCGTCATTTCAGTATTAATTACAAAATCATTCAATGATTCAATCAATGAACTTTTCACAACTCCATCGCCTTCTGCTGAGAGCGCCCTTCTCACTTCATTAAGTTTCACTATCGATTTAGAATCTAGTATTTTATGTATTGATTCCATATCAGATGAAACCCCGCCGAGCAATGAAATTAAGGATATTGAAACATCTGAAAGTACATCATCTCTTCCAGAATCTTCAAGAGCTAATAGGGCCTTTTTCCTTAGATTAATTATTTCTTCTATTTTGTTAATGCCACTTTCAGCAGGCATCAAATGCCAAACCATCAGTGCTCTGAAAGGATAGGCCAAGGCGAGTGACTCGTCTCCTGCCATACTTTCTGCTAAACCTTCTACATCTGCGGTTCGGGTGAGGACAGATAATATTTCATCCGTGTATCTAATTGAATCTAGTTTAGAAAGTATTTTTGAAGCCTCTAATTGAATTGGAATTGGAGCATCTTCACATCTCATAGCGAAAACAACGGTTTCTTCTTCAGAGACTTTCATAGTATCGATAATACTGTTTTCTAATTTTTGTGAATATATCTTAGAGACTAATTTAATAGCAAAAATCACTTCTTCAGAATTATTTAGAGATAAGTCTTCTATTGATGTAATTGCCTCATCGTATTCTTCTTTTTCAAATAGAATTTTACTAATCCTCCAAAGTAATGAAGAAGGTATTTTTTCATCATGTTGCTCTAATAGAATCTTCCCCTTCTCCAATAATTCTATACTTAATTGTTGATCGATATCATCAATTCGCTTCCAACTTTCTACTCGTATAGTCAAAGCAAGTTCATCGTCTCCTTCTTGAGTTAATGATTCAACTAAAGCCCCATTTTCATTTCTTCGAATGATATTCAAATTCATTTGTTTCTCTACAACTTTGATTAATTTCCCGTTATCTTGTATACTTTCTAAAACATTCATTGCATCATCAGAATTAGCGCTGAGTAGTAATATCGATTCCAATAAAGCCGCTTCTTCTTGCAAACCCCTAAGTTTACCTTTCATAATTTGAGGCCAAGAACTAGGCCTAGGCTTTCCTGCTAAGTCTTTTCGAATCTTCCCTAAAGAAATTTCTTGAGCGGGTGTTAATTTGAAAGGCATATCCATTTCTAACCATTTTAGTAAACTAGAATTATTCTTAGGGTCAATATTAGATGCATTAATCCATTCTTTAGAGTCTATCAGAATATTTTCTTCTTCTTTTATTTCGAATCTTTCTAATTCAGCAAAAAGTGGCGCCTCTCTTGCTAATCTACTCCAAACTGGATGAACTCCTTGAGAACATTCGACCCTTAGTAAATTCATTTGATCATCGAAAGATGACTCCCAAGTATTCATTTTATGTTTTTGAGCAATTAACACAGCCAATTTGAAAGCAGCAGTTTCATCGGAATTAATTACTTGTTGTGGGGGCAACAGGTCAAAGCCACTTTTTGCTTGTCTACCGCCTCTTCTGCTCCCTCTTCTTCTCCTTGAAACATTCCTATTTTTAGAATTGTTTTCTAAATCATTTTTATCGACTGCTTCAGGTGCAATTTTCTCAGCAACAAGAATCGCCAGGGCTTTCCAATTTTTATGCAATAGCTCCCAACCGTCTGGTCTTTGTATGGCCTTTTTCCTTGCAACTTCATCAGACCCTGCTGATTGCAAAGATTCAACACAATCTAGAAGGTACTGCTCCAAATGAAAACTCTCCGATAAATCGCCCCCATGCCCCCCCTACATGAATACACCGCCTTGATATGTAAGACAAGAAAAGCGAGAACTCAAGATATGTTATGATTCAGCCCTCATCATGGAGGTTGTGGCCACTGCAATTATTCTCCTCCATCCATTGTCTGCATTGGCTGTGATTTGGCTATTTATTAATCAGAGAAAATGGCGCCAAAAAAGTACTATTTTAAAGGGTTCAGAGCGCCAAAAAGAATTAAAAAATCATGAAAAAAATGGAAATAAACTATTTTTTTATGTCATCGGAGTAATTTCTCTTGCATTCTTATCGAAGATATTTTACTTTCAAATAATCAATGGAGAAGTAGGCATATCAGATTTAATTCCCAATCATTTCCATGGCTGGGCGGGGCTATTAGGGCTCGGATTAATGATATATCTCAGACATTTAGGGCTACGTGCTAGAAAAAATCGTCTGGAGAAAAAACCTTTTGTCAAAATTAGTAATTTGCATGGAAGACTAAGCGACATAATGACCTATCTTATCATGATCCATGCATTCCTAGGTTTCCTATACCTATTCACTTATCTTTGAGACCACATATTTATCCATTCATCAATATTTTTTTGAATATCTTCTTCAGTAACATATTGTTCTACTACCGCTCCATTATTTATCGATTTGATCCGGCAACCACATGCATTAGCATGGCCCCCTCCATCATTATCAAATCTAGTTGCTAATTTAGTCAAATCAAAAACCCCTCCTGATTTATGTATGAATGAGTTAGTATAGAATGAAGCAGAAAGAGGGTAACTTCCCTCTTCATCAAACCCAGCCCCAATATCTCCATGAATTACCAGGCAGGCGTCACACTCTTTCCCGGCGATTGCGGTTACATGATACCCATTCGATCTTACTTTGAGATTTTCTAATCTGGCAATAGCTAATCTATCTATAATTTGAATATTTTCAGAAATTATTTCACCGAGATATTCCTGTTTTTCCCTTCTCTCCTCCAATTTTATTCTTATTTCTGGAATTTCTAAAATATCCTTTACAGGAACTTTATTTTGTATATTTTCAAGGATATTCATAGTAATTTCTTCGTCTTCACCAATGATTCTGCCTAACCATAATACAGGATTATGTCCCATAAACTCCTCAATTGTAATCGACCCACCATCTAATTTGTCTACCCAAACCATCATTTCTGTTAAATCGGTCAAGTCCAATTTTTCTTTCAATATGTTATATGCAATTCTTGCTGCACTAGGAGTTTCTTCCCACAATACTACTGTTTCAGAGTCGCCTTTATCAATCGGTTTATTTGACTGATGATGATCAATGCTTAGTCCACATTTGGGATGTCTCGGCAAATCACATATTGCAGTATTTCGAGTTATCAAATGGTCCATCATACCTGCCCTTAGATTCCCTGGATGACCAAATTTTATGTCTGCATTTGGCCACCATCTCCTTAATATTGCACCAGTTACAACCCCATCAAGATCACTATCGGTAATGATATTTGTAATATTTAGGGCCAACGCTTCGTCGGACATATTATGCAACTCTACGCACCTATTCAATTGTGTTTGTGTATTCTTCTTCTGCCATTAATTGAATATCGATGACTTCTCCGGTTAGTCATGGAAACATCATGCGGATTCATTCTAATCAATTATGACAGTGTTCTTCTATTGCAATATCCGCAAGGTCATTGGAGTTTTCCCAAGGGACACGTAGAAGATTCGGATTCGGATCATTTTTCTACTGCAAGTAGGGAATTATTAGAAGAAACAGGTATTTCTAAAGTCTCTTTAATCGATGGTTGGAGTTCAAGGACAGAATATAGTTTCTCACTGAAGGGTGTACCTACTTCAAAGCAAGTATTCTGGTATTTAGCGGAAACAGATGAGCTGAATGTCAAACTTTCTCATGAACATACGAACTATATGTGGCTTATTTTCGATGAAGCTATTCAGCAAGTAACTTTCGACCAAGAAATCGAATTATTAAATTCCGCTAAAGGCTACCTTAAATCAATTCATCGTATTTAATTCGCATAAATCCCCATCGCTATCCAAATCATTACTATGCCGATAAAGAAATCAATAAATTTCCATGCCCTTTCTGTTTTTAGAAGTGGGGCAAGACGTCGTGCACCAAAGCCTAGACTATAAAAAAATATGAAAGAAGAACTCATAGCTCCTATTGCAAAAGCAATTTTTTCATCTCCTTGAAATTGTAGAGACGCAGTACCTAACAGAACTGTGGTGTCAAGATAAACATGGGGATTTAACCATGTGAAGCCCATGGTAATCATAGCTGTTTTTTTAGCACTGAATACATTATCAGTATCCTCAATTTCTAGCATATTACCTTTCCAAGCAGCCCGAAATCTCATCATTGAATAAATAACTAAGAAAGAAATAGCCATCCATTCGATAATTTCAGCAATATTGCTAGAGTTAGAGAGGAATTCTCCGAATCCAAAAACGCCAAGACCAATCAATATGGCATCAGAGAAAGCACATATCGTACATACAAGAAGAACATGACGATTAGATAGTCCTTGTCTTATTACAAAGGCATTTTGAGCACCAATTGCGACAATCAAAGATAGACTAATCAAAGCGCCCTCGAATCCAGCTGATTCGATACCCAATTAGAACACCTCTATCTTTTTCCGAGAGGTGTCCATAGAACTTCTTCTTCTCCGTTCTTTGATGAATACCACCTACCTAGGACAAACAACCAATCTGATAGGCGGTTGAGATAACAAATTATCTCAGTCCTCATTGCATCTTCTCCGTCTATTGATATTATCTCACACACTTTTCTCTCTGCCCGTCTAGTAATAGTTCTAGCAACATGCATTGTCGCAACTGGTGCAGAACCAGTAGGCATAATGAATGATGTTAAGGGAGATAAACCTTCTAACATTTCATCCATTTCAGAGACCAAACGATCACATTGTTCCATTCCAATTAAGGCCATTTGAGTAGGTAACAAGCCAGGAGAACATGAACACTCTCCTCCTATGTCGAATAACTCTTGCTGAATAATCCCTAATTTTTCATCGGCGACATTAGAATATGTTGTTTTTCCGGCTCTATTTAATTCCATACGTACAACACCAATTTGTGAATTTAATTCGTCGATTGTACCATAAACACCGACTCTTAGATTTTCTTTCCCGACCCTTTTTCCATCAAGAAGAGATGTTTTACCAGTATCTCCGCCACCTGTGTGAACCTTAGTAATTCGAACCATACTATGCTCTCGGATAGGGTTAGACAATATGAATAATCGTCTTTTTCATTAATCTAAATCTAAGTATTTTTTAATGGTCTCAGTCCATGATTCATCGACAGATCCCCACCCACCGATTTTCTCCAGTTGTACAATATGTTCCGTTCTTGCCGATTCATTATTTTCCTTTTCATAAATCAGCGCTAATGCCGCATGACTCATTGCATTAATCCATTGTTCATCCATATCCCAAGATTTCTCAAAATGAGCAATGGCGCCATTATTTCCATGAATCAATCCTCTACTAATTTGCCTTAGACCAGATTTAGACCATGAAATGCCTTGAACACCAATAATCAAACCCCTGAATACTAGATAAATCTCGAGAATCACCAAAGTTGATGCGAGTACAAATGACCCTATTTGTTCAATTTGGTCAGCATCCGACCATCTTTCTGAAAGTAGCGTTATTGAACCTATACAAAATAAAATTCCTCCAAAAGGCGCGACAATGACATCATCATTACTTAATGACATTTTGATCACTCCATAGATTACCGCCCCCCCTCCTACGATAGAGGCAAGATATGCAGGGACCAAATCATTTTCAACTCCTCTCGGCGCATTTATTGATAGCCATAGAATAATCGAAACAAATAACAAAATACCTGCGAATCTTCCACTTATTTCTGGAAATGGTTGTTTTCTACTATACCAAAAAACAGTTATTGCCATCCCAGCAAATAAAATAATCCAAGGCCACATTACAATCACTCCATTGATTCAATGCCCCAACCTGGCATCCAAAAATCTTCGTTATCTAACCATTTCAACCACTCATCTGTATCTGATCTTAGAAGCCTAAATGCTCTTCTATCCAAGCCTGATAAGAGTTCATCCGTTACTTCACCTTTCTTGTAGGCATCAGTCCATTCTACTTGCATTTGACGAATTAAACGCTGTCCTTCAGCAGAATTATCAAAATTCTTTTCAGAAATCTCTCTTAAATCCTGTAGCCAGAGGCGTGTTCCTTTGATATGGGGTTCTTCATGGAGGATTTTTTTATTCTTTTTGAACGGCCACCAACCCATCTTAATCGAACTCGCGTAATGGTCTTCTTTCTTGATGCTTTGCGAATCAATGAAAGAGCGCCTCCTCATCGGATAACCGTGGGGCGCGTATTTGTTCATTTACACGGAAAAGCCAAAGATTCATCTTTTCGTGCGGCCATTTCCGATTATGCCAATAGATTAAATTCAGATGGTGTTCAAATTATTGAACATAGAAATCAAACCGACCCGGGAGAATATCTTGATAATATAATCAAGAAAGCCGGAAAAGATACGGTCATACTTTTACAAGAAAATGGAGAAAACCTTGATAGCATAGGATATTCAAAAAAAATGAAGGAATGGCGAATTTCTAATAATTCAGTACATTTAGTAGTGGGACCTCCCGGCGGGTTTGGAATTTATGGGGGCGATTTGCAATCGCTTTCGTTGGGTAGAATAACTCTCCCTCATGAACTAGCTGCAGTTGTTTTATTAGAGCAATTATATCGTTCATGTACGATAATCAAAGGACTTCCTTATCATCGTGCATAATCAATGAGTTTCAATGATTTCATTCAAGCTATTAACATGAATTATAGTCGGCGAATACCCTTCTAAATCCTGTTCTTCAATACTTTTGTAGGTGACTAAGATTACCAAGTCCCCAGGGTGGACTAGATGTGCCGCTGCACCATTAATACATATTTTTCCAGAACCTCTTTCTCCCCGAATAACATATGTTTGAAGGCGTGAACCATTAGTAATATTCAGCACTTCAATTTTTTCCCACTCGACTATATTTGCGGCTTCAATTAGGTCTGAATCTATAGTTATCGAACCTATATAATTCACATCAGCCTCTGTTACTGTTGCGCGATGAATTTTCGAATTCATTACTGTCCTTAATGCCATCATTAAATGTGCCGAAGAATATTCTACATTTTAATGCAAGGTTTAGTTGAACTATGATACTAAAACATCGTGTTGATACATCTGTTAATTTATCAGGGTGGCGTTGATAAGTAATTCAGATTTAGGAAACATACTTCGGTGGTCACGATGATAGGTAAATTACAAAAAAACATAGGTGTAGAGGGCACGAGAAAAAGCATTATTGCAGGACTCATGGTATTCATTATGCTATTTAGTACTCAGATGTATTCATTCCAAGATTTTGAACCATATGACGAAGAAAAATCTGAGTGGGCCCCGGTGGTCCAGAGAACTGCATTTCAACAGTTAGATACAGCCAATGGACCAATGGCTGAGAGTAATGAAGTTCAACCAGGGGCAGAAAATCCATTCGCCCATCCAGCATTCAACGACCCAATGTATCACGATCCATTATCAGTATACGGTAAAGTTTCAGACCCTTCTGCATTAGCTTTAGATCCTAGCTACGGATTCTTATTAGAAGAGACAGATACTGAAGATCACGATAACGATGGAATTTCAGATTTGAATGATTTAGATGATGATAACGATGGAATCAATGACTTAATTGAGAGATTTGATGGCTGTTATGGCACAGATCCTTTTGATCATGATAACGACGGTATACAGGACGAATTCGATTGGGATGACGATAATGACGGATTATTAGAGGGGCCAATAGACTGGTCTCAAGGTGCGGATCCTCAGAATAATACCGAAGATAGATATGTTATTCCTACAACTGTTCATCCTTGGACACAAACTCAAGTAGGTACTGGTTACAGAATTGATCAAAACTTAATGGATCATGATAATGATGGCGTTACGGATGATGACGTAGACGGTTCGGGGGCAGGCTCTTTTGATGAAGACGATGATAACGACGGTCGAATTGACCAGTTCACATGGCCTTGTGATTTTGATAGCGACGGTTTACAGGATTATTTTGATTTAGATGATGATTACGACGGAGTTGCAGATCTGTGGGATGCACACCCATGGAACGCCCAAATTACT
>DADI01000003.1:0-4627 GCA_002494975.1 Euryarchaeota archaeon UBA556
GTATTAGGTAATCCTGTCAATCAACACATAACTCCTGGAGTTCATGTGCCTTCGTCTGCAGTAAATCAGCATAGATCCGGACGGAGTTTTTAAATAGTAAGCCCAAGAGATGATATAACATGACTAACCTTATAGACCAGCCAGCCAAAATCGCCAAGAGCGTTTTTGATCTAGGAAAAGGCGAACTCAAAGAATCCACACTATACGCAGGTATATTAGGACTCGGAGCCGCTTCCTTGATTGGATCCGCTTTTATTATGTTGCCCTTTCAAAAGATACCTTATGGAAATTATATCCGTATGGCTTCTTTAGTTCTTGGTGGTGCTGCACTCGTAGGTTGGTCCCGTAAGCAGTCTGCTGATATGAAGGCTGCTGGAACTATGGCCGGAACTGTAATGGCCGCTGCTGGTGTGCTTAAAGGTGCCGCTGACTTCGGACTAGGTAGACTTCCTGGTGCATCTAAAGTTACTTCTGCTATTGAAGGTGGAAGCACTGCTTCTTTCGGTTCAGAATCAGAAGTTATGGATGACAGAAATGTAATCGGACAAGATGGTGCTAACTTCGACACACGTCCAATCGCTGAACCTGGCGACAATGTTGCCGCAGTTGGTGACGAAATGGATGCTGGAGTTGCTGCAATGGTTGGCCGCTTCAAGCCACAAGAAAGAGTTCCTGTAGATTCAGTTATGGAATCTTCTACAATGGCTGGAACAATCACTCAAAACTTTGGTGCTGACACTATGTCTACTGGATGGCAAAATCCACACCGCAGTCAAAAGATGAGTGAGTTCGTAGATGCTACTGATGCACTTGCACAAGGAAAAATGGATAATAATTCAAATCCTTTCGTGGCTTCTGTTAAGCCAGTAACTCCTTCTTACCAACCACAGGCTTGGTATGCAGAAGATGAGATGATGATTGATGCATCTACTCCTGTTCTAAACGCCGCTACAATGGGCGGTCTTCCAGATACACTTGGAACTTACATCGTTCCTGGTTCATCCGGTAATCCTTTCCTAACATCCGTTGCTATGTCCTCTGCTGGAGGATCTGGTCATGGAGTTATTGAGAACTTTGGTGCAGAGGTGTTCTTTTGAAGTTAATTTCTGACGCTCGTGGACTTTTAGTCAATGATTTGACTGTAGGAAGTGCTTTAGTTCTTGTAGGTGCCGTTCACTTTGTAGGTGGCGGTCTTTCGGACATGATGGAACGAACTTTGTTCGGTAAGTCTTGGCTAACAGTTGGCCGTGTCCTTTCTTTGGTTCCTCTTTCAATAGGGGTAGCCGTTCTTTCCAAGAGATTACTCGGTGAAGAGGTTGATCCTTTGGGAATAGCAAATGAGGTATGATTAAAATGTTAAATAAAATAATGGAATTTATGACAAGTGATATGGTGCTCGGTGGCTCTTTGATAGTCGTTGGTGCAGCAGTTGCCATTGGTGCCGGAATAGCAATGTTGAGCAGACCACTGCCTGTTATCCGTGTATCTGCTATGCAGGTTGCGGGGGCTTTGACTCTCCTACTTGGTGTTGCAGTAGTAACCAAGGGTAAAGTAGACCCACTTGATCTTGAATAAATATAAAACTATATTAATGCTCTGAGATAGAGCAGTTGCGGATGAGCAATGCTTGACGAGGGTCAATCTTTAAATAGTAAAAAATTTCACTACTAATTAGAGAGCAAGATTTCAACGTATGCTAGTTATGTAATTCATTTCTGGTATGCTTAGTTTTCGAGTTCTTTAACTAAAAAAAAGGTGAAAAAAATGAGTATGAGAAGCCAAGTATATGAATGGAGTAATCTAGCCCCAACCGGATCTCTTTCTTCACTCCGCAGAACAACAACTGATATTGCAGTTGCAGTTCCTGCTGACAGAGAGATAGATTTGTTTATTGGAGGCTATGGTAACAACATCACAAAGCCCGCAGAAACGACCGCCACCCAATTTGTAGTTATAGAGGATATTTCCTGCAGCCCATGGCTCAACGGAAATGTGCAGATCAGAATAAACACAACTGATTACTTCCAGAACCCGGATGTTACCAATATGTTTGGTATACCAGGACTGGCAAGCCCCTACCCTCGTGGTGCAGCAAGCACACTCGATGGAACGGATAATCTTTTGAAGTCATTCGATCTATACCCTGACGTATATGTCCTACCTGGACAAACATGGCAGATTCTTTACACTACTCGGGATGGAGCAACAGCATACGCTGCTGGAGCCACTGACGCACAAGTTGTGTCAGCATTCGTAAAGTATACACTTTACGATGGACCAGACGCTCTTATCGCTAACAAACTGTTAGAATTAGGTGTAACCATCAACCCAAACAACGTTGATTGGTATAAGAGATCTTTGATTGAACAACAGATCGCAGCCTCAGCCGGAGGTGACCAGTAATGTCCATGCGTAGCCAAGTCTATGAATGGGATGCTGCTAATTATAGCGCAGCCGCTACAGCACTTCCAGCATCTGGTAGATCAGTATCTATCTTCGTAGGTGGATTCGGTAACAACATTACCAAACCTGCTGAAACAACTGCAACTGAGTTCGTAGTTATAGAAGATATTGCTGTAACACCATCAACATCATCCGCTGCCGCTGCTGGTGGATCCTACAGAGGATTACTAATTGCTGCTGCTGGAACTGGTGTCGCTGGTCCAAGAGCATATGTTCAAGTAAGAATCAATACAACTGATTACTTCCTGGACCCAGATAACGTCCCTAATGACGGTATCCCAGGAACTGGATCCCCATACCCAAGGTCTGTAGATTTCCAGCCTTCCTTCAACCTATACCCGGATGTATACGTGCTTCCAGGTCAAGTTTGGGATATTCTGGTAACTTACTACCTTGCCTCTGGTGTAGGAAACGGTGCAGGAACAGCAACATCTGGTAACTATCGTTGCTTTACTAAATACACGCTTTATGACGGGCCTGACGCTCTTATCGCTAACAAACTGTTAGAGATGGGAATAAGCATCAACCCAGGTAACGTGGATTGGTATAAGAGAAGTCTACTATCAGCATAATTATTAAATTAGTGTGCCGCAGTGACCCCTCTTAGATGTCTGACGTGAAAACGGACAAAAAACCCCCATACGCCCTGATTGGCCTGAGTGCCAGTGTGACGGGTGATGGGTGGTCTAACTTTTTTATTTAATTTTGAGCGAACACTTCGATTCGCCAAACCTAAAATTCAAGTATTTATAGGTTACTCTTTAGGTTTAAGTAGGTAATCCCTACTATTATTTATCATGAGCATGATGCCACCTAATGATATTAAAACTAATTCCAAAAGCAATCAAATATCGATCAACACTCCGGTAGGAAAAATTGATATTGATGGTAGTTCTATTGCGGAACTAGTTAAAAGTATTAAACTAGATCTTGATGCTAATAGAGAAACCGATATCATGGATGTAGAGATTTCTAAATTTATTGATATTACAACTCAAGAATTAGAACACAAAATGGAAGATGTGATGGAAAATGAATTTCCAACTCTAATAGAAGGTATGATGCGTTATATTAATTTACATTTCGATATCATAGACATTACTAATTCTACAAATCATCATTTAGGTGGGCAAATTTGCTCTCCAGTTTATCACGATTTCTTGCTAAAAGGTAATAGATACAAAGTTCCTTTGAAAGCCATTCTAATGTTAGAGCATAAAGAATCTAAAGAGAGATTCGCAATTTGGTTAATACCTTATGATGGCCTTAACATAGATCTAAGAATAATCTTTGATGGAGGAGGCGTAATCGGAAAAGATTTTTGGAATGATTTTCAAGAATGGTATTGGGACGGAAACACTCTACTAAAAAATGCCACCTTTTATGGAGATTTAAAGTTTATTGAATCTGATGTTAATTATGAATGGGATGATATCATTCTTACTAAGGAACACCGTGCCGCCTTAGAAAGACATATTATTGATTTCTTTACTCACATGGAATTGTTTAGAAACAACGGACAAAAATTAAGTAGAGGAGTTTTGCTTAACGGTCCTCCTGGAACTGGAAAAACTTTAACTGCAAACATTCTTAGAAATAGTATTAAAGATATTACTACTATTGTCGTTACTAGGGATCACATTGAAGAATTAGGAGACATTTCTAAGGTTTATAGAATCGCCGCTAAATTAGCACCCTCTCTAGTTATCTTAGAAGATCTAGATACTATCGGAGGAATTTCTAGAATGTCTGGAGATCACCCCTTACTCGGAGAATTTTTGAATGCATTATCTGGAATAGAATCTAATGTTGGAGTCGTTACTTTAGCCACCACTAATCATGCTGACAAATTAGATTGGGCATTAGTAGATAGACCTGGAAGATTCGATTCTCGAATAGAGTTAGGATATCCTAATGCATCAGTTAGAAAAAGAATTCTACAGAAATATTTGGATCCATTGAACTGTGATAAAAATTTAGATATGACTTATATTGTTAGAAAATCTGAACAAATGTCCGGAGCCTATCTCGAAGAAATAATTAGAAATGCTTTTCAAAATGCCTTAGAAAGAGTAAATTATCAACAAGGAAAATACAAAATTAGTCAAGAGGACATAGAACTTTCTTTAGAAAGAATATTAAAACAAAGAAAAAATACTCTGAT
>DADI01000003.1:4832-14093 GCA_002494975.1 Euryarchaeota archaeon UBA556
GGGATCCATGAGTGGATCAAAAGATGTTAAATTGTATCGAGGCTTAGATGGTGATGAGTATGTTCACACAATCGCTGTCTGTGATTCATGTGCTGACATAGATAGTATGAAAGCAGAAGAAACTCCTGTAGTTCCTGATCCATCATCATTCCCTCAAGGTTCTGGTCGAGTTCTCGGCCAGCAAACTGATAACTCTAATTTGACCCCTCTACACGCTGAAAGCCAAATGAATGAATACGAAGATTTCCCTCGACAAAATGCTGAAATCAGCGGTGTCGATTTTATGGGTGCTGAAGATTCACCTTCCGGAGATGTAATCAAATCACAACCGATGGATTATTCTCCTGCAGAAGATCAATTATTCGATGAATCTGTAGTTCAAGATGAACAAGATGGAGGAGTAGACTTTATGAATGCAGAATCTCCATTAGAAGAATCACCATTAACTGCAGACCCCTCTACTGCTGAACCATCCGATATGGGTGGACCAGAAGATTTCTCTGCTGAAACCCAAGCCCAAGCCGCATCTATGATGAGTTCTCATGTAGTTCCGGCACCATTAGGAAGGGGAGTAGAATTTGATTTAGGTGCAGAAAATTCTGATGCACAATTAGTTACTATAGACAATCCAGTTATGACTGGGGCTAAAATGGCTCTAGGAGTTGTTGCTCTTAACGCTACCGCATTAATAGGAATTTCACTAATTGGAATGGCGATCGGTGCTTCTGTTAAAAAAATGGATGACTAAATTGGAGAACATACTGTAGGTGTATTAATTATGGATAAGAAAACAATCATTGTTGCCGGAGTAATTACGGGTGCCTTAGCATATCATTTTGGATTAATCGATAGTTTAATGACTATTATTAATTCTTTTACAAATAAAGAATCAAAAGCCGCAGATTCCGGAGTAGGTTCTGCTCCTTTATCCATCAATCGTGATGTTGGGTCTGTGTCTCAAGTAATGACAGATGTAGATCAATTAAATGGAATGGCTCACGGACAGAATGCTCGCAATTTTGGAGTGTCTGGTTCTCACGGACTCACTCCAGGTCTTGAAGCCTTTATCGATCGTGCTACCGTTGGATCTTTCGGTCAGAATTTTGATGGACGCTCTGTGGGGCTAACTTAAAAAACTGATACGAGAGGTGAAAAATAAATGGTAGTTGATTTTGCAGAACTAAGAAATAAAATTCTCGCTGGCGAAAATGATGTTGAAGCGGATGCTTTACCATCACCAATACGTGCCGAACTTCGAGAAGATAATATGACTTTATTTTCTATTCTTTTAGGTGGATCACTTTTAGGTGTTTCTATGTTAGATCGTGCCAAACATGAAGGTGCAATATTTACTACTGCTAATGGCACAAATTATGGTCCATTGGCTGACGCTTTAGGTTTTGGTTCTTTTTTATTCGGAATGGGTAGATTATCTCGAGGACTACAAGCCCAAGAAGAAATTGAAAATTACGAACAACTAGTTACTGAAGCCGAAAGTTATGTAACTAATATGAGTCAAGAAATGGAAGAAATGGCCGCTGAAGCAGAAGAAAAAGAAGAAGAAGCAGCCCAGGCTAAAAAAGAAAAACCACAACAATTAGATTTAATTGGCCGTAATTGGAACACTCACGTTCCAGCAGGTGGCTTTGCTGATTTCGGATCTATAGGTAATATGCACGGATCCGCTGTCGGGCAACAACCAGTTTTCTACCGAAAAGGTGCAAATAGTAGTCCATTCAGTTACTAAGTTTATCGTATACTAAATAATAGAGTTTAGTATAAATTACCAAGTATTAAATAGACGAAAGGAGATATACTATACCATGAAGCGTCAAGTTTATTGTGTAGGTCTACGGAAAAAGGTAGAAGCAGAAATTGATGACATTATAGCCATCGATGGTAAGCGTGGCACAAAATATCAAGGTATAGGATCATATACTGAGGAATCTACTGGTAAAACATATACTATCAAATCCTGGGTTTCAAAATCCGATTACGAAAATATGCACGGAAAGGTTTTAGAAGTTGTTTCTGAAGTTGTTTCTGAACCTCAAGTTATGGAAGTCATGGCTGCAGAATCTGAAGAATTTATTGGTGCAAATAAGGATGCGGCAGATCCTCTCGCCGCAGATCCGGTTGCCGAATCGCCAGTGGCGGATGATTCATCAACGCCGCAAGAATCAGCACCGGCAAGTAATAACTCTTACTTCTTAAGTGAAGATGTAGTGGCTGATGCTATGCAAGAAATGGATGCTGAAGTTATGTTCGAAGCCACAATGGAAAGCATAGATATGATTTCAGAGGCTCGAGCAGTTAATGCCATTGAATCCTCTCCTGGAATTAAAGGAATAGTTGTCGGACCTACCTATCTAAGATTTTTAGGTGGATCATCTTCTAAATATCATTTGTTTGCTGTAGTAGAGAGAGTTTCTGGAAGTTTCCAAGCAGTCAATGCTTATGGTCGCCGAGGAGGTTATCCTACTGTATGGACTTCTCCGTTTTATTCTACTGAATCTGAAGCAATTCGTGCTATGAACAAAAAAATGAAAACTAAAACTCGAAAGGGTTATGATAAAATGGGTGCTGAAGAATTCTTTGCTTGGATGGCCGAAGATCAGGCCGTAACTGTAGAGAATCCTGAAGTATCTAATGCAGAAGGTTCTGCTGGCGATCAAATAGTTTCTTGGGAAAATGATGCTGGAGTTTCCTCCCCATCTTCTCCACCAAATAATATTATGTGGGCTGAGTCTCCATTAGAAGAATCCCCATTAACCGAAAATCCTTCTACTGAGGGTCCATCTGATATGGGCGGTCCCGAAGATTTCTCAGCGGATGTCGATCTAGAAGAAGGTGAAAAACTAACTATCGAAAAAGATAGCGGTCGCAGTAAAAAGGTATTAGTAGGACTATTAATGCTCGGTGGATTGTATGCGGCTTGGTCGCAAAGTGATGCAATTTTAGATTTCTATGAAAAGGTAGTCGGAGATGAATCCTCAGAAGTTGAAGGCTGTATGGATGAAACTGCTGACAATTATAATCCGGATGCAACTGTAGATGATGGGTCCTGCGTTTCTGACTCCAATTCCAGTTCTGTCGAATGAAGTTTACTTGCTTCGCAATTCATTAAATAGTAGATTCACTAACTTAATCTTGAGTTAGTGTTCATTATGACGACAATTTTTAATTCTGCTGGCACCGGTTACAACATTACTTGCGATCCTGGCACTTTGTATAATAGAAAATGTTATGTAAATGTTCATAATCCTCCCGGTTGTGACCCGGCGGATCCGGCTTGCACCGTAACACAACAAGAAATTATCGGTTATTCTGATAAAGGAGATCCCATTTCTAAGGCTCCCAGTTCTTCTTCTTGGATTGCTTGGGTGCCGACTTTGACTACTTTAGACGATAGCGGAACTGCTTATCAACCCTATGGAGAATCAGGATTACCATATGGAAGTGGAGCCATTGCTACCAGTGCCGGAACTAGAGATGTTACTGGAGATTCCGATGGATCTTCATCTGCTATGCAATTACCAGATGGAAGTTCTTCCGAGATTTCTGATGATGACCCTTCTGTGGTTCAAGTTGTCGCCGGAATTACTTTATTCTCTGCTGCTGCCTATGGAATAAAATCTTGGTATGATGCTCGTGGCGGAAAACTATTTTAACTGAGGAAGTAAGGAGGGTCTTGAAACATGGTTTGGAATTTTTTGGAATCTATTAGTCCATCGAAAATAAAACCTATTATCGGACCTTATTTCTATCCAAATAATATTTTACCTTCTGGTGGTGCCGATCCACAAGATTGGCAATATTTAGAATATTCTATGCCTGGTGCGGTGTCTCGCCGTATGACTAATACTCGTGTTTGCGATCCTCTGTGGCCGGTTTTTGGATGCAAAACTTCAGACGAAATTGGAGAACATACTGCAGTAGTTCCAAAAAATGAATTACCACCTCAATATCAAGCCGAAGAAGAAAATGCTGATTTGGATATATCTGCTATGAGTGATATAGAACAATTATCCATGATGACTGGATATTCCACATTTACTGTTTATGGTCTGACTATCTTAGGCTTCGGTGTTTTTATGGTTGGAGCCGGTCGTCTGCTTAAGTGGGTTGAAGATAATGAGGAGGTTTGATTATGGGAACACCACCAAATAAATCGAAAAAAACTACGGCTGTAAAGACAGACGAAGTAAAATCTATCAATAATAAATTTGCTGAAGAAATTTCTCAAAGAAAAGAATTTGGTAGATCTTCTTGGATGGCTCTTTTAGTTCCTGCAGTGGGAACTTTTGCAGTTTTTAGTTCTTTAATGTTAAACATTGTAAGAACTTATCAGAAACATGGATTCCCTGAAGATTCTTTAAGGCAAAGAGATATAGTAATTATTGCTATTCCGGCATTACTTATCGGATATGCAACTTTAGAAGCAATAGAAATTATGGAAAGTGAGGGGTGATATTATGATAAAATTAGATAAAAATGATTTGACGACAATTGTAGGAGCAGCCGTATTCGTAACTTTTATGTTAGAAAATTGGGTAAATCATTCTGTGGCTGAGTCAGAGGAACAGAATATTACTTTTTTGAAAGCATTATCTACACCTCCACCTGCTGGAGTTTTTGCAGGTATGGCGGTCGTAACTATATTTTTCAGTGCGATTAGTGCTTACTTGGCAGAAAAAACTACTGAGTTAGTAATTGATTCTAATTTTTATGTTGATGAAGCACCGGTAGAACAAATTGACAATTAGAGAAGTATTACATACTAAAGAGTTAATATAAAACCATGTCACCTCCTAATGAGAATTGGATTGATTATCTTCGTTCTAAACGAGAGCAGTTTTTAATGAATCGTAAAAGCAATCTAGGATTAGATTATCTACATGATGCTAAATCGTGGGACGTTATCTTTGAACAGGAGTGGATTGTTTTACAAGGAAAGTTAATTGCTCCCGATGATTTAAATAATTTACCAGAAAATATTACAGAATTGATCGAACCAGTTCAAACTCCAGAGATCATTGAGAAGATTGAAATAGGTGAACACCTAATTAACTTATACTACTACGAAGATTTTATCATGCTTTCCAATCAGGGAATTTTTAGAGAACCAAGATTTTTAATAGACAAGGGTCGTAAATGGGAGAAGAAGGCAATTGAATCCGTAACGCAGTATGGATATCAACATATTGGATTTCACAAAGAATATTTAGAATTCATGGAGGCATAAGTTATGGACGATTACGAAAAACTTTCTGATATTAAATTCGTTACCGGTCCGCAGATGTTAGTAATGATTATTACTATTGCGGTTATGCTGCAATCATTTTCTTATTTTGTAAATCCTACTGCTTGGATCAACTGGCAATTATTAGTTTTTATTACTAGCACAAATTTAGGGGCAGTTATTTTGGCCATTCTAGCCCAAAACTCCGCAGACGATATCGCAGCAGTGCAAAGAAAATTATTTACTCCTAGTTTTTATCGTTCTATGAATGCACTTTCTAAATTGCATGGTTTGCTCGAACAGGAAGCCCAAAAGAAAGGTAATAATATTGATGAAGAAATAGAAGATTTAGCACCAAAACTTTATGGATTATTTAGAGCCTATGTTGATGTAAAGGCGAGTCAAGAAAAAATAATTCCGCCGGATCCGATCGTAGAAAAACCTCCTTTAGTGTATCAAGAGGATGACTTGTTTCTAGTCAAGGAATAATGGAATCTTTTAAGTAGTAGGAAGTAGTAACAAAATACAGACAAGGTGACTACAATGGCAAATCAAGATCCACAGCCAGAAATTTACACAACCACGCATACCTTTGATGCGTCCGGTGGTGCAATTGCGGCATTTACAAGTTCAACCGTAAGTATATTTACAAATCAAGCAAACAACGAAGAAGTTAGACTATACGCTATTGCCGTAGAAGTTCAAGACAATACTACTGGTGCAGCGGCTACTACTGCTTATGATTTTAGCGTAACAATTGGTGTCGGACCAAATAATGTTCCTTCCAATTCTTTTGACATTGGTTGGTTACATAATAACATTGCTAATGGAGGTCAAGTTTTGGCTTTCTCCTCCCCAGTATTGGCTTTATTCCAACAACCACTTCAAATTACTGTAACTAATAACACACAAATAGCGGCTCCATTAGAGCGAAGTGTGAAAGTTTCATTGATTGGTGAGTTAGCAATTCAAAAGATTGCGGCTCGTTATTGATTTATAAACTATTATAGTCAGAACCTTTAGATAGTGGGATAGCGTAAGCCATATTGGTAATAACATGATTCGCCGACAAGCCTATGAATGGAGAAATGCTGTTCCTGCAGATCATACCGGCAATTATTTTTTAGGACATCCTGTTTTTAATCCTTCTACTGGAGTGCGATCTCCTGCCATTCCTGCTGGAAAATATATTGATATTTTTACTGGCGGATACGGAAATAATTTAGATAATACTGCCGATGTAAGAGCCACACAATTTATAATTATTGATGCCATTGCTGGTTGGGATGGAACTAAAATTGGAATCCCAGGAGGTGGAAACGGAAAACAATCTGCTTTTATAGGCATTCGAGTAGAAACTACTCGATATTTTCAGAATCCAGATGGAAGTCTGCAAGAGGGTTTACCCACTAGTATTATCCCATTTCCCGACACACTAGGAATTCCTGGAGGTATTGAATCTGTATTTACTTTTGAAGATTTTGCGGATGGTTTACCTACTCCCGTTTATATTTTACCTGGGCAGACTTGGGGTATAGAATTTTTATTGCCGGATGGATCTCCCGCATATACTATTGAAAATGATTATGAAATTCATCGAGCCTATGTAAAATATTTATTATTAGAAGACAGTGATGCCGTAGTTGCCTTAAAATTACTTATGGATGGTATACCAGTCAGTGTAGAAAATATAAATCGTTATAAAAGATCTTTAGTTCGTCAACAGTTATATTTAGATGGAGCAAATCCTATTCCAGAAGGCACTAGGAGGTTATCTTGATGTCTATGAGAAAACAAATTTATCAATGGACTTTAAATGGAAATGGAGCGTATAATTCGGATGATTATCCGAATGCGGGTGAAGAAATTTCTATTTTTACCGGAGATTATGGTAACGTTGTTACGGAAGCGAATTTAATACGAGAAGATAGATTTGTAGTCATTCATCAGTTTGGATCTACGCCGGGAATTGCAGTCCCTTCTATTGGAGGAAGTTTTGTTGCTAGTGGAATAGTTGATGGAACCGACTTAATCGGTTGGATCCCTAATGGATTCGTAAATGTTTTTATTAATACTACTGGGTATTTCCAGGATCCTCAAAATTTATTTTCTGGAGGGATCTCGGGTGAAGCCTCGCCATATCCGGCTACCGCCGCCATTAGACCCACTAATTATCAATTATCTCCTCCCGTTTATGCCTTACCAGATCAAACCTGGGATATAAGAATTACTTTTCTGAATGATATTCATGCCTTTGTGGCTTCCGAAGGGATTACTGATATACCTACTTCTACTGTTTTGGCTAGAGTTTTTGTTCAATATTGGTTATTTGATGGTTCAGATGCCTTAATCGCTAACAATCTTTTAGATCTAGGAATAGATGTTACTGTAGATAACATAGAATGGTTTCGCCGTCAACTTTTACAAAGAGAAGGATTAGATGAAGAAACTTGGAAAGATTATTTAGACTTAGCAGAAGCGTATCGACACATGGAAGATGTGCGAGATGAATATTTATTATAAATAGATTAACCATAAATATAATAAAATTCAAGCGTCAGCAGTATTAAATAGTCGGAATGGATAACAATTATTATGACATCCTCTAACGAAGGACAGCGTAACCTAAAGCGTCCGTATCGTAAGAAAGCCTTTCAAACTGGTTACAGTCAAGCCGGTGAAGCAGTATCGGCTTATCCGCCGCCACCATCTTCTTATGGAACTACTGAAAGAGCCGGAACAAAAGTTATTCGTCCTGGACAAGATCCAGCCACTTTTGATCGTCAAGTAAGACCTGCTGTAGAATTTCAAGATCGTAGTAAATTAATTAATTTTGCTAATTATCCTTGGCATTTAGTGCCTAAGCCTAATTCTGCTAACGTAGTTATTCGCCAACTTTATAATTTCGCTACTGGAGCCGCCTACAATTTGCCAGATTCAGCCTATATTGATGCAGTAGTATTGAATGTTTCTGATGTTTACGGTTCAAATTCTTGGACAGATATATCTGGAAATGGTATTTTTCAACCTACTCCAACTGCTTTTGTTGGTGAAGCCCCTGCCCCTGCTGTGCGATCCGTAACTTCTACGAAATCTCGCCCTCCGTCTGCTAGCACCAATAATAGGAGCAATTCTAACACACCTTTTCGGTCTTCTACCGTCACGGCTACCAGCCCTACTGTCGGTCAGACTATCAATACTTCGGCTGGTAACAAAGGAGATTATTATCATATTGGCTCTTTTGGACACACCGAAGCCACTGGAACTGGTGTGCGATATCAAATTTGGATAGATGGACAACTTTATCAAGAGTGGGCTGATTTCCAATGGTCACCAATCACTCCAAAAACGGATCAATGGCATTGGGATATGCCCCTAACAGTTACTCAACAAATAGTTTTCCGTGTAATTAATGACACCGGAGCCGCTATTACTACTGGAACTACAGAAGGTTGTTTTGTAGGTTGGACTGAACAAAGAGATTATTACCAAGATACTGGTCGTGAACAGAATACTAATGTAGGAACTTCACCGTCTTGATAGTTAAAGAGTTAATTTATAATTAATTCAAACGACTACCATTAAATAGCAGGGATTACAATTAATAACTGTAGCGTATCGCTTAGGTGTTTTTTATGTCCGGAATTATTCCCAATAAATATACAGGTTCCGATGCCGGAGGAACTACAACTAGTTTCAATCTAACAGTGAAAGAAATTGACGGAATACCTACTGTTTCCGGAGTGACTACTATTCAAGTTAGTAATGGAACCTTAGTTGATGATGGCGGTGGCACAGTAACTATTACTACTTCTGGAGGGGGCGGTGCGGTGCCTGGTGGAGCCCAATATGATGTGCAATTAAATGATGGTGCTGGAGGTTTTACTGGTTCTAATGATTTTTCCTATAATTCTGCTACTAATGTGCTAGATGTAAATGGTAAAATTACCATGAATAATATCATCGAAGACACTACTGGTGTAGATTTTGCACCCGTAGCCGCCAATCCAGGAACTACT
>DADI01000073.1 GCA_002494975.1 Euryarchaeota archaeon UBA556
TGGACTTCTACAAACTCTCCGTTACTTGTCATAACAACATTCATGTCAACATCGGCATTACTATCTAAGATATAGTCTAAATCAAGATATATATCCTCGCCCAATAATCCTACACTAATTGCTGCTACATTATTACTAATCACTCGATTTTCATGTATAGTTTTCTGCTCTTCAGTTAGTTGGGGTGCTTTCCAACCATTTTTCAAATCTTCTCGACTTGGTCTCATATCTTTAGGCAAACATTCACCGCTAGAAATTAGTCTGCGAACTGCTAATCTTAGAGCAATACATGCTGCTGTTATTGATGCACATCTTGTCCCTCCATCTGCATTTAGAACATCACAATCTACTGTCAAAGCTAGAGGCCCGAGTTGCTCTAAATCAATCGCCCCTCGTAACGATCGAGCGACTAATCTTTCAATTTCTTGCGTTCTTCCTTTCGCTCCGCCTCTTTCTCTACGGAATCTACTATCTGTAGAGCCAGGTAACAAAGAGTATTCTGCGTGAACCCAGCCTCTACTCGAGTCTCTAGGGAACCATCTCGGCAAACCATCAGCCTTGGTTACACATGCTAAAATAACAGTATTTCCTTGACGGTATAATATAGATGCTAACGCATTAGGTGTGAAATCTAGAGTTACCTCAATTTCTCTTAATTCATCATGTTCTCTATCTGTTTCGAAATCGCCACTCTTCATCTTAGCCATGGATGTCCGGCTGAACACCCTCTCATGAATCATTCTCTTCTAGCATGAGCGGGTCTGAATGAATTTATTACCTCTGGATGTGTCGTAATATATGGCCCTCCTATCAAATCAACACAATACGGAACAGCTGAAAAAAGTTCATCCAAGATTTCTCTAATAGATCTAGGTGAACCTGGCAAATTAATTATTAGACATTCACCTCTAATTCCTGCGATTTGTCTGGATAATATGGCCGTTGGGACATATTTTAAGGAGATATTTCGCATTTGTTCGCCAAATCCGGGAAGTATCCTATCGCATATTGCTTCGGTAGCTTCAGGAGAAACATCTCTTGGTGCAGGGCCAGTCCCTCCCGTGGTGAGGATCACTGAACATTTCTTATTATCTACTAAATCCCGTAACTCATTTTCTATTTGTGTTTTTTCATCAGGTACAATTATTCTAACTGTTTCCCAAAGTGAAGATATCGCGTCTTCTAAGAATTCCTCGATTGCAGGTCCACTAAGGTCTTCATAATCACCAGAACTTGCTCGATCAGATGCTGTTAAAATTCCAAATCTGCACAAACCATCGCCTTCCATCGGCCTTCTATAAACAGCAATGAATCAAAACGCCATCGGTCCGAATCTTTGACAAACTGATGAACATGTTCAAAGACCTCCACGCTAGCAAAGGTCTCCCGGAGGTTTGCAAGTGTTGAGTCTACCCAAACATACACGCCGTTGCTATACTCCATTTTTCCATCAAGAATCTTTCTTGTTGGCATTTGCATCGGTAGTTAAAGTAGTCTCGCCATTACAATCCTGATGTAGGTGTAATATTATGACAGATTATGAGAAATATGCGGCGCAAGTTGCTTTGGTCAAAGAAGAATGTAAAGATGCTGATAATAATGAAATCGCAGAAGAATTTAGGAGATATGAAGAAGAATTCTTGATAGAACCTAATGATGCAGTAAGATCTGTAATTCTTAAATTTATGAAGGCATCAGGCCAGGAAATCAAATCAATATCTAATGCACAAACACGTGTTGAGAAGAAGGCTGATAGATTTTCAGATTTAGGTTCAGAAGATAAGAATGTAACCATTGAAGTTGCAGTTGTAACATATGTTCCTCGTGTTCAAATGGTCCGTGGCGAGGAGAAACAAATCGCTTTTGGATGGATCGAGGATAATCCTTGGGAATCCAATGATAAGAGAGTGAGATGGGACTTCAAAGATTGGGGTTCGCATTCAGAAAATCTAGCCCCTAACTCAGTTGTCAGACTTGAGGGAGTATCTGTAAACGAATGGAATGAAAAACGTTCGATTAACATTAATCGTTCGAGTAGAGTTACAGTTCTTAGAGAAGGAGGTCCATCAGTACCTCCTGTGAGCGATGAACCAGTAACAATAGAAAAGGCGTCTGAGAATGAAGGTTATGTCAATCTTTTAGCCAGAATAATATCGCTTAAACCTGACGTTATAGTAAAAAGAGATGGTAGCGGTAGTTTAGATATATTCAGAGGAACTTTTGCTGATTCTTCGGGTAAAATAAGCTTTCTTTCATGGGTTCCTATTAATCATGAAATTGGAGATTTAGTCAAAATTGAGGGCGCTATGATTCGGAAATTCAGAGAAACTCCTGAAGTTAATATCAATGATAGGACTAAAATAGAAAAGTATCATGATAATAATTTCGCTAGTACTGAAGAATTATCTGAAGTCACAACATCAAAAATTGGAGATTTAAGGAACGGTATGAAAGATGTGATTACTACAGTCCAAGTAGAATCTTGGCAGTCTCGTACATTTACTAATTCAGATGGCGAAGAGAAGACAGTTAGGAGCGGAGATATCATGGATCCTACAGGAAGGTGCCGTCTTACTGCTTGGTGCGAAATAGACCCTAAGCCAGGAGATTTTCTTCACTTAACTGGTGCTCGAGTGCAATTTTGGCAGGGGTCTCCGGATCTTGTTGTAGATAATTCAGATCAGGTATCCAACCTTACAGATGCCCCATGGGAATCTATTGATCCCGAGCAACATTGGGTAGATATTGAACTTTCTAAATTAGTCACAAGTGGTTCTAGAAGAGGCATTAAAACAAAAGGGACGATTGTCGCGATTAGATCAGATTCTGGAATAATACAAAGATGCCCAGAATGTCGTAGGATTCTCCGAGAAAGTGCTTGTTTAGATCATGGGCCACAGCAGGGGGTAGAAGATTTAAGATTGAAATTTGTAGTGGACAATGGAATCCATAATGCCTCGTTAATATTAGGCAAGGAGCCTTCTGAGAAATTATTAGGAAATACTCAAGAGGCAGTTAAAGAAATTATATCTAAAACTAGTCAAGGAGATTTTCTTACAGAAGTAAGGAATAATTATTTAGCTAGAAAGGTTACAATCCATGGTCGCTCATTAGTAGATGCACAAGGTGCTATGATATTAGCCGAAGGAGTTACTTTTGACGATACATCAAATGAAACCGCAGCTAATTTAGTTATGGAAGAATGGGGGGTGCTTCTATGATTAACCAAATTAGAGTAGGTAGGCAGAGTGCAATAAGAATATTTGCTCAAGAATATTCTGATTCAAACCTTCCTTTAGAAGGAGTAGGCGAATATGCTCCTTCATTCATAATTACTAAATTAGGCGCTAAAGTTAATCGCGCACTTTTCGGAGGTGTAATTGATAGATTTGAAAGAAGAGACGGCGACAATGGACCTTCTTATTCCGGTCAATTGAGAGATGCTACTGGCGGTATTCACCGTTTCCAAATAGCTCCCTTCCAACCTGAATTGCATGCTGATGCCGAAGAACTACTTGCTCGTTTTGAGTCAGGTGACCGATTTCTTATGATGATGGTAGGTCGTGCTCGATGGTTTGAAAGTGACGATGGAGGAATTTTCACCTCTTTCCGTGCCGAAGAATTTTGTATAGTTGAGAGAGAAGTTTATGTCAATTGGTTAGTTGAAACTTCTGAGGCAACGTTGAGGAGATTATCTGCATACTCAGCATCATTAGGTTCGGATAATAATCCTGAAGCCTTAGAAACTGCAGGCGTTCCTTCCGACTTAATTGAAGGAATGATTCTAGCCAAAGATCACTATGGTGCTTTTGATCCAGAAAGTTACAGAGTAGGCGTATTACAGGGTCTTTCAATGGCTCTGAATTCTAATGTCGAAATTGAAACTATGATGGCATCCTCTGAGAG
>DADI01000058.1 GCA_002494975.1 Euryarchaeota archaeon UBA556
AGCCGCAATCTTTGCCTCATTAACCATTACTCCACATGCTATAATTGCGACATCATTTCCTTCTTCGATTATGTTTCCTTTACCTATTTTAATATTAGATACATTATCTTCACTGTAAACTCTAGGTACCTTATTTCTTGCAGTACGCGTATATGATGGCTTGTCGTGATTAAGTAATTGTAGAGTCAATTCTTCAGCAGATAAATCATCACAAGGATGCATCACAGTCATATTCGGTATTGTCCGGTATATTGCTAAGTCTTCTATCGACTGTGCACTACTACCGTCAGTACCTGTATGTATTCCTCCGTGACTACCACAGATGTGGACTACTAATCCTGGTCTGGCAATTCCATTTCTCACCTGTTCAAAAGCTCTTTCTGTGAATATTGCAAACGTACTTGCGAATGGTATTTTTCCGGATGATGCCATTCCCGCAGATACTAGCATCATATTTTGTTCGGCAATTCCCATAGAAACGGTTCTTTCAGGGTTTTCAGCTCTAAATAGGCAGGATTTAGTTGATTTACCCAAATCTGCCTCAAGTACAACAACTCTCGGATCAGATGCTAATTTCAGTAATGCAGAACCATAACCATCTCTCGATGCACCGCCTGATGATGGAGCACTCATGATAATTCCTCCAATGCAATAATTAGTTCATCATCACTAGGTGCTTTGCCATGAAATGAGGGATTATTTTCCATAAATGACACCCCCTTTCCTTTGATAGTATGGGCTACTATTGCATAAGGTTCACTCTGATTATTACTCGCTTCATTAATTGAATTTATAATTTCGGTCATATTATGCCCATCTATTTCTAATACCTTCCAACCAAACGATCTAAACTTTTCTCCAATGTCGCCAATTTCCATTTGAACTTCCATAAAATCATCGTTCTGTATTCTATTACGATCAATTACGACATTTAGGTTACCCACTTTATGGAAGTCTGCAGCCATTGCAGCTTCCCAAATTTGCCCTTCTTGAGTTTCTCCATCTCCGATCATTACCCAAATGTTTCTTTCACTTGAATCCATTCTAGCTGCCAATGCACAGCCTAAACCGAATGAAAGCCCCATTCCTAAACTTCCAGCAGAAAAATCAACTCCATCTGTCCATTTCATGTCCACATGTCCTTGGCACGTAGAACCCAAAGTCCTGAAGCTATCAATATCGCCTTTCGATATCACTCCTAGTTGATGTAACATCGAATATACTGCTGGACTTGCATGACCCTTGCTCATGATGAACCGATCTCTATCTTCCCAGTCTGGATTTTCAACATTAAAACGAAACTCCGTTCCATATAATCCAACTATGAAATCTATTGCTGAAAGAGAACCTCCTGGGTGTCCCGCTCCTGCTTTATGCACCATTTCTACAATGTCGACACGACATTTCCTTGCTATTTCCATTAATTGAGTCTCACTTTGGCTAATAATAGCACCCCATTTGAACACCTGTCGTTGAAATTGGCTATTGATGGTTTGCAGTGATGTAACTCCTATTGACAAATACATTGGTTGATATTTGACAAGCATTACCCAGTGTTCGGAGTTATCATGATTGATGTACCACTATCTGGCAACTCTGAATGGAGAAACACGCTAAAAACTCTTTCTTTGCCGCTTTCTGTAGGAAATGACCCTCTTTTGGTAGAGTGTTTAGAATCAATAACTAGTGGGGGTTATGTTGATGTTCAACAGGGTGTCAAACTTTTTGAATCTTCTAATATTTCGGGTATTTCTGCTTTAGCTGATCTAATTAAAAAATCAAGATTTGGTAATTATGTTTACTTCAATGATAATTTACATGTGAATACAACGAATATTTGTGTTCTCGCTTGTCGCTTTTGTGCTTTTAGAAAAGGTCCTCGTCACAACGATGCTTATGCATTATCTGTAGATGAATATTTGCATCGAATAGAGCCATTCAGTCAGGTCATTGATGAGGTACACTCTGTAGGAGGGCTTCATCCTGATTGGACTGTGAATTACTATGAAGAATTATACAGAGCTGCAAAAAAAACATATCCGAATATACACATTAAATCATTGACTGCTGTTGAGGTCAAACATATTGCAACTCGTAGTGGTATATCGGTTAAGGAAACTCTTTCACGATTAAAATTAGCAGGTCTTGATTCATTACCTGGGGGTGGTGCAGAAATATTAGTTGATAGTGTACGTGATAGAATTTGCCGGGGTAAAGAATCCTCTGACGAGTATCTCAAAATTCATGAAATAGCACATGGTTTAGGGATTAAAACAAATTGTACTATGTTATTCGGCACAGTTGAAACTGTTACAGAAAGAGCAGTTCATCTCTCAAGGCTTCGACAGCAGCAAGATTTGAGTAATGGTTTCCAATGTTTTGTTCCATATCCATTCTTGCCTGATAAAACTCGTCTTCCAGAGGCTCAACTTGCTTCTATGAATGAAATAATCCGAGTCATAGCCATTTCAAGGATAATGTTAGATAATATCCCTCATATCAAAGCATATCGTATGAATATTGGCAGTCATGTTGCCTCAATTGCACTAAATTCTGGTGCTGATGATATTGATGGAACAGTAAATCATGAAGAAATAATGCATGAAGCCGGTAGCTCTGCCAGATTAGATTCAGATAGTGACGAATTAGCCAGATTAATAGAAGATATTAATTCAGTGCCTGTAAAGAGAAATACAACATATACCGATTTTACTCAATATAAGAGAAAACCAGACGGTGGAGGGCAAAGTCTTCCAGTGGCCCAATCAGCGTAGTGATAGAATGTCTTGGGAATCTGTACTCGGTCGTGTCGCCTTCGCAAATTGTGATCCTATATTTGATGGATTACAAGATAATTGGAAGATTCTCCCAGCACCTCCTGCGTGGCTAACTGGCCATCTTCTTCGAAGAGATTGTCTAACTGCCCCAATACCTGCTGCTGATTACGCCAAACATTCAGAAAAGTTACTTCTATTGCCTGATTTAGGAATTGTAAGTAAAGGTGATGTTGGATCGGTCCTTCTATTTGGGGCACGACCTATTGATCAGATGAGAGATATAGCATTGCCCTCCGATTCATCAACATCTCGCGCTCTGCTCCAATGGGTTTTACGTCGAAATAATTTGGACCCAAAATTCCATGAAACGGGCCCAGATCTTGTTGCAATGTTAGAAAAATCAGATGGTGCCTTATTAATTGGCGATAGGGCTTTAATTGCTGCTAAAGAAAATCCCGAATTAGTTAAACTTGATTTAGGGGCCGAATGGACTCAAATAACTGGTTTCCCTATGGTTTTTGGTGTATTCGCCGCTCGTAAAGATTCTAATTTGAGTAAGTTGAATAGAGCGAGGAATGATATGGTCAATCAGTATAATCAATTTCTTCATGACGAATCATGGAGGGATGAAGTAATATCTCGAACTTCTTCTAAGTTAGGATTCTCAATATCTCGAATTTCAGAATATTTTTTGGTCGAAGTACAAAATAAATTAGATGATGAATCTAAAGAAGGACTTGAACATTTTTTGAAAGAAGTTTGTGGAATGAATAAAGAGATTGAATGGCTTTCATCTTAAGAATAATTTAATTCTTTACTTGAGACATAATTCAGTAAATCGATTGCCACTTCACAAGATTCTGCTACTACTACTTCAGAATCATCTTGGTATTTTCTTAATGTATCAATTGCTATCATATCTCCAATCGCTCCTAATGCCTCTGCAGCTTCATGACGGACCATAACGTCTTCAGTTGTATCAGATAGTCTATCAATCAATGATGGGACTGCATGTGGGTCTTGCATTTGTCCTAAAACATAAGCAATTTCGTGTTTGAGTAATGCAGATTCTGAGTTAAATGCATTGGTCAAAGCATCTACTGATTCATGCCCACCTATATTTCTCAAAGCAAATAAGGCCCTCATTCTTTGGAACATTTTCTCATTTTCATCAGATAATGTGTTGCTTAAATTAGTGATATTTGACTCTTGACTCGGTGGTGCTGGATCAACTGAATCAAACGGACTTATTTCTGGTTTTTCCCGGCTTTCCATTCATTCACCTGATCCTATGAATTGTATTCCGTCGACATCTAATTCGCTATCAACCATCCCTATTCTTTGGCCTTCTTTGAGGAACAATCTGATTGCATCTCTTCCATCATTTCCGTAATCAATTGTGCGTTCGTTAACATACATTCCTACAAACTCTTTGTTAGTTTCATCATCGATTCCTCTACCCCATTTTTTAGCGAATTCTAGTGCACTATCTGGATTCTCTAATGAATGTACTATGCTATTTTTGACATCTTCTGTCAATGATTCGCACAACTCTATTCCGAGATCTTTTCTTACCACATTTCCACCGAGTGGGAGAGGTAATCCTGTTTTTTCATTCCACCATATACCTAAATCTAGAACTAATTTCACACCTTCTGACTCCCATGTTAGTTGCCCTTCATGTATAATTAGACCAGCATCATATTCTCCACTAGCGACCTTCGGTAATATTTCATCAAATGGTACCACTTCAACCTTCACATCTCCCCATGCTAGGAGTAGAGATAAGTAAGCACTAGTGCCCAAACCTGGGATGGCGATTGTTTTTGTTTTTGCCTCCTCTTCACTCATTTCTTTATTGGATATAACCATAGGTCCATATCCTTCGCCCATGGATGCTCCACAATTCATAAGGTGATATTTTTCAGCAATTAATGGGAATGAATGTATGCTAACTGCCGAGATTTCGTATGTTCCTTCCATAGCATGTTTGTTCAAAGTCTCAATATCTAATAGAACATGTTGGTAGTCTCTACCTTCAGTATCGATGGCTCCAGTAGTCATTGCATGGAACATGAATGCATCATCTGGGTCTGGTGAATGGCCGACTTGAAACGTCGTGGGGGCTGTTGACATGATTTAGCGGTAGAAATCTAATACTAAACTGTGTGTATCTCTGTATGTTGAATGGTAAGGATGAATAGTGGCCTTCTTTACGGTCAAATCATGCCTGACGCATCAAAACTATCTACAGCCACCGGACAGTTAGGTCCAGTATGTGCAATAACCGGTAAAGCAATGACTTTTGCAGAGGCTGTTGTGTTAGATGATAAATTTGTATGCTGGGAGGCATATGTAGAGGCTACAGGCGCTGATTCAGCATCCGATGGTAAGTATGTTTCAGATTTAAATCTTGAATGAGCGTACCTCAACTTAATTTGCTGCCTACTTACTAACTGCTCTATGGTAGAGGGCTGGAGCCGTTTCGCTTTGCGTTTCAGCGACTATTATAAATCTCTAGACCACAATAGTTTATGGGTCCCTCCGAGATTGAGAAGCCGTGAATGGATGTTTATTCCCTGGGGGTCAAAACCTCCAGATAGGCATAGAGGTTTTATAGATAAAAAAGGTCTATCTGATTACCTTAAACAGAGGGCACCTCACTCTTGTTTCCATAGTACTGCTTATTATCGATTACCCAATGAAAGAAAAATGATTGATAAAGACTGGTTAGGTGCTGATTTAATCTTCGATTTAGATGGAGACCATTTACCCGGTGTTTCGGATAATGACTTCCCTACAATGATCTCTAAAATTCAAGAACAAGCTTGGACACTTTGGTCAGAGTTCTTAGAACCAGAGTTTGGTTTCAAGGAAAAATATGTTCAAACCTCTTTCTCAGGTCATCGTGGATTCCACATACACGTACGTGATCCCTCACTATTACATATCGATTCGAATGCACGTAGGCAATTAGTGAATCATATAAGAGGTGAAGGAATTAGCGTCCAAACAACATTATCTGGCCCAAATTCGGGTTGGCAAGATAGGATAAAACATGGTATGAGTTCTGTTACTCATAAATTAAGAGTTATAGACGAAAAAGGCCCTGATCATAAGTTATATCTTGATGAACTTGAGTTGGTCCTAGAGAAGAGTGCTAAGTCACCAACTACATCTGGTAAAAAAGTGTCACGTAATAAAATCAAAGAAATCGCAGAGTTAGCTGACGATGAACGTTTAGGACGTCTGAATAGAGATAATAAATTACGTGTGTTTGGAGAAAAAAATACAGCCATATTTTGGAATATGGTAAAAGGAGATAGTTCAGTAGTTCTTGGTTCGGCAGGTGAAACTGATGAGGCAGTAACAGTAGATGTAAAAAGAGTTATCAGATGGATTGGTAGTTTGCATGGGAAATGCGGTTTGAGAGTAACTGAAATGCCTTTAGAACGTCTTAATCCAGAATCATCTAACTCATTTAACCCGTTGGAAGAATCAATAGTATTCTCTTCCGATAAAAAATTCAACATATTGCTCAATAAAGACGATGTAACAGCTGAACTCGCAGGGATAAGGGTAGAAGGTAATTCGGGAGATAGACTCGAAGTAACTGAATCTCTAGCGACATTCTTGGTTTTGAAAGGTTGGGGTTCGATTGTTAATTAGACATATTTTGAACACTGAATCACAATATGTTGAAGAGTGATTGGGTACGGAACGCTACTAGTGAGCAGTATGGGCGAGGACGGAGACACTCAAGATAATCCTCAAGGAATGCCTTTACCACCTCTCCCTCCAGGCATCTCTTTCCCACTACCGCCTCCTCCACCTCCGCCTTCTTTAGAAGTAGAAATAGAAGAAAATATTACCGAAGATGAAGTTATTTCAGAAGAACCAACTTTCGATAATAACGATAGTCCCCAATCTAATGATTTTAATTCACATTGGGAAAGAAGAAAAGCATCCGATCCTAATCTTTCAGTTGGTAACAGAGAGAGTATGTATGGTCATATAGATCGCATTGCAACAGGAGAAGTAGGAACTCTTTTAGATCGTTTCTCCAATCGTTTTGGTTCCGAATTAGATAGAGAAATTATTGTTTTGAGAAAGAAGCAACAGCAAGAAATGAGAGCAATTAAGCCCACTGTTGAATTAATTCAAGCACCTAGTGAAGAATATTTGGAATCGGAAGAAGAAATATCTACAGGAGATTCCGATGATTTCGTAGCATTTTTTGAAGTTGTAAATAATTTACTTGGCAATATGGATGATGCATTCGTGAATGATTTCATAGCATCTGAGTCATTCTCACTATTCGAGAAGGTAGGTGCCGATCCATCTGTCGTGACTGATGAGGAAAAATCTCTTTTCTTTAACATGATAAATGATGTACTTGGTAATTTACCAGATGATAAGGTTAACGAATTTATCGCATCTCCCGAATTTTCTATCTTTGAAAAGATGGGTGAACTATACGGGGAATGATATTTATGGGATTATTAGAAAAAGCAGGAAATATCCAAGCAAGTGAGAAAGAACCAGTCAAAGTGGAAAAGGCTGAAAAAGAAATTAAAGCATTTGATGCCACAGTAGCAAAAGCTGTAGAAGCACCCCAAAATACAAAGAAGGCCAAGAAAGCTAAGAAAGTTAAAGCTGCTAAAAAACCTAGGGCTGCTAAAGCACCAAGAGTCAGGAAAGAACGCGTGCTCAAAGAGTTTCCAGAGGGATTCGATGAAGTTAACAAAGCTAGAGCGTGGTTTCGTTCTATAGTCGATTTAGTATTGAATTTTTCATTATTCGCATTTTACCTTGCCACTAATATCGTTGCAGGTGGGGCTTCTGATTTGACATATATACTAATTGTAAGCTTACTTCTACCAATTGCTAACCTTATATTCATGCCACTCAAAACTGGAAGGACAATTGGCCAATGGATTACTACTACAAGATATGTGAATTCCCGAGGAAAAAATCCCCCATTCCTATTCCATCTTTTGAAGAGTTCACCTGTAGTCTCGTATCTAGCAGGTTTTGGTGCTTTCATGCTAATAATTTCAGCATCTACAGAATGGACAAATGGAATGATTGGTGTGGTTTCAACTCTAGTTATACTTTTCTTACTTATTCCAGGAGATTGGTTATTCAAGAAACTTCACCAGCAATCCTTCGGTATCTGGGAATTTTTGTTTGGTGGAGTATGGAATGCTCGAGCACAAAAAGGAGAAGGCGGAACTGGTAATAAATTGTTCCAACGGCTCGAATCTCTCAGCGATTACACAGAGTCTAAAGGTTGGCTTGAAGATAAAGATGAGTAATTCTAGCAGTTCTATGTCTGGAATGTTTTTATCTATAAAGGCATGAACAAGTCTTCAAAAGTAAAGTGATAAATTAACACTTGTGTCATTATTCAGTTCTGCAATCGTAAGCCCCTCTGAAGGTGCCGATAGTTGGCATTTTGTGGCATACGATCAATTGAATCTGAGATTATTGCCTAAATTTAGTGATCCTCATTCACTCGGTTTAATTTTCATTGAAACATCTTGGAAAGCTGAGCAGTTGCCTTATCACAAGCAAAAATTAGCACTACTCCTGTCTAATCAACGTCATTTTGCTCTAGAAATGCAAAGTATCGGGCATCCAATAAAATATATTTTTAGTGATAAAGAGTATTCTGAAATACTAAATGAATTATTTTGTGAAATAGGAAAAATATCTGTTCTCAGTCCCGCCGAGCTTTCACTTAGGAAGTCAATTATAGAATTAGAAAATTCTGGTAAAGTAGAGGTTTCCCCTCATAAGGGCTGGCTTACAAGCAGCGAGGAGTTCAAATCTATCATGGGTGATAACCCTCCTTGGAGAATGGATAAGTTCTACCGCAATATCAGAAAAAGTCACCAAATCATGCTAGATGAGAAGCACAAACCATTGGGCGGGGCTTGGTCATTGGATAACCAAAATCGGCATCCATGGGATGGTTCTGTAGAATTACCTGCTAAAATATCGTTTGTAACTGATGAAATTACAGAAGAAGTAATTTCTCTTATTGAAACTAAATTCAGCCATCATCCAGGGGAAATAGTCAGAGAAAATATTCCATCTTCCAGTACTGATGCATCCAAACTATGGGATTGGGCTAAGGAAAATGTGATGTTTAGTTTCGGTCCTTTTGAAGATGCAATGACTAAAGAACATAAGACATTATTCCATACTACAGTATCATCATTACTAAATCTCAATAGATTAATGCCCAAAGAATTGCTTGATGATGTGCTGGAAATGGAAATTCCAATAAATTCCAAAGAAGGTTTTGTACGTCAATTAATTGGATGGAGAGAATTCGTCCGACATGTTCATGAAATTACAAATGGATTTGAGATTATTGATGTTCCTTCTCAATCACGTAATGCTGCTGGTTGGCCTGGGAATTGGCCTAAATCTCGTATTACACCTAATGTATTAGGTAATGATTTAGAATTACCATCAGTATTTTGGGGAGAAAAAAGTGGAATGTTGTGCCTTGATAGTGCAGTCTCTGATGTTATCAATACAGGCTATACTCACCATATACCGAGGTTGATGGTTTTATCTAATATTGGTAATCTATTAGGTGTTCATCCTCGTGAACTAACCGACTGGTTTTGGTCAATGTTTACAGACGCATATGATTGGGTTGTTGAGCCAAATGTACTTGCAATGGGAACATATGCTGTAGGTGATATAATGACAACTAAACCATATGTCAGCGGCACCCCTTACATCAAGAAGATGGGTGATTATTGTGGAGATTGCTCACTCCATTTCAAAAAATCATGCCCAATTTCTGATATGTATTGGAACTTTTTAGAAGAAAATAAAGGTATTTTTTCAAATAACCATCGAATGTCTATGCCTATGCGGGCATTATCTAAAAGAACATCATTAACAAAAAATAATTCTAAGCAGGTCACTGAATATGTCAGGTCTCAGCTATCTAAAGGTCTTGAATTAGATCCTTTGATTATTGAATCAATTAAATATAATTAATTTGATAAATATGTCATTTTTTCTTAATATCCGGCATATAATTGATTAGTGACAAAGTCGAGCGAGAGTCATGGTAGACTTCCAATTCTTTGATAGTTCTGAGTCTGAAAAGTTCTCCGAAATATGGAATCAGATATCCGAATTAAGGTATCGCGTATATTCAGACGAACTCAAACAATATGAGAATAATCAGCAGCAAGTACTAGTAGACCCCGGTAAATACTTTATTACATGTTTAGATAATCAGAAACTAATTGGATATGTTAGTTTAAATCCACATAGTACTAGCGGTTTTAGAATTTCGAAATATTTCTCTGATGAAATAATGTATGAAAATATATTTTCTAATTTAGTTGGAGGTGTTGAAACTACTTATGAAGTTCGAGCACTTACTGTAGATCCAAATTTCAGGGGGCAAAAAATATCTGAAGGATTAATGATTCAAGTGTTGAATTTTCTCTATCGTAAAGGAGGTACCGATATAGTTGCTATGGGTCATATTGATGTTCTGGGCTTGTATAAGAAAATTGGTATGAAAATATTTGAAAAAAGCTCTATTTTTGTAGGTGATGCGGAATTTAAGCTCATGCATATGGATATTTCAGAAGCCATTAAGAAATATAATCACCTAATTGAGTTAGATAATAGTGATGATATTTGTTATCATGGAGGTGCGTCCTGGGATAATTCTGGATTTGATTTTGAACTAAGAGACTCTTTAATTGTTGCAGACGTTTTAGATAGCCCTTTCCCTCCATGCCCCGATGCCCTAGATATAATTAGAAATCAACTAGAAAGATGTTGTCAAGAATCTCCACCTACTCATAGCGAAGAACTAGTTAATACAATTTCTAATGTTAGAAATGTCGATAAAGATGATATCATTGTTTCATCCGGATCCTCATCTCTTATGTTTTCATGCTTACCTAGATTATTGGACAAGGACTCAAAAGTTTTGATTTTATCACCAATGTATGGTGAGTATGAACATATACTAAAACATGTAATAGGATGTGAAATTACCATTTTCCCTCTTTTTGAAGATCAGGGTTTTATTATAGATTCAAAAGATTTAGTAAGTATTTCTAGAGAACATGATGCGGTTATTTTGGTTAATCCAAATAGTCCAACTGGAGTATATTCGGATGCTATCAAGAATATAGTTTTAGAAATCAATGATACTGATTTTAGCAGCAAATGTAAATTTATTTGGGTTGATGAAACATATATTGATTATGTAGATGAATCCGAATCATTAGAAGGTTTAGTTTCTGATGTCGATAATCTTATTATTTGTAAGAGTATGAGTAAATGTTATGCTCTTTCGGGTTTACGTGTAGCATATATCGTCAGCCAAAAATCTAATTATTTGAGAAAATATATTCCTCCTTGGTCTGTAAGTTTACCGGCCCAACTCGCCGCTATCTCCGCTCTAAATAATCCGGATTATTACCAGAACAAGTATCATATCATCCACTTTGAGCGAGAAAAATTTTCCCAAGGACTAACAGAAATCGGGTTCAAAGTATTTCCTGGCGTTGCTAACTTCTTACTCACAACATTACCAATTGATTCTAATTATTCTTCTTCAAGTTTCATCACTGAATCTCGTAATCTCGGACTTTTTGTTCGAGATGCAGAAAATATGGGTGTGACCTTAACAAATAAGTCAGTCAGATTTGCTATACGTTCTTCTGAAGAGAATAATAGAATGTTATCATTAGTTCGAAAAATCATAATGAAAGATCAATAAGTAATCTAATTTTCTTTCCCAGATAAACAATATATTATTAGTGGAACATTACTAGACAGATTTGGTGAACTAATAATGAGTGGACAATTAGCAAAATTTGGATTAATGGCAAGTATGGCATCGGTAGTAGGGTCTTTGTATATTTATTTCGTTGGTGATAACGAAATGTTGGGTATATTTGTAGGTCTTTGGGCTCCTACATTAATCCTAGCTACTAAAGAAATTGAAGAATGGCTTAATAATTAATTCAGTTTATGGTTATTGATTTTTCCGAATCTTTTCTAGCCTATTTTTTAAGAATTATGTGCCTAATAGATTCTATTGGCATATTTACAATTTCTAGTATTCCTGAGTAAGAATGTATAATGATTATATCATTCTTCGAAGTCGATGTAAGTATGAGTGACTTGAAAGCTATGGT
>DADI01000023.1 GCA_002494975.1 Euryarchaeota archaeon UBA556
TTGAGAGAAATATTAGATGAGCTGAAAGTCCCTTATGTAGAAGCAATAGGTGAAGCTGCATTTTATGGGCCGAAAATAGACATTCAATTTACAACGGCGCTAGGCAGGGAAGAATCAATGTCAACTATTCAGCTCGACTTTGCTGCAAAAGAACGGTTTGAGTTATCTTACAAAGATGAAAATGGGGACGAAAATGGAGAAGTGTTTGTAATTCATAGAGCTCCATTATCAACTCATGAGAGATTTGTAGCATTCCTTACAGAACATTGGGCAGGTAATTTCCCTACTTGGCTTTCACCTGTCCAAGTTCAAATAATTACTATTTCTGAGAAGCAGAAACAATATGCATCAAAAGTTGCTTCGATGTTGAAAGAAGAGAAAATTAGAGTATCTGTTGATGACTCAGATGCAACTATTGGAAAGAAAATTCGTATGCATAGGAAAATGCGACCAGCATATATGTTAATCCTGGGCGAAGACGAAGAAAAAGAAAACACGGTATCAATTAGAATAGACCGTAAAGGTGATTCTCGAAGTGGAGATCAATGTAATGGCATGCCTCTGGAACAATTCATTACAGAGTTAACTATTGAAGTGAATTCTAGAAGTCGGAAATTATCATTGGTAACAAAAGAAGATTGAGGCGAAGTTATGAAAGATGAAAATATTGTTAACATCGCAGGTTATCGCTTTGTAGATCTAGATGATCGTGATGAATTAAGACAACCTTTTCGTTATATCTGTGAAAAATTAAAGCTTAAGGGAACTATTCTTTTGAGTAAAAATGGAATCAATTTCTTCTTAGCGGGGAAGCAAGATTCAATTGATTCGTATATAGAATTTTTAGAATCCGATGATAGATTCATTGGAATTCCATTAAAAATTAGTTATACAGATTATCAACCATTTCGTAGAATGCTTGTAAGACTAAAAAAAGAAATAATTGCATTGGGAATTGATGAAATTAGACCTGTTGATTATACTGGAGAAAACATTAAGCCGGTAGAATTTAAGAAAATTCTTGATGATAATGAAGAAGTTATTATCGTAGATACAAGGAATGAATATGAAACTCGAGTCGGTGTGTTTGAAAATGCTATTGATTTGAATTTATCTACATTCAAAGACTTCCCAGGGGCTATCCAGAACTTACCAGAGGAATATAAAAAGAAACAGATAGTAATGTATTGTACAGGTGGGATTCGCTGTGAAAAAGCATCTGTAGTGATGATGAATGCAGGATTTGAAAATGTCAAACAATTAGAGGGAGGTATTTTAGGATATTTTGAAGAAACTGATGGTTCATACTGGAAGGGAGATTGTTTCGTATTTGACCAAAGAGTAGCAGTAGATACTGATCTAAATGAGACTGAATACTCGATGTGCTTTGCTTGCAGAGAACCACTAACTAGAGAACAACGCAGGTCCTCGAATTATAAATTAGATTCATATTGTCCTTACTGCGTAGAGAAAAATAAGGAAAAATAATTATATTCTTCTTCGAAGATTCTCAATAATCATATCTGTATCTCCTAAAGAATCGAGAGTCGAGTCAATATCTCCTTCATCTAAAAATCTCTTACATTCAGAAATATTCTTTTCAGCATTCAATCGCATTTCATCATTTGCTTTGATATTAGATGACTCCAGTTTATTTCTCAAATTATTCCATTCACCTTCAATAAATGTATATAATTCTAAAGCCTCTGAGAGAGCTTTCTCATAAGACTGAAGTTGATCAGTTATTTGCTTTAACGAATTCGAAGCATCTACCCAATCTCCTTGTTGTGCCTTACTTTCTACTTCTTCTAATTGAGTTCTCCAGACATCTCCATTCGAACCTTTAGGGAATTTTTCCATTAATTTCTTCTTCTGACGAAGACCGCGTTGGACATTTTGCATAGATTCAGAAGTTAATTTGATATCTCTTAAAATACTTGTTGCTAATCCTTTGGCGAGAGATGAATTACCTACTAAAAGAGCATTTTTAGCATCCTCTAATCTCTCTTTAGTTGTTACTAAAATACTTTCAGAAACACTAGAAAGTGCTTTTTCAGCATCTTCTATTGCTATTTCAGCATCTAAAGTTGTTGACTCAAGACTATCTAAGTGCCCTGATATAGACGAAGCGATTTTAATCGCCTCTAAGGGGTCTTCAGAATCAAGAGAATCTCGGGCAGAGGAAATTATATTCACTAAAGAATCGACTTGTAAATTGTCTTTCTGCCTAACTAGCTCTTCGGCTAAATTAATCTCATCAATTGCATTTTGCCAATGTAGTATCACTAAATCAGATTTACTCTTAGAATGCCTATACATAAGTTCTGCCTCCCTTAAAGACCCATGTTTGGCTTCTCTATCGCCGAGGTCAAAAGATTTTCTAGGGCCCTGAATTCCATTGGCTATAGATTCTGCTTTCTCGACATGATTTAGGGTATCTTTTCTTATAGCATCTAAATCTTGAGAAAGGGCTTTTATTCTATTTGTATCTTCTTGAGCAGCAGATACTAGTTCTAATCCTCTTACTGGGTCATTCCAGCACTCTTCACGAGCCTTCTTCAGAATGGAAGATGCTTGTTCCAACGAGATTCCTTGGCTACGTAAAAGTAAAACATCAGCATCAGCCCTATCTAATAAATTAATAAATTGTTTTCGAGAGAGATGGTTCTCGTCTTTAGATAGTAGATCTGGAATCATTGTAATCATTACAGATGAGATTACGACTGGATATACTAGTATTTCTGATGAAATCGAATACATTATTGCTAACGAAAATAATATCCCGATTATACTTGTTAATCCTCTCCATCTCTTAGAAGAATGAGTTAATGAAAGATTTTTATGAGATATATTCCATAAAAATATTGCTAATATTAAATATATTGAGCTTGAAATTAAAGAATCTCCTGTATCAATATCTGAAATTGAAAGAGCTAATACGCTAGGGTAACAGATATTTCCTACCGCTCCAATTCTTGAACGCTGTACTGGTCCATAATCAATCAAATCAATGATAACTAAAGAAGAAATAAAAATTAATGAGATTGGACCTAAACGAGGAAGTAAATCGGAAGTACCAAATAATGCTGATAATAGCCACCATGATGCTGCGGATATGAGTAAGAAAGTTGTAAATAATGCAATTTTTTCAACTCGCATTTTGTGCTCGCGAATAACCCTATCAGGGTAGTCGGGTAGCAAAATCATAATCATTCACCCTATCTTATGACTCATGAGTTCTGCGGAAGTATGATTCATCTTACGGCCTTTGTGAGTCAACACCCCAAAGGCGATTTGCTCCGATTACAATAAATGATAATGCAATGAATACAAAAAATACTGTCTGAATCGTAGACTGCCAATATGGCTCAACAGTAATACTATTTATTTCAATAATACCGCTTTGATTAGCAGTTTCGCTACTCCACTGAAAGTAAATATCTATGGCATCAGAATTTACTAACTCATAATTAAGTTCAACATTGAATACACCTGGGCCGTTCGAATTTGCGGCTGGGACTCCGATAAAGGGTCCACATTGATTATTGACACAAAACTGACCTGCTGCGGGTGATGCTCTTGTATTCTGTAATGTTGCAGAAAATAAGACCGAGTTACCCTCAACTATTTTTCCTTCATGATTAGTAGATAACATTTCGATATTTACTCCCACATTAGGAGAAATAGCTAGCCCAAATGCTAGATTTTGGTGATTATCTGAAGAATCATAAGAGTCTATACTGAATACATGAGTACCGGAGTCAAATGGTCCAAGTACCATCTTATCGATTATTTCCATTGATACGTTTTCGACTATTATCACATCATCTATCGTCAGTGACCATGACGTATCTTCAATAGCGTCTAAGTCATCAAAAGATTGGGATAAAGAAATAATAATTGAATCTCCATTTCTTGCAAGATTTGTTGATGATATTGAATTATTGTTAATTATTAAATCTGGAACTATTGTAGGGCCACTTCCGTCAAGAACTAGGATGTCCCATTGTCTAGTTAGAGTATTTCCTGCATTATCCGAGACTGATAGATTAATTGACCAAGACGTCTGATTTTTAGATAAATGTCTTTCAGACAGATTAAGATGCATGCCATTGACATCTTCATTTTGATAGAAGACATCTGAAAAATCTAAAGTGTCTTTACTATTATGATAATAATTTGAAGTCTTATCTGAGACTATGGTAATATCAGTAGGGAATTCTGAATTTGGGTCATTGGCAGTGATATTAAATGAAACAAAAGTATCTGATCTGATACTGAATGTATCATCATTAGAATCAAGAAAGATTGTTTCACCTGATTGGTCAACATAAGAAATTACGGAATCCCAGATTGGGAATATAGAATCAATAACTATGTTTTCATACCAAGTACTTGTTGAGTTAAACCAATCCTTACAATGCATAACAATACTCACTACTTGGCCTCCTAAGTAACCGTAATCTTCAGGTGTGAAACTAAATCTATCGCCATAATATATTTCAACAAGCGTGCCATTATTAGAGAGTGTCCACCATTGTTGATTAGCATCTAAATTACTATCCTCGCAAACACCATAATAATTTGTAGGTGTACTAAGTGGAATCATTGACCCAGATGATTCTCTGAAACCTAAGGCATTGGGAGGGAAATTAGGAGATATTGTAACTCTAATATTACTTGCAACATTTGCTTCTGAACGATTAACAAAGAAGTTTCCCGGATTACCCTCAATAATTTCTTCCATTGCACTGTAAGTATATTCCCAATCAGATGGTAAAATAACATTCAGCGGAATTTCTTCTATTAAAGAGCCAAATCTTGGAAAATCAAGAATTCTAGTTATTCTATTATCTGATAATCCGATTAATTCTGCGGATTCGTTCCACCCCCATTCGGTATTATTAGATTCAATAGGTCCTAATGAGACGGGGTTAGTCTCTAAATTAATCCCATTCACAGTATATAGTGGATTATAATCAAATATACAACAACCCCCGATTTCTGAATTGGTCCAATTTCTTCCTAGGCGAAATAAATTATCAAAAGAAATTGATTCATTCAAGTCAATAAGCCCATCTGAATTACCTAAATGAATATCGATTTGTGCTCTCAATCCTAGTTCTGGATTATCAAGTAGTTCAGTTCCAATTTGATCAGAAAGAGTAATCGATAATTCCCAAGTTGAATTGAATTGAGAATTAGGAAATATATCGTCATGAATAATGAATTTAGAATGACCATTTATCGAATACATAGAATTCTCATCGTTTATCGAATCATCACTATCTGCGTTAACATTCATACTGAAAATACTTATGAAAATTAAGAAAATAAGTAGAACAGATGTGCTTTTATTTCGGTTCATTATATCTCACCTCTGAGAATCATTGTGAATTATTGATGAGCCAATATTATCTATTAACAAAGGAATCATTCTATAATCCGATGAGAATTCTAATTCTAATTTCTGGCGAATTGTATGGTCACCATGCACTAAGAAAAAGCCACCTCCACCTGCCCCTAGAAGTTTAGCACCTGTAGCACCTGTAGAAATTATCCGTTCATACATTTGATCAAGAAAATCATTACTAACTGATTTAGAGATTCCTCTTTTCATACCCCATGCCTCATTAAGTAGAGCCCCTAATTTAGATAAATCTCCTGAATTAATATAATTACTGGCTTCATCTGCTTGTTCGCGTATTCTTAAGAGGTTCTCAATAGCAGATTTCCCCTCACTAACTGAATTTGAAAGAACTGATGACGCAGAGCGACTTTTTCCAGTGAATATTAATGTGAACTCCTCGGAAATCCTTGAGCGAATATTTTCAGAAATTTCTATTGGTTCAACTAAGACATCACCATTTTGACAAAAATTAATAGTATTTATTCCACCGAAAGAGGCAGCATACTGATCCTGTCTACCGATTGGTTGACCAAGTATGTCAATTTCAATTTGACATGCTTCAGAAGCCAGCTGAGAAGCAGATACTGAACGACCCGCAAAACAGTGAAGTGCGTTAAGTAAACCTACGGTAACAGATGAAGATGAACCTAAGCCAGTGCCGCGTGAAGGTATATCTGCGATTGTGGTTATCTCAATACCTGAGGTTACTCCGGTCATCCGCATAGATTCCCGCACTAATTCATGCTCGAGATTTTCAAAATCATCTACTATTTCCAATTTTGAATAGGATACCCTTACTCTATTATCAAAACGCTGATTAACAGTCACATGAATATATTTTGCTAATGCAAGTGACGTCACCATTCCACCATTTGTATGTGCTTTAGAAAACCAATCGGTATCTGTTCCGCCACCACAGAAAGAGACTCGAACTGGTGTCCGACTGATTATCATCAGATAGGTGGGATTATTCATTACTCATCAAGACAGCGGAATACGGGCATCAAAGGTTATCCTCTGAGGGGAATGCATATGACCAACATATCTCACGACATGATAGAGGAATGAGCATGGGCGACCTTATTACAATGGATGATCTTACTAATGAAGAGATATTACAGATTCTTAGCGAGGCGAATACTCTTTTGCCTGTAGCGAGGGGAGATGTATATCTGCCACTATTACAAGGTAAAGTATTAGGGAATCTTTTCTTCGAAAATTCAACAAGAACAAGAATGTCATTTGAAACTGCAATGAAAAGACTAGGAGGAGAAGTAATTAACTTGAGTTCAGTTGGTTCATCGGTAGCCAAGGGAGAGACTCTTTATGACACTATGCAAATGGTTGATGGCTATACTGATATTGCAGTAATAAGGCATCCTAATCAAGGAGCTGCACAATACAGTGCAGATGCAGTTAGTATTCCTATTTTGAATGCTGGAGATGGAGCGGGCAATCATCCAACTCAAACAATGCTTGATTTATTCACAATTCACGAAGCACATGGAAGTTTGGAAGGATTAAACGTCATGATGGTAGGGGACCTTAGATATGGTAGAACTACTCATAGTTTATCGCATGCTCTTGTAAGATTTGGTGCCAAACTTACTTTGGTTTCTCCTGAATCATTGAAAATGCCTGCAGAAATTGTATCCGATCTTAAAAATCATGGAGCCGATGTAAATGAAACTGAAGAAATGGCTTCTTCTATTAGTTCTGCTGATGTAATCTATATGACTAGAATTCAGAAAGAGAGATTTCCTGATGAAGATGAATATAATAAAGTCGCAGGGGTGTATAAACTAGATGCCAGTGATCTTTCTGAGGCAAAAACCGGGATGATTGTTATGCACCCATTACCAAGAGTGAATGAATTACGTGCCAGCGTTGATTCAACAAAACATGCAAGATATTTCGAACAAGCATTCAATGGGGTTCCAACTAGAATGGCTCTGTTATGCAGAGGGCTGGGCATTAAAGTTCCAAAGAAGGTGAAATAATTGAGTGAAATGAGACGTGTTACCGCAATATGCAATGGTACAGCAATAGACCATATCCCCTCAGGACATGCTTTACAAGTATTGAAAATGCTAAGATTCGATGTAGGTAGATCTAATCCAATTTCAATGGTAATGAATGTACCAAGTGGAAAAATGGGAAGAAAAGATGTTCTAAAAATTGAAGATAGAGAATTAAATCAAGAAGAACTCGACAGATTGGCATTAATTGCGCCCAAAGCATCTGTTGCAATAATAAGAAATTATAGCGTTGCTGAAAAAAGAACTATTGAACTAGGTTCGGAATTAATAAATATTGTAAAATGTTCATTTTCAAACTGTATCACCCAGAATGATCGAGAACCCCTGCCACATAAACTAAAAATTATATCTTCCGAACCTATGGAAATTCGATGTTCATACTGCGGAAAAAATCAAGATATTGATGAAATTGTAGATTACATCATTTAATTTTCTTGCAGCCACCTTTTCATGGTGCAGGCTTGACAAATTTCTCTACTTGTCACTTCGCCACACTCTTGGCATTTTCTTATCTCAGATTTTACAGGATTAATCTCTCTATGCATAGCACGTATTTGATCTAAAGAGTGTAAAAGTCCATGACGGGAACCAGGAGTAATCGTTTCCATATCTGCAATAATTCCACGACTTAATTGGCGCATCGCCCCTGGTGCATGCGGACAATCACCATGATGAATAGGTAGGCCAGCATAAATTGCATGAGCATGAATCTCTTGTTCAGGAATCCAGCGCAATGGGACTACTCTAGGCGCAAGCCCTTCTATCGGGGCATCAGTATGTGGCGCTAATCTTACAGATCGCTCAATATTACCCTTTTGGAAATTCATGATTATTGATTGAGCCATGTCATCTAGATTATGCCCTAATGCCATGATATCGGCATTGACTTTTTGTGCCAAAGCATTGATACCCTGCCTCCTAAATACACCACAGTATGAACAAGGCATCATTCCTTTAGCATCGGGATTATTTTCACCAATAATTGGCATTTTTTTGACTACATTATCCATTCTATCATAACCAATATCTTCGTAAGATAGAGTCTCAAACTGAATGTTTAGAGATTCTGCAAGTTCCCGAGCTAACTCTAAAGATGGTGAACGATATCCGTCAATTCCTTCATCTATACAACCAGATATGATTTCTACATCTCTTCTACGACCAATGATATCGACCAACATGCTCAACAATACTGCAGAATCTTTTCCACCAGATATGGCAACAAAAATCCTGAAGGGTGAACCATCAGGATGGCGAGCATTCTTTGGTAAATTAATCTGTGAACGTATTTCCTTAGCTACCCTTTTTCTTATAGAAGATGCAAGATGTTTCCCACATAAATGTTGACCACTATACTCTTGAAAAAGAATAGAGGTATCTTTACATTGACTACAAGGTAGCACTGACAGAGCCCCACTCATAATGGGTCGTCAAGGATTCTGCGCTTGAACCCAACGAGTGAAGAGATAGTGAATAAGCGATGATTTGATGACCTAGATACTCTTGAGATAATTATGTCTGAAGGCGGACCATTGCCAAATCAGCACGAAAATAAGGGTGAAAGTTTCGGTCCTTGGGGCCACAGAATTTTATGTTTACTCATACTTACAATAATACTCTACAGTCAGAATAATATTATGAATATACTCAATCAGATCGAAATTACGAATAATTCGCTCAGAATCATTATACAAATCGTGACTATTATTATCCTATTGGGTTTAGGGCATCGTTTACTAAGACGTAATTAATCAACCACGAATTTTAGAAAGTCCGGTTTCAATAAAGCCAGTAATTCTCTGCCAAGGAATAACAAATCTACCACCTGCTACAACAATCATGAATAATGATGCTGAAATAACTTTACCATAAGTCAATTGTAATTCCAATGATTCTTTAACTTGTCCTGACCATTGAGAACCCTCCAGAACTGCAACAAAGGATATCAAAAAGTCATCAAATTCGAGAGCCAGGGCCGTAGTTATAGCAACTACAGTAATTATACTGAATAGATGAGCCATATGACCATTTATGATATTATTAAACTGATTAACATATTCAGGATCTCTTTTGGACGCTTCTGGAAGAATAGATGCATATTCTAAATTTGTAATTACAGCTAATCCAGATTCTAAGAATAATAATAATAATATTGCTACTGTCAATAAATCAAATGCTAAAGGAGATATTAGCCCTCCGTATAATGTCGCCTCACCTATTTGTGCAGAAAGTGGTTGGAGACCCACATCAACAGCAGTAGTAACTCCTTCAAATGTTAGCATAGCATGTATTCCGATTACTATCAAGAAATAACTTGTAGCCCATGTAATCATTCTCTTCGAGAGACTCCATATTCCTATCAAACCTGCGAGTATAGGGGCGAAAACAATTCCAAGAAATACTAATTCGAAAAAGAATTCTAATGGGGCGAATACTAGATTGATATGATTAAACTGATCTTCAGAATTACTAAACGGAAGATAAAAACCTCGTGAAACTATACCAATTAACCATGACACAAGGAAAGGAAGGAGGAACCATGCAGCCATTAAGACAGAAAATATTCGCTTAATTAATAATTGTAATTTTTCTCCACGAGTTAGTATAACGACCCATAATCCAGTAATAATAAAACAAAGGATAACAGGTACAGTAAATGTATCAAAACCAGTTTCGTTAACTCCCGTAAGTAAATCTGGAATCACAGTATCCCCATTAGATTTCATCCAAGCAATTCCTCGAGTGTGTTCATACGATGGACACCAACCTTCTGGACCTGAATTTGCAACAAATTGTCCGGAGCAAGAACCGAATAACTCATTCATTTTACGCATTATTAACAAAAGAGAAACGGTTGAAATTATTTGTAAAAGAAGTACCTGCCACCGTAAACGTAACTTCGAGATATGAAGTGTTTTAGATTCAGGAACTACATCTATAACCATTTTTTCAAATCTCCTTAAATTGTTCTAACTTGTAATAAAGCCTGAGATAAATCAACACTTGGTGTCCAATCGATTACTTTAGCTCCATAACCTGAAAGTGCCGTTAGTCTATTTTGTCTTTCAAGTTTTAGAACTTCATAAGCCATTCTTGGAATTCTACTTACCAATCTTTCTAGATCAATGCTACTGGGTGACAAAACAATAACTTCATGACCTTTTCCAGAGAGGTTTCGTATAGCTGATAAGGTTGTACCATCTCCTTCTAAACTACTAATAATAAAAACAGGTGAACCTCTAGAAATTCTAGGGGAAAGGGCATTTGTCACTGCTTGTAATGGCATACTACCTTTGGATTCTACGGCTGCAAGTTGACTCAGAACTTTGTAATGCTGTTTATCTCCTGTTTCTGGAGGGAGAAAATCCATTCTTTCACCATATGTAACTAAAGATACAGAATCTCTTCTTTTTATGAAATAATTTGCAATTGAGGCCGCAGCTACAGTACCCATCTCTAAGGGATTTTTCAGTACTGTGCCTATTCTAGCCACATCCCTAGTATCAAGAATTATGAAAACATCAGTTACAGCATCTCTAGTTTTTTCATTAACCATTAAATCTCCAGTTCTTGCAAAGGCTTTCCAATTAATCGAACGGAATGAATCTCCAGGGAAGTACTCTCTAAGTGAGTAGAACTCCATCCCCTGTCCGGGTGTTTTTAGAGTGGTTGCTCCAGTATACATTTTAGGAACATTTGATCGAATTAATGCTTCTTCAACATCCCTAACTTGAGGGAACACTGTAATATCTGAGCGATCACCTAGAGTAGTTTCAGAAACAAATAAGTTGAATGCATTTCTATAACGAATAGATGTTGGACCTATTGTATAATGACCCCTCAATGGACACCTGACTGTATAACGAATAGTCGCAGTCTGACCGGGACCAAGATTCATACGCATCAAATTGACTCCCTTTCGCATTTTCATTTCATGAGGGACGTTATCGAAAACTTCCAGTTGCTGTGTACGACGATATGATTTGTTTTTGACCGTTAAAATAACATTAATATCGTCGCCTTTGTAGACGTTAACTGCTGAGACTTCACGAGTGATTTCTAAATCTGAATGACCCTCAACCCAACCATTTATTGCAATAAAGGAAATGAATGTTAATCCAATAATCATTAATTGAAAATTAGAAATCATCATACCAACTAATATCAAGCTTATACCACTTGTAAAGAGTATAGCCGCCTTACGTGTCCACATATTCAACCTCCTCTTCTGAGTTTGTAGAGCCCCATTCCTTAATTCTCTTTACTATACCAACCAATTCATCTGGCTTGTACTTACGATCTTCAAAAATAAATTTCGTAAGAACGGGGTCTTCAACCATTCGTTGTAATTCTGCGGCTGGCAGAGCATCGAATTCTTCTCTCGATAATGTGTTTAAATTACGAACTCTTGTTAACAACACTTGTCTTATTTTTTCTGGCTTTTGATAATATTCATAACGTCTTGCATCGCCAAAACCATAGTATATTATTCTGAAAACATGACGCCAATTTTCAGGGTCTTCTTTCCTAATCAAAACCGCTTCTAGAGTGATAAATAAGCCGAGGAAGAGGAGAAGCATGGCCATCCAATCATTTGTGAAATAGATTAAAAGATAATACATTAAATTGTAAGTATCACCAAATAGAGTAGGCTGTTGGTGCCTAGATTCATCGAAAATAACAATGGCATTAGATGAACTTTGAGCACTAGAATTCCCAACAAGTAAAGATTCTGCAATTATGTCTAATGCCCACTTACGGTTATCATTTGAAGGGACTATATCATCAATACCTGAATAGAATGAATCATCGTATAATGAATTTGTCAAAATTGAACCATCGGCTACAAAATGAACTCGGCCAGAATCTGCACCAACACACAAACGATCTGCACAGTAACGAACATAGACAGCGAAAGGACCTACTTCGTCTCCTTCAATACCAAAAGCAGAAGAACCTATGGTTAGATTACCATCATCATTAGTATCAAGATATGAGTCAAGAGTAGATTTACCGATATCATATCTATTTTCTACAGGGTTATAGGAACCCGCATTAAATGCAGATGGTTGATTAGTCAATAAATTATAACTTTCTGAAAAATCCCACTCAGTTTCAGAAATCCATCTATGGGCGCACAATCCTGCCGATTCTTTTGTTAAACCAGCAGGAAAGGTGGAAATATCATATGGATCTGTATCTAAAATGTCTATGTACCCATCTGTATCAGTATCTCTCAGACATGGATGAATACTTGACAAAGAACCTGAATTTGTTGTAAAATTATATGCAGACGAGGTATTAACCCAAATGAAATTATAATCTAACTCCGTAGCATAAGCTTCACCATCATACAAAGTGTGCCCCGAGAATTCTAAACCGAACTGATCGGCCAGTGTAGAAGAATATCCTTTATCATCCATTAGTAGAACGGTCCCTCCAGCCTCAACAAATTCTTCAATAGCCAATATTTCTGAAGTCGTATACCCAGAACCTTCAGAAAATTCAATTACATTTTCATCACCAGTAAATCTAGGTAAAGAAATAGTATCTTTCTCAACCCCAGAAATAACGAAAATAGCCTCTTCTGGATAATCAATCTCACTCAAAAGAAGGGGGCTTGAAACTAGTGCATTTGTTTCGATGCCCATACTATTAATTTCTGCTCTAAAACGCCCTAAATCATTCCAATCATCACCATAGGCGGACTGCTGAGTTTGTCCGTCTGTAACATAAGTCACCGCTACAGTTGAAATAAGAAGTAGAAGCAATATCCAGAACGCTCCGACTAACATATTACGACGAGTTTTGAGAGCAATTAACTTCTGGCTGTAATCGCGGAAATTTGCCATGCTGCTCCCCACCTAGTCGATATGACAAACAACGAGCCCGAAGTTCGACTTAAGACGCTTGTGAACGAATGAACGGTTATGCATCATACTATTCTGACAGTTTGATTACCTTACCGACACTTTCAATTTCTTCAACTGGAACAGACAGAAGACCATTTACTGTAGGCCAAGGAAGAAGTTGAGGGTTAATACTTGTTTCAATCATCACTAAAATATTTGTAATTTGACCACTTCCTATGTCTATACGGAAATCAGCAACATTACCTAATTTATCGCCAGCACTATCTTGAACTTCAAGATTGACTATTTCCCGACCAAAAGTTACTGGCATATCATATCCCTCAAGCTGATTCTATCCCTGAAAGGGTATCTGGTGTGCGACGAACTGATTCAAGTCCACTAGTAAGTCTAGCCTCCATTCGATTGTAATAATCCATCATTTCCTCAGTAATTGTGGGCCTAACTCTATTAATCGCTTCTTCAAAATGTTTCTTGGATACACTTTTCTTCCCCGCACGCATAGATATTAATGCCGATTCTCTACAAATAGCTTCAATATCTGCACCGGTATAATTTACTAATTGTGGCGCCAATTCTTCAATCTTGAACTTACCTAGAGGCATCGGTTCAGAATGTATTTTCAAAATTGCCTTTATTGAGTCAATATCTGGAGGGGGGATGTGAAGTACACGCTCGAATCTTCCACTTCTTAACAAAGCTGGATCTAACATTTCTGGTCGATTAGTTGCAGCAACAACAATCACGCCTTCCATCGAGTCAACACCATCCATAGAACTTAGTAATTGATTAACTACTCTGTTCATTACATCAGAACCTTCGCCAGTGTTACTTCTTCTGACACCGGCAATACTTTCAAATTCATCTAAAAAGATAATTGAAGGGCTAGATTGTTTTGCCTTCTTGAATAATTCCCGGACTGCTTTCTCTGAATCTCCAACCCATTTAGAAATTAACTCCGGCCCTTTAATAGTAATAAAATTCGCTTTGGCTTCATTAGCAATAGCCTTTGCAATTAAGGTTTTACCAGTCCCAGGTGCACCAAAAAGAACTATGCCTCTAGGTGGAGTAATGCCGAAATGTTCGAACATTTCAGGCTTCGTTAAAGGCCATTCGATACTCTCCTTTAATCTCTCTTTAACCTCTGATAGGCCACCTACTTCATCCCAACTAACCTCAGGCACTTCGAGATATATTTCTCTTAGAGCACTTGGTTCTATTTCCTTAATGGCTAGTTTAAAATCTGCCATTCGAACTTCCATTTTCTCTAGAACTTCTGCTGGAATGTGTTCTTCATCTAAATCAATATCTGGGAGATAGCGGCGGAGTGCCTTCATAGCAGCCTCTCTAACTAAAGCAGAAATATCAGCGCCAACGAAGCCATGGGTATTATCTAATAACCAATCTACATCAAAATCATCACTTATTGGCATACCACGTGTATGGATGCCAATGATTTCTGCACGGCCATTTTTATCGGGAACTCCTATCTCTAATTCTCTATCAAAGCGCCCACCACGGCGGAGTGCAGGATCAATAGCATCTGGGCGATTTGTAGCACCTATGACAATTACATTATCTCTTCCTTGCATGCCATCAAGCAAAGTCAACAATTGTGCTACAACTCTACGTTCAACTTCTCCACTGACATCTTCTCTTTTTGGAGCTATTGAATCTAATTCATCTATGAAAATTATTGCTGGAGCGTTAGCGGCCGCTTCATCGAAAATCTCTCTGAGTTGTTTTTCACTTTCTCCATAATATTTGGAAATAATTTCAGGACCATTGATTGAAGTGAAATTAGCCTTTGTTTCAGATGCTACAGCCTTGGCTATTAGCGTTTTTCCAGTGCCTGGTGGGCCATGTAATAATACGCCACGAGGAGGGTCTATACCCAGTCTTCGGAACAAAATAGGGTGTTTCAAAGGCAATTCAATCATTTCTCGTACTTTCTGCAATTGTTCACCAATTCCGCCTATATCCTCATATGAGATTGTCGAAATCGGTTGACCTCCGTCTTCTTCCTCATCAACTGGTTCTTCTTTGATAATTATTTCAGTATCGGGTAAAACTTGAACTATCCCCTTCGGAGTAGTTTGAACAATTTGAAACGGTAACGCTTCAGCGAAGAGTGTCATTCCTGGAATAAATATTCTATCACCTGAAACTACTGGCCTCTTGTTTAATCCTCTGCGTGCAAAACCCTCTATGCCGGGCCCAAAACGTACTTTCTGTTGTTTAGCCATTACTGGACTTAGAATTAATTTCTGACATGGTTGAGTTTCTACTTTACGGATTGTTACTTTATCTCCTAAGGAAACTCCCGCATTTTTCCTTATGATTCCATCAACTCTGATTACACCTAAATTTGCATCTTCAGGACGACATCTCCATACTATAGCCGCCGTCTTCTGCTCCCCTGTAATCTCAACAATATCTCCAGGTTTTAGATTCAAATCATTATCAAAAGGGACTCTGGCTCTGCCATGTCCTACATCACTTGGTATCGCCTTGGCTACTCTAAGTTGTAAGTCTTCTACTCCCTCATCTGACATTCGACATCACCCTCAACAAACCTTTCTATTCATCAAGGCATTTAAGGCATTGTAATTGTAGATGTGAAATGAATATTAGATAAAATGAGCATAATATTGTTTGAGAAGGTTTCTTGATAGAACTGTATTTCGCAAGACACATGACTAACGTGCTAGAATCAGGATTTGAATTCATGGATGCCAATAATCCCAATGGTAGTCCAAAGATAAAAGGGTATAACATAATCAATGGAAAACTACAATCTGCGAGTAATGGTGAAACATTTGAAAGTAGAAATCCAGCACTTCTAGTAGACTGTTTAGGAGAGTTCCCTTTATCGACGAAAGAAGATGTACATCAAGCACTTAAAGCTGCTAGAGATGCATTTCCTTCATGGTCATCTACACCTGCACCTACAAGAGGACAGATCATTGGAAATATGGGTAGACTACTCATGCAATACAAAGATGATATTGTCAGAGTTGAGACAAGAGAAATCGGAAAAACGCTCAAAGAAAGTGCAGGCTCGGTTCAAGAAGCAATTGATACATGCCTATTTTTCCAATCAGAAGGGAGAAGACTGTACGGCCAGACAGTGAATTCGGAATTACCAGATAAAGAATTATTCACTTACAGAAGACCTCTGGGTGTTTGCGGAATAATTAATGCTTGTAATTTCCCAGCAGCAGTTCCTTTTTGGAAAATGATTCCTGCGATAATGTGTGGAAACACTTGTGTTTGGAAGAGTCCACAGGATGCACCCTTACTCTCATTCATGTTAACAAGAATAATGCATGAATCAGGACTACCAAATGGAGTAATCAACCTAGTACATGGGAAAGGTAGTGGAGCAGGGCAACATCTTGTTGATGCAGTCGATGAAGGTTTAGTGAACAAGATAAGTTTCACTGGTTCTACACCTGTTGGAAAAATGATTGGAGAAGTTTGTGGTAGAAATCTTGTTTCAGCAAGTCTGGAACTAGGAGGGAAAAACCCCCTGGTAATTATGCCTAGTGCGAATATGGAAAACGCAGTAGAAGGCGCTTATTGGGCAGGTTTTGGCACGGCAGGTCAACGTTGTACAAGCCTTGGAAACCTAATTATCCACGAAGATATTTATGATGAATTTATTGAAAAATTGATGGAAAAAGTAGAATCAACTACCATTGGAGACTCAATGATTCATGAAAATGTCCTATACGGTCCTATGCTATCTGAAAAATACGCAAATGACTTCCTAAATGATTTACAATTATGTGAAAAAAGTTCTGCTAGAAAGCTATGGGGGAACGGTAGGATAACGTCCGACAATAAGCCTAAAAATTTCCTTGGAAAACCAGAAGATGGAGTATACATGTGGCCTCATGTTTATGCTGATGTAACAGAAGACATGGCTTGTTTTCATGAAGAAATATTTGGGCCAGCAATTACTATTGTTAAAGCAAAGGACTTCGAACATGCATTGCATTTAGCAAATGCATCGCCTTATGGCCTTTCAAGTGCTATATACACAAATGATCGTTTAGAAGCATACCGTTACAAAACAGGAATCAAAGCAGGAATGACTGGCATAAATAATTCAACCACTGGCGCAGAAGCGCACCTACCATTTGGAGGAGTTAAAGGAAGCGGTAATGGAACTAGAGAATCTGGTATCTGGGTAATTGAAGCCTATTCATATTGGCACGCAGTTAACGATGAATTATCTGGTAAGTTACAACTTGCTCAGATGGATGTAGAAGATATTGAACTTATTGAAGAAAAGGTAGATTATTCATCATTGACTTAAATCATCATTTCCCCACACTGTGGGCAAGGTAAAGTGGGTAACCAAACCCCTGGCATATATCCACAATTAGTACATATCGAGGATTCAAGGTCGTCGAAAACATCCATCTTTATCAGATATTCTGACGCATTATGCATAATTAAACTTATCAATAATTATTATGCTAAGAAGCAATCACTTATTGCTCGCCTTTCGTTCGCAGCACTAGTAAGGTAGGAGCATTCCAATGTCTAATGCAATCAAACTCCCCATGGAAAGAGGATTTGGTAAAACTGATCGTATCGATAAATGGTGGTCACAGCCTTTTTGGATGGGTTTTGGTCTAACTTTAGCACTTGTATATACAGCTCTTAGAGTATTAGTATGGGATGGAGATATTCAATATGATAATCACAGAGTTACATCACCTATTTTTTCTCCTGATGTCATCCATATCTTCGATTTAGACACACCAAGGTGGATGAATTCCGCATTACTGATTCTATGGATACCCTTTGGTTTTAGAGGTACTTGTTACTATATGAGAAGAGTCTATCACAGAGTATTTTTCCAAAACCCTACTGCATGTGTAGTTGCAAAACCAGAAATTAACTATCGTATAGGATACAAAGGCGAGACAGGTTTGTTTGTGTTAAATAATTTACACCGATATCTGCTATACTTAGCAATAATAATACTCTCAATGAAAGTATATGATGTATATCATACAATGTGGTTCCATGGCGCTGATGGTACTGAATCATTCGGAATATCTGTGGGAACATTAGTTTTGGCTACTGAATCGATTTTACTATTCATGTATGTTGCATCCTGTCATGCATTCAGACACCTCTTTGGAGGTGGTATGAATCAATGGAGAAATGGAATAAGCGGCATTATAGGAAGATTATACATAAGGATAAGCAACTTGAATATTGATCATGCATTTTGGTTCTGGACTAGCTTAGTCATGGTATTTTTAGGTGACTTATTTGTTTGGGCTGTGGCAGAAGGAATGATCAATGATTGGTCTTGGATAATTACTTGAAAGGTGAGAATATGAACGAAGATTATACTATTCACGAACATGATGTTGTGATCATTGGTGCCGGAGGTGCTGGCTTAAGAGCAGCTATCGAAGCAAGTAAGGCAGGAGTAAGTGTAGCCATGATTTGTAAATCAATGCTAGGTAAAGCACATACAGTAATGGCAGAAGGAGGTGCTGCTGCTGCCTTAGGAAATAAAGATCCGCGTGATAATTGGCAAACACATTTTAGAGACACCATGAAAGGTGGAAAATATCTAAATGATTGGAGAATGGCAAAAATTCATGCACAACAAGCACCAGATAGAATTAGAGAATTAGAAACATGGGGAGCTGTTTTTGATAGAACGCCTAAGGGCCTTACTAATCAGCGTAATTTTGGGGGACATACATATCCAAGATTAGCACACATAGGAGATGCAACTGGGCTCGAGTTAATCAGAACTTTACAGGAGAAAGGAGTTCATATGGGCATGGATGTATACATGGAATTTACAGTTCGTAGGTTATTCAAAACAGATGGGAAAATCTCCGGATGCTTTGCATACAATAGGAATGACGGAACTTTACATGTGTTCAAGGCTAAAACCATAGTAATGGCCACAGGTGGAGCCACGAGATGCTGGTCAGTTTGTTCTGGATCATGGGAATACACGGGAGAAGGATACGCATTGGCGTATTGGGCTGGCGCTGAAATGGGAGATATGGAATTTATTCAATTCCATCCTACTGGAATGATATGGCCGCCTTCAGTAAAAGGAATTTTAGTGACTGAGGGAGTTAGAGGAGAAGGAGGGATGCTTACAAATTCAGAAGGAAAGAGGTTCATGTTCGACTATGTTCCTGAAATGTATAAAGATGAATTTGCTGATACAGAAGAAGAAGCTTTAGAATGGGTTTCTGAGATTGTTGATGGGAAATTAGCAACTGTACGCAGACCTCCCGAATTACTAACCCGGGATGTCGTTGCAAAGGCAATAAATTCAGAAAGAGATGCAGGTAGAGCAAGTGCTCATGGAGGTGCATACCTAGATATTTCGTGGAGAGAACCAGATCAGGTTAGGAAAAAGTTACCTGGGATGTATCATCAATTCAAAGAACTAGCCGCAGTAGATATCACAACTGAAAGAATGGAAGTTGGACCTACTGCTCATTATGTTATGGGAGGAATAAAGGTTCATCCTGAAACACAAGAAACCACTATCCCTAGAATGTTTGCTGCAGGGGAAGCAGCAACAGGATTGCATGGCGCGAATCGACTTGGCGGAAACTCACTTTCTGACTTGATTGTTTTCGGTAAAATTGCAGGAGAAAATGCCGCCGTTACCGCTAAAGAATTAGCAAATTTCCTTGAAATAAATCCAGTAGAAATTGAAGAAGCTATTGAAGAAACTTTGGCACCACTTAATCGTAAGAATGGCGAAAACCCGGCTAAAGTCGTAGAAGACTTGAGAGAGATGATGCAGGACAAGGTTGGTATTATTCGTACTGAAAAATTATTAAAAGAAGCTTTGAAAGACTTAGACGAGTTAGAAATTCGCGAAAAAAGTACATCTGTTGGAGAGAGTAAAATATACAATCCAGGATGGCATCAAGCATTGGAGATAAGTGCTATGATTGATGTTAGTAGGATGTGCGCATTAGCGGCCTTACATCGGGAGGAATCTAGAGGAGGCCATACCAGAGATGATTTCCCTACACCTGATTACAAGTATTGGGGTAAGATAAATAGCGTCATTACTAAGAAAAATGGCATGGAGATAGAACATCGAAGATATCCAAAGATTGATGAAGAATTAAAACAATTATTAGATATTGAAGATTTACATGAGGAGGAATGAGAATGGATGAAAATGTGACGTTCAAGATTTTCCGTGGAGAGCCGGATGAAAATGGGGTTCCAAATGGAGAAATGATTGATTATACAGTTGAAATGGATGAAGGAATGGTAGTCCTAGATGTCATACATAGAATCCAAGCAGAGCATGCACCAGACCTTTCCTGCAGATGGAACTGCAAAGCAGGTAAATGTGGGTCATGTTCCGCAGAAGTGAATGGAAAACCACGACTAATGTGCATGACAAGAATGGAAGAAGTTATGGAAGAAACACCTGAAGGAGAACCTATTCTTGTGAAACCTATGCAAGCATTCCCTCTAACTAAAGATTTGGTTACAGATACATCATGGGCATATGAAATGAATAAGAAAATGGTTCCAATAAATGGACCTGAGGAATTAGACTGGGAATTTAATCAAAATGAAGCTAATCGTATCCAAGAGTTTAGAGGATGTATCGAATGTATGTTGTGTGTAAATACATGCCATGTCTTAAGAGAACATGAAAAATTTGATGAGTTTGCGGGACCAAGATTCTTTGTAAGATTAGCAGGACTAGAAATGCATCCGCTAGATAAGGAAAATAGAATTCCAGAGATAAAAGATGACTTTGGAATTGGCTACTGTAATATTACCAGATGTTGTACAGAAGTATGCCCAGCAGGGATAAATATCACCGATAATGCAATAATTCCTCTCAAAGAAAGAGTTGTTACAGAATATTACGATCCTATCGCGATAATAGGCCGTAAACTTGGTCTAAGATAATGTATTTATTGACCTCTCCGAGTTTACCCGGAGAGGGGTTGTGTAATTCCGTAAAAAAATGGAAACCTCATAATCGAGTTATTCCATTTTTACTTACATTGGCCTTCTTGATTTTGTCTGGTAGCCATGCAGGTCCGTTCGCTGGCTTTGCAACAACTTCTGTCCAACCCTTGAAGCTGTGAACACGGTTTGTTCCACGCTCACGCAGTTGGATGTCGGTATGACCACGTGTAGCTGCTTTCAAAGCGGCTCCTCGTGGCTGCTTGCTTACGAACACCTGAGCAGTGTCCTTTCCATTCTCCATCAGTACGAAGTATTTTTTGTCTGACATAAAGCAATCCTCCGCTACTCCGCCTATCAAAATAGGATATGAAGGTATTGGATAAAAAACGCGATACTGCGCGACTATCGAGGTATTACGAGGGAAACCAAGTCTGGAAAATTAGAATCACATTTCTGCGCAAGCAAGTGTTTTTGTATTCAAAACACCAGGTATAGCACGTATTGATTCAACTACTAATCTTGCAATATCACCCATATTATCTGCTTCTAATTTGACTATTAAATCATGATCTCCGAAAAGAAGATTAGCATCGGTAACAAATGATAACACTGAGGCTGCATTGAACACTTCAACTTCTGAACCCGGTTCAACATTTACTAGTACATAACCCACTGACATGAGTAAGGCGTGAGGGTCTTCACGCATGAAATGTTCCCTCATAAACTCAGAAGGGAGAGAAGAAGCATACATATTGCATGGCCTTCTCTGAGTTAAATATGGCAGAGGTCATCATAGTTCGAGAATGTAAGTATGGTCAAGTGAGAGTCTGCTTCGGAAATGTATCTCGAGTAGAGGGTGACGTAATGATATTACCTGCAAATAATAGACTCGCAGGTAGAGAAGGATTAGATGAGGTAATGCAACTTGTAGCAGGTCCCGAATTAAGAGAAGCGTGTACTGCTATTGCTAAGGAAAAAAGAAAAACTAATTCTCAACCTTGTGGTGTTGGAGAAGCAGTGACGACATCTGCTTACAATTTACCGGCAGAACATTTGGTACATGTTGTTGGCCCTGATTGTAGGAGACCTACTCAAGATCAATATCGTAGAGAATTATTGAAAAAATCATATGAGTCAATGTTTGCAGAAGTCGAAAAGTTAGAACCTAGAGAAACTTTAGTCCTACCACCATTGGGAATGGATGTTTTCGCATATCCTCATAGAGAAGGTGCGAGAATGACAATGGAAATTATTCTTGCTTGGATGGATGAAGGAGAAGATCCAGGAGTTGACATGGTACTGATAATTACAAACGAACAAAGTTTCCTTAAGAATATGAAGACTGTATATCGTGAAAGTGAAGACCAGTTTCCAGGAGTAGATAGAACAAGAGAATACAGGAAAGGAAAATTCGAATAATTTTCTTTTTTGATAAATTTAAAAAACATCGAAAAAGGCATTTAATTGCATGTTTCAATCGATGTCGTCAAGAACCTTGAGATTACGATAGGCAAACATGGGAGTTGGTAGCGCATACGAACGCGAGTTACGATCTGTTCTTGCTGGAGAAGAAAAAGGGGTCAAGGCAATTACTAGATCATGCAGTGAATCTGAACGGGCCCAAGCAATGCAAATCTGCCAACGGCCTTTTCTCGTCGTCAGAGCACCGGGAAGTGGTTCGGAAGGAACTGGTGATTTACTACTATTGAGAGGAGATATTTGCTTTCCAATAGAGGTGAAATCTTCAAAAAAGAAAAAACTATACCTTTCAGGAAGAACCGTATTGCAGTATCAGGCTCTAGAAGAAATAGGTAGAAGATGTTCATTACAACCATTTTATGCATATAGATTAAAGGGAGTTAGAGGAGATAGTTGGAGGATATTTAGAGTGAAAATAGAAGGATTGACTGGAAAATCTAGATTACTTGCAAGAAGGGTGCCAGAATTGCCTTTAACAAGAAATGGAACCCCATATCTAGATTGGGATAAGGGGCTACCGCTGCACAAATTCCTAGCATTTATTGCAAAATCTGAGAGTGCTAAAAATATAGAATCTAATATGGCTGCAAAGAAAGTTTATTCAGAAATTCTAGAGCCTCTAATTAATCAGTATGATTCATCATCTCCAGATAGAGCTGCATCGAGTTTGTCAAATTCTTGAACTAAATTTTCGAGTTGCTGTGAAATACTTTTCATTCTTGCTTGATTCAACAATCTGAGAACGCTGTCTCTGCCTCTTCGGATAGAATCAAGTTGGCGTAACTCACTCTTATTATCATCAGAATCTACTACATCCATGTTATCCGGATAAGGCTCTCTTTCATGTCATTTATGCAAGAAAGAACACAAGTTGAAGAATAGGACTGTGTGCCGATGACCATGCAGGATGAAGATGCCTCACTGATAAGACATCTTTTGCCTATGATTTCAATATACTTTTTCTATATGTTAGGACTTCCAATTTGGGGGGTTATTGTCATGATAACCTGGTATTCGGTACTTATTTACTTAGAAAATAAAGGCAAACTTGACGAATGGAATGCAACTAGAATGCTTGGATTCATATTAATGGTTAGAACGAATAAAGGCAGGGTTGTCCTCGATAAGATATCTAAATATAGGCGTTTTTGGATATCTTTTGGTGAGTTTTCAATATGGCTATGTTTCCTTGTCATGTTTGGAGTCATGTTTCTACTTATTTCAAGTGCAATACTGACTGCAATGTCACCTCCTGAAGAATCAATTCCAACAAAAGACTTGTTGCTAATACCAGGAGTCACAAGTTTCGTTCCATTATGGTGGCCAGGTATCGCTTTGGTAATTGCATTAGTCATTCATGAATATGGCCATGCAATACAGGCAAGAGTACATGGAATGAGGGCTAAAAGTTTCGGGTTACTTTTACTTGGACCTCTACCAATGGGTGCATTTTTTGAGCCTGAAATACAAGAAATGACAAGAGCACCCAGAAGAGAAAGATTACGGATATATGCAGCTGCTCCTTCAATAAATATAGTCGCAACATATTTTGTAATTATACTCCTTTCAGTAACCGCATCAGGATTTGTAGCTAAAGATCCTGGTATGCACGCTCAGGCAATAGTTGTAGGTAGTGGGGCAGAAGAAGCTGGCCTAGAGCCGTATGAGATTATTACACACATAGATGGCATTTGGGTTCCAGACTATGATACTTTCAAAGAAATTATGGAATCAAAATCATCAGGAGATACAATTCAATTGTCTGTATTATCTCGGGAAAATGAATCTGGAGAAAGAGACTCAAGAAGAATTTCGGTAACATTAACAGATCAATTAGATTATTATCTTGAGCAAGGGATTCCAAGTTACTTTGAAAATACCTGTAGTGAAAGCGATGATTGTCTTCAGAAATATATTGATTTCCTTGGAAAAAATGGAATTGAGGGAGGAAATGCATTCCTTGGAGTTAGTGGGTTTTCTTCAGGTACTGGCGCAGTAGAAAGATACGAATTATCATCGACTGAGGAATTACATCCAGCATTAAGAGCTCTGCTCTTCGCAATAAAGCCGTTAGAAATGATGGGGACACCTATACAACTAGATGGGCATACAATTCCTTTAGATGAAAGAAATCTATTAGAAGCGGGTGACGGATTAATTACATCTACTATCGGAACTCAAGGGCTGTTAGCTGTTTTTGATTTTCTATTCTGGTTCATATGGATTAACTTCATACTTGGATTTGCTAATCTTATACCTATGATTCCATTTGATGGAGGTCAAATTGCAAGAGATAGTACTCATTCGGCTATATCATTTTTGAGAAAAGATATGAATCCACTAAAAGTAGAATCATTAGCAAATAGGATTAGTGGTTTTAGTAGTATTATTATGCTAATTATTGTTTTATTGCCTATATTACTTGCTAATGCATTGAATTAACTTACTCTTCTTCTTCATTATTTGAATAGAAATATAAGTCAAAAACCATTGGCACTATTACTACTATTGCTATCAGTGAAAGAAGATTATTCCATGTTTGCCCGGATACGAAGCTAGATGTCCCAGAGAAAAATAATTTAATTGCGCCAACCCATGGTATCTCTGATGATGCTACTCCTATTATCCAATCACCTCTAACCGCTGTAACAGGATTGCCATTTTCATCTTTTAATCCACGGCTGCGAATATAATCATCCTCAGCATCAGGGCTCGTAGCACGGAGTTGATCAATAGTACATCCATTTGTTGATGGATTATCACCTGTCGTCAGATAACCTTCATGATTAGGAACCCAGCGATTAATGGTTAAGTTCCCGTGTGGTGTGCATGAATAATCAATAGTAAGATTTATTTCATTTACATTCACTAAATTTGTACCAGGAACATTCCAAGTTAAAATGCATATATTTTCTAATTTATCAAGAACGCCTTCTGAACAGTTGCCGCCAATAGGAACTTCTGTATGATTAGCTTCTGCTTTTAGCAAAACACGATGAATTACAGGAGTATCGCTACCACCATTTTTCTGATAAATTATAACATCCCCAAACATCCCATGTTTCTCATAACCATAATTTTCGTCATTGACATTAGAGGCTTCTACAAAGGTGATAATCTCGGTTCGATCAGGATTCATTACCAATATTAA
>DADI01000084.1 GCA_002494975.1 Euryarchaeota archaeon UBA556
AGTCAAGTTTTTACTGCTGTTTCTGAAATAGTCATTGATAATGTTGAAGATTTTGAGAAATTTGAACCCTTTGATACTATCGAAAATAATTTGGGGATGAATCCTTATAAAACTATAATTGATGAGGTGGCGACTCCTGGTGGAACAACTGCTGCCGGAATAGAAGTTATGGAAGGATTGAATCCGTTGTTTGAAGTTGTCTCAAGTCTAGACGGATCCTCAAAAAATTTAAAAGAAATTATTCATGATGCACTAAATGAGGCTCATAATAAAGCCAAACAAATTTCAGAAGATGGATTGAATTAAATTAAATTAAATAAATGAGGGAAAACTCATGAATCGTCTGAACAAACAATTTAAAATTTGTTCTCGAGACAATTGTTCTAGAGAGATCATAAATATTGCACCCCATAGAATGAGCCAACCATTTTTTACTGAGCATTGTTCACTTTACTGCTGGAAATCAGATTGTGAAACCCATCAATCTGAATCCACTAAGAAAAATCCTCCTATACTTCACAATTGTGAATCGTGTGGATGTCCCTTTGAATTACGATATTCTAACCAATGGGCGAATCAGATATTTTGCAGTAAAAAGTGTCAGCATAAAACTTATCGAGGCCCCAGAGTAAAACAATCAATAAAGATTCTACAATTTTTAAAAAATAAATATTTAATAAATCCAACAGATACGTCTGGTTGGACTAGTGAAGAAATTGTTTTTCAAATAAATGCTGCCCATCCCGCCTTAACACTGACTGTGGGAGGAACTTCTCAAAAAATAAAAAGATATATTGCCAGACAAATTATTATAGATGTAGATTCCGATGCCAAACCTAAGAAATATAGATTTAATCCTATTGCTATCAACACACCCTTAGAATCGTTGATACACGGAAAGATATAAATAGGTAGTAGTTGTCTAGGGTATAACATGGTAAGACGAAGATACACACCATTCGATATATATGGCCGCCCTTTCAAGTCAGTAGACATGACTGAAATAATGAAGGAAATGAATGAGATATTCAATCATTTACTATCAGATGATACTACTGCTGAGGCAATGTCAAACTTGTCTAAGGATCAAGAAATTGGAATTGGTTTAAAGAAAGATACACTAAAATCTACTGTAGAAAGAAATGGTAGAAAATACGAAATCATCATTAGCGATATAACTGAAGATAAGCCCGATGAAATTACTAGTTTCAATTGGGAAACAAAGGATTTTGGATCTCACGAAGATTTGACTGAGTAGGAAAATCTAATTAAATTAGTGATTCTTCATGGGTATAATTTCTGACTATATGAAATATGAAGTAGAGCAGACTAAATATTCACTTTGGAATATTATTCGCTATCCTCTTTGGAGCCTCTTGAATGTATTCGCTTTCTTCTTGTTTATTGTTCCTTGGCAACTGTATCGCTATGATATTTTGACTACTGTTGAAGCAGTCGGAGTTAATTTATTGATTCCAATTCTATTATCTACTTTTGTATTCTTTTGGCCAGACAAGTCACCATATTAGATTAATTTACTCAGTATTTCATTTTCGCCGCTACCGGCATAAAGTGCTTCTATTAAATACCTAGTCTTTATATGAAAACTATGAACGTTCATAGCCCACACAGTTCTATGAAACATTTGGATCGAGTTCATATAATTATGCCTATTCATAATGTTCCCTATGATTCTTTTAAGCGAGCGATTCAATCAGTTATGCGTCAATCATTTAGAAAATGGAGATTGACTATTATCGAATCCGAAGAATCTGTAGCCTTAAGTTCAGTTCGAAAAGAATATGCAACCGATGCTAGCATTGAAGATTCTAGAATAGTTTATAAAGTTCAAAAAAGACCTGGAGTTTCTGCAGCCCGAAATGAAGCCATAGCAGAAGAAAACACACCTCTGATCGCGTTCCTAGATGGAGATGATTGGTGGGAACCACAATATTTAGAAATTATGGCTGGATCCGCTTTTGCGAAACCAAACACAGATATGTTTTTCTGCCGAGCAGTCTATCAAAACATTGTAGTGTCTCAAATTACTGGTGCAAATGATGTGCATATACTTCCTTTTGAAGAATATGAAGATATAGAATATGTTCACGAAGATCTAATGCATTATTATTTTATGACGACACCTGTTTATCCTTCTGGATTAGTTGTTCGAAGAGAGGCAATGGAGCAAGTAGGAAATTTTGATGAAACTTTAAATCGTGTAGAAGATGTAGATCTTTTAATGAAATTAACTATGCCAGATTTTGAAACCGGTATCGCTAGAAAAATTCTATATTTGCCATATGATCTCATGTTCAGAGATATGTCTAAAGAAGATACTAAAGTTCCGGCCTGGAATACTCCAGAAGAGTTTCAAGATATTTTAGTTTCTCGTTATCCACTTCCGTGGCCTCATTCTAAACCCGAACATATTTCAGAGATAGAGTGGAGTTGTATCCTAGATTTAACCGCCAACTTAAGGTCTTGAATACACAAGAGCAACCCTAGGGCAAAGTATATATACTTGGTTTTCCCTGATATGTTTATGGGACTATGGCTACACGCAGATTCGCTAGACGACATTGAGATAACTTTGGATGGAGATCCCATAGATGATTCTTTTGTTGCCTATGAACTAACAAATATTCATTCTACTGAAGAAGTAGAATTCATGTCTATGGCTAAGAAAATAGTTATTGACGCAGACTATGATTTATTGTTTTCTTTATTCGGTTCACCGAATGTAAACACATCACCCACACTATTAGATTCCAATGTAGAATGGGATTTGAAAGTTAGAGCCTATGCGGGCAGAGAAGGTTGGGAGGATGTAAAGGAGAAGTCAATGAAAGAGTATGTATTTGATCCAGATATAGACAGCGAAAATTATACTATCAGGATTTATGATGGTGATGCTAGTGATTCAGATAATTTTAGATCAAATACTCGATGGAATGTTGCTAGTGAGATTTCTCCTATCGTTTTAGAAGAAGATATGGAAAATATTTTAACAGGACAGAGGAGATGATTAAATGGCTTATTTATTAAAAGTAGATGGAACAATGGAATATATGGGGCAAAACCCTCCACTTAAATTACTACAGAAGGCTGTTGGTGGTTGGATAGAACCTGTTATGATGGCCGATGGTGATACTATGTATTGTAATGAAGAAGGTAAAATAATGGGATTACCACCCAACCCTGCCGCAAACAAACTTATTAGTTTTGCCTATGACTACATAGTAGGAGATGTGGTCGTTATGAGTGATGATATGCCACCTAACCCAACGAATGAGAATTTATTAAAAACAGGTGATGATGAATGAAAGATAAACAAATGTTTAGAATAAATGAGGCCAGATTAGACTATCTAATGACACTATCTGGAGATGAATTAGTAGCCGAAATATGCCGTATGACAGATTCCGTAATATCTCATTTACAACTATTAGATAGGGTAATTATTTCTGGAGAAATAGACCAGCGTAAAGCACTACTAACTTCTGAAGTAGATCTCAGAGCCAGTTTAGGTATTGAATTACTTCCTTATGGTTTCGAGTAAATAGGGGCTGAATAAATGAAATCGAATAATTCTATTCCCGCCGGTGAACCATGTCATTCATGCAACAATTATGTGCATGATTTGTCAATTCATCCGATTACTAACAAATTATCCTGTTTTCTTTGTATTAGCAAAATAGATCGATATTTAAGTATGGAGGACTAATTAATGAATATTTTTGTTCTCGATGAGGATCCGGTGAAAGCCGCACTATCATTATGTAAAAAACACATCAATAAAATGTGTTTAGAATCAACACAAATGTTAGTAAGTGCGCTTCGATTTAATGGGGCACAAGATTCAGATCTTCCTTTAACTCAATCTGGAAAAGTTTGGAAAGGAGGTTATGCTAATCATCCTTGCACTCGTTGGACGCAAGAAAATATTTCTAATTGGTATTGGCTATGGTTGCACGGAACAACGCTAGCGGCCAGATATCAAACTTATCATCCCGAATCTAGAGTTCACGCTTGCTATCCTGTTCTAATGGAATTGCACAAAATCATGGAAAAATTTATGCCAATTGGAAAGTTAACTAAATTTGCTCAAGCCATGCCAGATGAATATATGGTTTCTGAAAATCCCGTAATAAATTATCGCCATTATTATTCACACGGAAAAAAGTATATGAATTCTGGAAAGGGACCTCAGTGGCATAACTCTCATGAAATTCCTAGTTGGTTTCCTACTACTGATTGGGTGGCTCCACAGAACTCTAATTAATTTTAATTAATTTAAATTAATCTTTAAATAGTAGTTAACTCTATCAATAGATTGTATGGCTAGCCTTCCAGAACAATTTTATCAAACCGAGAAAAAACCTTTGCACCTTGCGGGTTATACTCTAGCACTAGGATTAATAATCGTGGGAGTAGCAGAAACAGTTCATGGAATTTACTATCGAATTGTAAATAAGAGTGGTAGCATTGCCAGCCTTTTATTAGGTCCGGAAACTTTAATTGCAGGTGCCGGAGTTGCTTATCTTTATCTTAGACAAGCCGGAGTAGTTGGCAGTGTTAAAGATTTAAAATCCGGTTATTAATTAAATTAAAATTCCTTTAAGGTTATTTCATACAGAATGATCTAACAGAGGAAAAATAAATGAATCATTTATTGAAGAATATGAGGGATTTATTAAACACATTAATAATTATTTTCGTTTCAGCAGGAACTGCGATTCTAATTAGTCTCGGTAAAGGATTATACTGATGGTGAATAAATGATAGTAAATGATTGGAACTTGGTAGACACCGTTCCAGTAGTTTTACTAATAGGAATTTTCACCTGGATATTCGGAATGTTTGTTATCGAGGCCATCCACAATAAGATAAATTCTAGATAAATTATTCTTTTTCTGCTTCTTCTCCAGAAGTATCAAATAGTTCATAGTTAGTCTCTATAATAATTGGGGCGTGAACACATGAGTAAAAATTTGGAGTTGATTAATTGAGCAATAGTAGTTCATCAATTCCACCTCAAAGATATGTTCTTATTGATGCTGGATATTTTATCGGTCGTCAGACTAGATGGTGGCGGCCTAGAGCCAGTCCACGCCGAAGGTGGGGAATCTACAAAAATAATCCTACTACTGAAAACTACAGTAAATATATTGAATCTTGTGCTAAAGAACTTAAAAAAGATATTGGATTTCTAAAGTTCAGAATTAATAATTCTGGGTTCGGTAAACCAGATACTAAAATAATTGTTTGCTATGATGGAGTTCAAGGTAAAATAAAAAGATTAGATAAATTTGAGGCTTATAAGGCTCACCGAAATGCGGGTTCTGAATTTAAATCTGAAGATGGATCCATTCCAGATCTTCGAAAAAACTTTATTGAATACGGATACGATCCATCATCTTTAGTTTCTTTTTCTCCAAAATCTAGAATGACTGATTGGAGTTCTCTTTATGAAGCCGACAAAGAAGCCGATGATTTAATTGCCGAAAAAGTATTATCGATTTTATCTGACCGAGCGTCACATCCAGATAAATTTAATCCTAAAATATTAATTATTTCTTCCGATGCCGATCTCTGGCAACTCTGGAAGTATACAGATCCCACCACTCCCAAAACTTTTTTAGGAAATACTGCGGATCCCTCAGATCCAATAGTTCCCACTAGTATACTATTTCACAATATGAAAGAAATCATTACTCCAGATTCTGCTATGGAATCGTTAAGAACAACTAAGTCCAGTAAATCCGGAACTTATAGCACTTCGCTCCCGTCTTGGAGTCTTTATGCCGATCTCAAATCTATTACGGGAGATAATTCTGATAACATTCCTGGTTGTCCCGATACTGGTTTCGCCCGTGCCTCCCGTTTAATAACTACCTACCAGGGTCTTGAATACATTCCAGATGAATATCTTACTATTTATTTCGTAGCCGATCCAAAATATATTTCTGAAAAATTAGAAGCCTGGAGAGCAGAGAATAATTATACTTACAAATATTGTATAGAAACTTATGGGAACTTTTGTAAGTCACTCATGAAACAAGAAATCAAAAAGATTTGGGGAGAAGACTATCTAAAGATAAAAGATATCGTAGGTGATCAAGGATTTGTTAGCACTAATTATAAATCACATTGTCTAACTTACCGAGAAATCATAAAATTGCCTTTCGATTGCTAGCGTTAACTTTTCTTTCATTTGAAAACAAATATCTTCAGATCTACTCGGATCCACCCCTAAATAAAAATATTCTTCGGATCCCTGGTAGAAACTTTCTTTGTAATTTTTTCTTTTGATATAACTGGGTAATCTATCAATCAACCATTTGGCCTGGTTTTCTTTTCTTAGTAAACCCCAATATTCTACAATTATTGGATACTCAAATTTCCAGCCACCTTTACCATAAATTATCCAGTCAGGAGTAAAAGTTTCTTCTCCAAATTGAACTTTCGGTTCGTAAACATAATCGAATCCATGAGTATATATCCAATCATCTAATTTAGCCTCCGCCCAACTAACAACATTATTACCGGCACGAGTTTTAACTTTCGAGGAAGCCGATTTTCCTCGTGGCTTAGATTTGGCCATCATTTAATTAATATTACTTTTCTACTATTTGATAACTCGTGACATGACGGACATAAGAAAACAATTTCAGAAGTGTTAAATAGGTAGTCTTCAGTAATGAGAATAATGACGAACGAGATGCGTATTTCAATTAGAAATTTAGAAGAGGCCATAGAGTTTTCAGGTCCTACGGGAGAAGGAAATCATCGATTAGTATATCATTTACTTTGTATGCTTCAGGAAGCCGGTTGGAACTGGAGAAAACAATATAGTATAGTTCTTTATGACGAAGAATCGGAACCAGAATATGACCCCTTATATGCTAATTATTTAGATAATTTGGCTTGTGGTTTAGATGCTGGAAAGTGGCCCTCAGATTATAAAGATGAAGAGGAGTAATTCTTTATGGATATCAGCAATGAAATTCTAGGAATTTATGCTTTACTAGGTTTAATTACCTCTGGCATAGGATACCTTATTTTACTTTTAAGAGAGATGCGAACTGATGTAGAATGCACACATGAGACTATGCATGAATTTTATGAAGAAACATTACCCGAGTTATATACTTTGATGACATTAAGTTTGACGAATAGTGAATTGTCTGATTTAATGTCAGAGTCTCAGAATATATCTGATTCCGAAAATTCCGCAATCATAGCCGACTGGGACGCAGGAATCACCGATAAAATTATTGAAAATATTTTCCAGAGATCCGCTGAAGATGATTGTGATTGTAATTGCAGTCATGATTCAGAAGAGTAATCATAAATCTTATATAGGTAGTAATACACACCATATATTATGCACTTTGGAGATGATTACGACCCTAGAGATATATTTAATCACGAATTCAATTTTGATAATTGGGTTGAACTAAAAGATGAAATTCTTTCTAATAAAGATTTTTCACTTAGGGAACAGTATGAACAACTTAAAGCAACAGTAGACGAAGTAATGGAAGAAGTGCCTTATTCAGAATTCACCGCAGATCTAGGAATTGAATCCACTAGTAACTCTCCTTCTAACTCTCAAATGAGAGAAGACATTTTACATCGTTCTTGGCAAGTCCTCTATCCAGAGGCACTTTGGATTCACGTAACTTATGATTTTAATGCTTTTGGATTCGGTAAACATCGTATCATGCCCGAAATATGTTATTCGGAATGGCTGGCAGAAAAAGGATTTATTGTAATCGATGAATCTGGCTATCCTAGCCTTCAAGATGAAGATGTAGTCGCTGTCATTGGCAGTTATAAAACTGTGATTCGCTCTAAGAATTCTCGAGCAGCATCCAATAAAGATACTCGAAAAGGTTCTATGAAGGATTGGAGATAACGGAGGTCTTGAATACATGAGTTGGACTATTGATATTCACGAAGACGCTTGGTTTGCTTTGCAGTTGAACGGAAGCCATGAGGGACTACCCGAAGGTGATTTCAAATACGAAAGTAATAATAGAGTTGCCCTAGTAGAAAGAAAAACTTGGTCGGACGCTTACAACTCTTGGAGGTCTAAAAGATTAGAAGATCAACTTTCTCGAATGCTTCTTCGAGAAGATGTTAATCATCCTTCACAGGTAATTTTACTAGTTGAGGGTCGCAAAGAAACTTTATTTGGATACGGATCCGGAAGTTCTCGAAAAACTAATGCTGACAGCAAAAAGCAAGCCGAAAATTTACAAGCATTTTTAAATAGAATTTCTGCTGAAATTTGTCCAGTCGTATATACTTCAGGGCAATCTGGAACTTTGCGTTATCTCAAAGCATTGGCTACTCGTTTAGATTCCGGAGATTTTGGAGATCTAGTTCGTAAACCGACTATAGTTAGTTCTTCTCGAAATCAATCTCATGCATTCTTAGAAACAATTCCAGGAATTGGAAAGACTACGGCTAAGAAAATTGCGGCTCATTATAATTCTTTTGGTGAATTCTTTATGGACTTAAATTCTTTTTCTTTTGAAGCCGAAACTAATCAACCCGGATCCTCGGATCAGGAACTTATGAAAACTTTTTTATGGAAGTTAGGCCCTGCCAAAGTTAAATCTCTAAAATCTTTTTTAACCGCTGAAGACAACTGGATCAGCCATCAAACCAAAAGCCCTCGGAAGGTCTTGAAGACAATAGGTGGTAATTAATGACTCCTCAATTTATTTGTAAGGCGTGTGAACAAGCCATAGTATATTATGAAAAACCAGGAAATTATCGATGTTTTTGTGGAGATGTAGTTTTAACTTATACTGTGCAAGGATATATTCGCACTAATTGTGCCGCCGATAAAGTAGAAGTAATTTGGCCAACAGATGACTCTGAAGAATAAATTAACAGAACAATTAAATAACAAAAGGACGGACACGTATATGTGTCCCTTAGTAAACATAGTTTAAGTTATGATTTGTTCTTAGTTCAAGAAATTAAGATCTCCAGTAAAGAGGAAGAATAACTATGATATACAATTGTCCAGTTTGTCGAATGCCTATCGAATTAGGAGCCCCATTTACTACTGACAGAACTGGTCGCCGTCATCATTTGCACTGTAATAAAAATACAGTCGTTAAATTTCCTTGGGGGAATCGAAAAGTATGAGTTTATTATCGGATATTCCTAATACTGACACTAGACCTTGTGCGAAGTGTGAAGATACTCAAAGTTCTAGAAAACTTTGTTTACTTTGTGATACTATTTATTGTTATAGCACTCCTATTCAATTTTGTTGTTATGGGAATCATGATTGCATTGGATATGATGATAATGGGAATCCAGTATTAGGATAATTACCCATATTCTTATATAGCAGAGAGAAGTAATAACTGATATGCGTGGATCATATCAATGTTGTATTTGTGAAAATCATTTTTCTGGATACGGTCATAATCCTCAACCAGTAGACGATACTGAAGGGGCACGATGTTGTGATAGATGTAATTCTAGCGTAGTGATCCCAGCCAGATTGAAAAATTATATTCTTGGATCGGAATCTTCAGATAAAGAAGATTCATGGGGTATGGAAAAAAGTAGTGCTATCTTAGCCGGAGTTTTCGGAATTGCCCTAGAAGGATTATTGAATCGTTTAGAAGATTCAGTAGTCGACTTAATGTCGGGCGAAGATAAACCTCATGAAGTAGCATATTATACAGATTGTATTGATTATCTTTGTAGTGGTATGGCCGACACTCTTCAAGCCAACTC
>DADI01000004.1 GCA_002494975.1 Euryarchaeota archaeon UBA556
ATCTAGCGAATTTTGCATTTAATGAAGCTAATATTACGTATAATATGTCAGCTGAAGGTGGTGTTATTGATACGTGGAATGCCAATGAAAATTGGTCTTGGAATCTACATTATTGGGATAATGATAATGAATCATGGTCAAATAATATTTCTCAGAACTTAGATGAAATCCAAGTAAGTATTGGTACACATCTTGCTTGGGTGGCAAGTAATGCCAACTTGACTAACCTCCCTCCTGGAGTTGATTGTAATGGAAATGGTTGGATAATGGGTTCAGGTTCTAGTGCTCATTGTATGTGTGATGAAGGGTTTGAGAGGCCCGATGGAAATTGGCTAGGTTGTTCACTAATTGGTACTGAGAATACAAATTCTTCAGAAGCGGACCCACATGCAGCGTCTCTAGGTGAATATGGCGTAGGTCATTCCACTGTCACTTTTATTCTAGATAAACAAACAAGAAAGAGAGTTGCTTGGACAGGTATTAATTGGGATGTTCAAGAATTCTTACTTGATATTCAGGCCCTTTCCTCTGAGTAAATCATTAACGCTATTTATTGCAACTTTTTACAAACTTTTACTGATATTGTTTAATAGCAATTGCGTCGCACATAATTTCATGCGTGATTCAAAAGATGAGAATGATGGTGCTGCTAGGTCTCTATTCTTAGCGGCATTAATGATTGGAAGCGTAATGGTGGGTGGATTATTCTATGATTTTGAATCTGAAGGAATTAATCTTGCACCTATCATAGAGAGCGAGATTCCAAATGATATTTTAGTAGGGTCATTGGATACTCTAGAGATTTCTTTGGATGACGAAGATATGAGTTCATTAAATATCGAAATGACATTGAATGGAGATTCAGTTAACGTTCAACCTAATGCCACAGGGGTATTAATAGTCGATATATCACAAATAGGTGTAGGCAATCATGCATTGAAGATTATAGTGACGGATTCATTAGGTCAAGAGTCTAGATTGTCCTCGTCGTTTAATATTCATTATCCTTATGAAGACCCTACAGTAATGATAGTAGACAATAATGAGATAGTTCTTGTACGCGGAGATAGTGCAACAATTAATGGTACTCTGATACACCCTGATTTAGGGACTTGTGATTTAGGTTGGTCTGATAGTGACGTCAATGAATTCAGTTTAAATTTACCATTTTCAGATCAAGGTGACTTCTCATGGGGGCCATCTGAAATTGAATCAAATATGACGATTTCAATACTGGCTACTTGTGGCACTTGGGAAGACTCTTCAGATTTAGAAGTGGTATATTTTAATGTGACAGAACCTGTAGAGGGATGTACAGATTCTGAAGCTAATAATTACAATGTCAATGCTACAAAAGATGATGGTAGTTGTGAATACGATGAAAATCCTGAACCAGAGCCAATCACTGGATGTACTAATGAATCAGCAAATAACTACGATGAAACTGCTACAGAAGATGATGGTAGTTGTGAATATGATACAAATAGTCCTGAAACAGGGTCTTTGGCTTGGTGGTCCGAGACCTTAATTTGTGATGAAGACCAAATCGCCCCATCTGTAGATGACTATACTACTGATGAGGCAGATAATCATGAGTGCCATCTGAGTTTTGTCATTGATGATGGAAATATTACAATCAGTACTAATGGATTACCAAATCATGATTTTGAATCGACTCTTGGCTGTTGTGCAAGTGCTCAATCAGATACTTACACCATACCGTTAACACCAGTCGACGATTCAGATTGTAACCCCTCAGTTTCTTCCGATGGATGTGTCATGGCGCCAATTAGAGGAACTATTGCTTTCGCAGTCACAGGGGTTGCAATTTATGGCCCTGAGGATGGACCAGGAGGAGATGCAGTGGCTCTTGAAGAAGGTGCATATGAGCAAGAAGAAGGAGAGCAGCAAGTAGATCTTGGTGTATGTCATGGTCATTCTGGTCCAGGTGGAGTTTACCATTATCATGCAGATGCTAATTGTATACATTGGCATGGTGAAGAAGGAGAAACAATGTATGACTACAACCTAGATTCTCAAAGGACCTTATCTACACATTCAAGAATAGTAGGTTTCGCACTTGATGGGTATTCAATATATGGGTATACAGGTTGGAATGATGAAGGTGAAGTAGTTGAAATGACCTCTTCATATCAACTTAAAGATGGAGCTGATGGTTCTGGAGGGATTAATGATTACGAGTATATTCAAGGCCTTGGAACATTAGATGCTTGTAATGGAATATTCAGTGAAACACCTGATTGGCCAGAAGGAATATACCATTATCATACTACTATGTTTAATGGAGACGGAGGTATTGGTTTCCCTTATTTCATTAATTGTTATGCTGGTGAATTACCATCCGGTGATGATAGTGGGGACGATGACGAAGATCCTTGTGCCGGTCATGGAGAAACTTGGGGTCCTGGAATAGGTCCTCCTCCTGATGGATGTGGCGGTGGTCCACCTGGTGGTCAGTCATCTGAAGCTGGATTGATTGCTATACCTTGGTCATCCAATCCTCCAAATATTGGATTGATTATAATATCTGTATTAATGATGGCAGTAATTTACAGATATTCTAGAGAATCGGCATTCGGCTCAAGCGCTCTAAATCAGGCTGATAAAGTTCGCGAATATCATCTAACTCCAAAACTAGCATAGCTAGTCGTTCTAGACCCATACCCCAAGCGCATACGGGCCATTCGCTACCTAGAGGTTCCGTAACTTCTGGACGGAATATTCCAGCCCCTCCTAGTTCTAACCATTTTCCACGCCAGTATACTTCTACCTCTACACTTGGCTCAGTATATGGGAAATATGCTGGCCTAACTCGAACATCAGGATATCCCATTTTCGAATAGAATGTTTTTAATGTAGAAATTAGCATAGGTAGGCTAGCATTAGGTTCATGTATTATTCCTTCAATTTGGTGAAATTCTGGTAAATGTGTTCTGTCAATAGTCTCTTGCCTGAAAACTCGACCTATGCCGAAGACACGACAAGGAATTTCGGGATTTTCTGCTATGTGTTTTACTGTATTAACAGTAGTATGAGTTCTCAGAAGACCTCTTTTAGATTCTTCTTTGTCAAATTTGGCTCCCCATCCAAGGCTTCCTGTATCGTGTCCACTCTCGTGAACTGATGCCCAAAGGTCAAGCATATCCTCTGGAATATCTATTTCTTTAGGCTCATCGAGATAAAAGGTATCTTGCATTGTTCTCGCAGGGTGTGATTGAGGAATAAATAGAGCGTCCATATTCCATCCTGCTGATTGCACGTAATCTCCTTCAATTTCTGAGAAACCCATTTCAAGGAAAACCGATCTTATTCTTTCTATCAGTGATTGCATAGGGTGCGGTCTTCCTCCCATTGGTATTGGCGCATCTGCATTTATGTCGAATTCTTTATACTGTGCACTTTCCCATCCCTCTTTCTGTAAGAATTCAGGGGTAATTTCTCCTATTAATTTAATTTGTTCTAATTCAGAATCTTGTATCTCCATGCCTTTTTTTGTCAACTTCCATTCTCTAGTGATGTTTTCTTCAATATTTATCAGACCCTTCCTAGTCTTAAAATGTTCAACCATTTCATCATCTAATTCTTCCGCATTAGTCCTATTATCAGATAACTTATTGATGAAATCAGTTCTCTTTTGAATCTGAATGGATACTTTGTCTTCATTCTCTGAAATAAATATACCTGAGTTAATAGAAACACCTAGTGATTTCAACAATCCTACGCCAGGTCCTGCTTCATGCCTTTCAAAACCAGCACTAAATAATCCCTTCATAGTTCGATTTGATTCTGATTGTTGAATGACCCAGTTCCATAATTTAAACTCTAGTAAACCATTATTTACAGCATTATTGCCCTCATCCCCCAATGTCACAATATTTTCCTTTGTTTCTGTAATTTGAACTAGATTTTCTTCCATCAGGATTTTACCTGAGCCCGCTACGTGAACTTGATCTGTCCATTCAGTCACTTCTAGTAATTCGTCTAATGTCCAAATATGATTTGCCTTAGTAAGCATGGCTCTGAGCATCTTTTTCTCATTGTTTCCGAGCGTCATGCTTTCCCCTCATCTCACCCTGTGAGCATTCACTCTTGACGCTTACTTATCGAAGTTAAGTTCATTCTTCTTCTTCATGCCAGAGAGTGACTAAACATTCCGGGCAATCGAATGTATTTGGTTTATTTCCATCTAACCAATACAAGTTAGCGCATTTACCGCATAATATTGAGGTCTTAATAGGTTCAATGAGAGTTGTATCTACCCTATACATGATTCGCCC
>DADI01000070.1:0-32383 GCA_002494975.1 Euryarchaeota archaeon UBA556
AAGAGGAAATAAAAAATCTTCATCTGGTCAAAAAAGAGAATGAAATTACCTGTATTCAGCAATACATAGCATGAAAACGATTAAAACCCTTATTCGGGCGCCGCAGGAATCATGAGCATGTGGATTAAAGCAATGACAGACTTAGGCCCGACAAGAATACGTGTACAATCTATCTGTGCATATCAACACATTAAGGAAGAAGATAATGAATCTGAAGTTCTTCTAATCTATACTGCTGATAATACATTATTTGAAATTCATGATAATGTAATGGGACTTTTGGAACTTTTAGATTCGAACTTTGAAAAAGAGTTCATGAATTAATATCTCTGATTATTGGTCTACTGATACTATATGGTCTAATTTGATTATATTCGAACCTTGAGATTCTGCTTTCTCAGATGCAGATTTAAGAATCCTCCTCATCCACCCTAGCATCATCAGTTGCTCGAATTTTTGGTGTGAATTCTTAATCTCTTCAATATCCCCTAAAGCAATGTTTTTCTGTAAATTATACTCTATATCTGCAGCATTATCATAATACAAAAGTATTAGTTCATCTAAGGCATCATTCTCTAACTTCTTACCTGAAAGCTGTTTGACTATGTTTTTCAAACTCACAGAGGTTAAAACATCAAATTTAGTATCAAGAGAACCATGTTTTTCCACCCGGACTACTGGAGTTTCTGAGTCTTGCTCAGTATCATGAGTTGTAGAATCTGAAAATGCGATATCTAAATGCCTCTGCTTAATTGTTGCAACTCTATCGTCGTTAGCAATCTCGGATGCGGAAATAAGAATGGCTCTTAGGTACCTTTCTAATTCCTCATTGGCAGAAATAACTGCAGCAGAACTTACAGATTCCACATCGGAGATTTCATCAATCATCAACCCTCTCGTTCTGTTGAATCCGAGCCTTGTTCGAGATGGATCATCTAATGTTTTTCTCCCTGGGTATTTGTCAAGAGTCTCAAGCTCCATTTGTTTAGTAATTTCCCTTAATTTCGATTGTAGTAGAATGACCAAACTATGTTTGACTTCCCCACTTATTCGCAAATCTATCCCTAATCCTTTAGCAACTTCAGATACATGAGAGGGGGCCCATGGCTTACTCATAACCTTCTTGCGTGTAGTCAAGGCCTTCAACAATGAGATTGGCAAATGTCTTTTTTTAATTAGAAAAATATGAGCACTAATGCGCCGGTATGAAAAACTACCATCTCTTAGGCCGGTTTATGAACGCAAGTCTGGACTTTAGCGTTCTTAGACAAAAAGACACATGGAAAGCATTTGGAATCGGATTAGTATTATTCTGTGTAATTGGTTTTGCATCATTATCTCTTTTCGGATTATCAACATCCATATATGGTGTTTCTGATGAAATTGAACCCGTGTCTGACTTTATCGCCCCTACTATGAATAGAACAGGAATTGATGACGCAATTCCTTTAGAGAATGGTAGTATGCAATTATCGGAATTACGCGGTAATGTGGTCATACTCGATTTCATGTCAATAGATTGTGCAAACTGCCATTATGTGCAAGAACACATTAATCAGAATATAGAATCTTGGAAAGAACTAGGGGGGAATTACTCAGTAGTTGTTGTTTCAATTGCTTCGTGGTATGAATATGAGACATTTGAACAAATAAATTCAACATTTGGTGATTCTGATTCTGAGAAATATATGTACTGGCCTGTTGTTAATGGTGGGGCGGAAACTATTGTATTAGAAGACGGAGAAAGAGGAGATATAGTAGAATATTATTCTGCACAATTATTACCTCTAGTCCTAGTTATTGATCACGAAGGTTATGTCGTCGCAAAAGAAAGTACAGGAACACCTCTTGATGGTTGGAATTCTTTCGATAATGCAGTCGAAAAGGCAAATCTCGGAGATGCTGAAGAACTAAGATTTGGAATTAAGAAAACTGATAGGTCGATTTATGGAGTTTTCATAATCGGATTATTTTTAGGGGTACTAGTATACTTCAGTCCTTGTGCTTTTCCAGTTTTACCATCCTACATCACCTATACTTTAAGCTTAGGGATGAGAGAAGATGAACTTAGAGAAAATGGTAAATTAATTGGAAATATGCCCGGACCTTTGGCAATGGGTTCATATGCAGCTTTAGGGCAATTAACCTTCTTCTCAATAATCGGAATAATCATATTTGGATTATCTGAAATTTTCAATCTATCTGGTTTTCTGCATGATATAGCAGTGGGTATAGCATTCCTACTAATCATACTAGGAGGATTAATGCTACTGGGTTGGACCTCACACATACTTTCTGGAGTTCAAAATATAATAGATAAATATCAAACTAAAGAAGATAATGAGGAACTATTCACGCCAAGGAGAAATATGTATCTATGGGGTATTGGATACTCCGCAGCATCAGTTGATTGCACTGCTGCAGCAGTATTTCCATTCATAGGATGGCTATCAATCGTAGGGAGAGTTGAATTTTTCTTTGGTCTTATTGGGTTGATGATTTCAGTCAGCTTCCTTATGATTGTCGTCACAGCATTGGTTAGCATGGGAAGGCAAGCGATGATTGGTTATCTTAGAAACTCAACAGGTTTAATCAAATCTATTGGTGCATGGATGATGATGTTTGCAGGTATGGGACTATTAATTTACTTGACACAAACCGAATTAGTATCGATGATTATAGGATAATAATTTACTACGCCAATAGGTGACACTCAAAGCATAGATACTATTCGTGGTATTATGGAGTCAGAAGAAAACTCATCTGTTGATTCTGGCCCAATCATATATATCAATAGAAAAAAGATAGATAAAGATAAATTAATTTTGTCAATTAATTCGATATTATTAGTGGTAATACTTGTAGCTGCTTCTATGCATTTTTTTGTATTGAATGGTAATGAAAACCCTGAAGGAAATAGTTTGGAGGATTCGAGTTCAATTTCTATTACGTGGAGTGAAAGCCAGTATTTACCGAGACATCCTGAATGTGTGGACGAATCAAATGGACAAGATCTTCCCGAATTTGGAATAGGATATGAGCCCAGTATTTCTATAACAAGTAATGGAAATATGTTTATAACAGCACACAAAGATTTACGCTGGGGTGGAGAAAGTAATCCATTTTTCCCAGTATTAGGAGGAGAACCTGGGCCCTGGTATGCATGTCAAGATGGTGCAGAAACTAGTTGGGATTACTGGGCTTCTTGGTTTTGGGCATCTTATGATAACGGCACTACATGGGGTCATGGAGAAAATTTTGGTTCTACTCCTGGTAATTCATTTACAGCGAATTACTTTTCAGGTGGTTCAGAATGTCTAGGAGATGAGGGAGATATTTCAGTAGATGCGCAGGATACCGTGTACTATCTAGATACGACTTTGGAAGATAATTGGTGGCATACTCTCTCAAATAATGGCACATCCTATGATACAGGATTGTGTCAAAGAATGAATACAATGGCTGCAGATGATAGACCATGGGTTGCTGCACAAGGAGATGGAATTATCCATTACCTAGGTAACTCAGGGGCATCTCCACCTGAATGTACAGGAGACGTCGGTAGATATTGGTATTACCATTCTGAAGATGGTGGTTTGACATTTAGTCAATGCTATGCAGTACCTGGAGGATGGAGTACAATTGCAAGTCAAAGACATGGATCTTATGTCTACATCGCTCAAGAAGATGCAGATACAAACAGCGGAGAGGTTGTTGTGAGAATTAGTGATGACTATGGAAGAGGGACTGGACTTACAGATGGAACTTGGCAAGCACCTATTGATGTAGGCCCAAGGGAAGGAAATTGTCCAGAGGGTTATCCTGTAGTAAATACAAATGAAAAAGGGACTGTAGCAGTAGTTTGGGCAGACTGTCCTAATGGAAGTATCGGGGCTTGGGAATTAAGAATCGCTTTATCATATGATTATGGAGTAAATTGGTCTACTTGGAATGTATCTCATATCAATGGCATTCAGATGTACCCATTTGTAAGCATTAGTGATGAAAATATAGTTACTTTAGCATTCTATGGCTTAGATTTTGAGGATGGGGATTTAGATGGAGACTATGTTGAAGGAGAAGAATGGTATCTTTATGCTGGAGTATTGAATGAACCACAAGAAGGAGACCAATGGGAATTCACTGTCGCAGACCCTGAGCCACTCCATATTGTCACAGCATATGAGGAAGCAAATTCTGACGTTCATGCTTTACATGATTTCTTTGAGACCGTGATTAGTGAAGATGGTTCATGGATAGGTATTGCATATCAACAAAATATCGGAGAACACCCATTTGAAGCAAATGAAGAACAGAGATACATTAAATTTGTACGAGGAGAATTGACTAAATAATTCTGAAATGAACTAACTCGTAAAACTAAGTATATACTTCTATAGAATCTCTATGTGTTTGTATATTCATTAATATTTCAGCCATGTTTATTGAATAGGCACAAATTCTTCTCAAAGATTCTGAAACTCTATCTAAAAATAAAGCATCAGATATATCGACATCACTAGCCCTTAGTACCTCTTCATACTGAATTAAATCTTTTTGAGCAGTAATTAATTTGAATTTAGCATCATGGATTTCAGAAAAATTTCTATTTTTCAAGTTAGATACTAATAATTTTATTGAATTGTGCCAGATTGGAATTATAGATATTGGCAGAGAATCCATATTAATTAGGTTGGGGGCTTTGTATGATTTCGCTAAATCACATAAAGCAAAACTATGATCACCCATTCTTTCCAATGTCCTAACTAATTTACACAATTCTGCAGCTTCCCATCTTGAAGTACCCAAAGAATCTTCAATACTTGCAGATTCTAAAATTTGGCCTGCCTGCCTTTCAAGAAGTAATCGCAAAGCATCTACTTCATTCTCTAACTCAGAAGATTCTTCAAGAATATCAGGGTCACCACCCATAAGAACTTCAGAAAAGTCTCTTATTTGCCGGGATATCAATAGATACATGCGATTTATACTTGAAAATAACGGCATTTCGGAAGGATTAAGTAGACTTATCATTTCAATTTCTCGACTGTGGTCGTTAGTTATTTCAAGGCCTCTTGTTGATTTAACAAAATCACGAAATATTTTCCTCTGAAAGCGAGAAAATTCTATATTCGATGAGATAATTATTCGATGAGCCCCCGACAAGTAAGATGCAACTAAATGGTCGAATATCATATCATCAGGTATTTCGTTACAATTTATCCTTACTTCTCTTTGTTTAACTACTGAAGATGCATCTGCTATTACCCTCAATGTACCAGAAGGACGCCATTCAATTCTTACTTCATCTCTAGCACCTAAACCATGTTGAGTTACCCAACTTTTTGGTAGACTGACTATGTAGGTCGAACCACCAGTTAACTGTATCCTTCTAACTTCTGACTTAGCCCCGCTCTCAGAGTTCATGTTAGCCCGAAGATAACCTAAGATATATAATTATATATAAATCTCAGTACAGCGTTTTTAAAAAAACTATATAGTTTCTATATTTCAAAATTGATAAACTAAACATATACCGTATGTAGATTATGGAACCGATTATGATTGTAGTCCTTTTTCTCGCTATTGCTGTTTGCGCCTACATGTCATGGAACATAGGAGCCAATGATGTAGCCAATGCAATGGGGACATCTGTAGGTTCCAGAGCCTTGACATTGAGACAGGCAGTTATTATTGCTGCTGTGTTTGAATTCTGTGGAGCTTTCTTTGCAGGTGATGCAGTTACAGATACTATTAGAAAGGGTATCTTAAATATGGATTTAGCCGATGAAGCTCTAACTAATTCGAGTGCATTTGTGAATGATCTGATGTTCGGATTTATTGCAGCAATGATGGCTGCAGCTGTTTGGCTAACAATAGCAACTCGTTTTGGTTTACCTGTATCTACCACTCACTCAATAATTGGTGGAATAGTGGGAGTAGGATTAGTTCTGGAAGTGCAACATAATGCGACACTAATTGATTGGGAAGTTGTGAGAAAAGTAGTCATGTCTTGGGTCGCAAGTCCATTGATGGGAGGNNATTCTTGCTTTCTCCACATTCTTCATCGTCCGCGTGAGTATTCTTGATGCGGATGATCCCATTGGGAGATCAAGATGGTTGGCACCTATCTTTGCACTACCTACATTCTTTACATTAGGTCTAGCATTACAATTCAAGGCTCTAAAGGGATTTATTTCTAGGGCAGCCTCAGAAGGATGGATCGAAGATAAGAATGATTGGCTACCTGTAAAAGAAAACGGAGTATTCAACCCTATGGCAGAAAATGCTTGGTTCCCAATCAATTCATTAATTGTAGCATTTATCATAGGATGTATTGCATCATTTATCCTATGGTACGTTTTGAGAGACTATGATTTCAAGAAACAGCGCGAAGGCTTTCAAGGAGTGGAGAAGATTTTCGTCTGGCTACAGATAATTACTGCGGCTTATGTTGCATTCGCTCATGGTGCTAACGATAGGTCAAATGCAATCGGTCCAATGGCTGCAGTATACGATATTCTATCTAGTGGTGCATACTTAAATGGAACTTTGCCGGAAGAAGTTGCTGTCCCACTTTGGTTAGTCCTACTAGGATCTGTAGGTATTGCAGTCGGTGTAGTTACATGGGGATGGAGAGTAATGGAAACAATTGGCACTAAGATTACCGACATTACACCGACAAGAGGATTCGCAGCAGAATTTGGTGCCGCAACAACAATCCTGATTTTCTCGATGCCGTTCTTAGCAGTTCCTGTATCAACTACTCATACACTAGTTGGATCGGTTGTAGGAGTAGGTTTAGCAGGAGGGGCAAAGAATGTCGATTTCAGAGTATTTGGAAAGATAGCTGCATCTTGGGTTGCAAGTCTTCCTGCTGCAGGATTTGGTGCTGTAACACTATACGTCGCTATGGGTTCAGACCCATTGAAATTAATTGTTGTACTTCCTATCTCATTCTTGCTAGTAGGTTATGTAATATGGAAAACTAGTGGTGATGAAATATTTGTAGAGGATGCATTGGCAGATGCTGGAGCTGATAGTGGAAAATATGACCCTACAGTTTTCGAATTATTCCACACGCATGCAGAAGCAGTAGAAGAGACTGTCAACCACATGTTAACTGCAGTAAAAAAGAGCGCATCTGGAGAAGATGCATCTGAAGAAATTAATGCTACAATTGAGGCTGAGTTGAAAGCAGACGACATCAAAAATGCATTGAGAGAGAAAGTAAGCAGCAAAGGCTGGAAACTGCTGATAGACAGCGATGAGTTCCTTTACATGCTTGGAAGACAGGACAGAATAGCAGATTATGCGCAAAATGTTGCAGAACAACTGTCTTTCAGAGAACTTTATACTAATGAAGAGGCAAGAAAAATGGTAATCGAGATGGCTGAAGCAGTACAAAAAACTGCAGCGATTTACGAGGATACTGTTCTACATCTGAGAGATCTAACACTTTCTGGGTACACCAAGAAAGGACGAACTGAGTTAAGGGAATTAATTCATCGAGTAAACCTTGCAGAACATGAGGCGGACTTAGTTGAAAGTCGTGCAGCAGGATTCGTATTTAGAGAAGGAGTAGATGACCCTCTTGCAGCAGTACATATGTATAGAGTATTACAAAGGCTTGATGATGTTGCTAATTCTTGTGAAGATGCAGCTAATGCATTCTTACCAATTGTTTACAATTAGTTAGACCAACCGATTTCTTCCAGTAGGGAATTAACATCAGTAGAATGAATCTTATTTAGAGTAGGTTCGAAGACTCTCCATGCAGCATAACCAACAAACATACCAGAAAATAAATCAAACATGTAATGTTGTTTTGTTGTAAGAATACTAATGCATAATAATGTCCATTCTATCCATAAGAGAAGTAAGAATGGTTTTGCCCACTTAGTTTCTGAATAATTGTTACTTAACCAATGAGTCATCATTCGTGCAAGACAATATGAATGAACAATGTGTAAACTTGGCCATGCATTCCAGGGCTTATCGGACGTATGTATAAATTCAAACAGAATTGTCTCTATACCATTCATTGAGTCCCAGTCAATAGCATCTCTCATGTCAACTTCTGCTGGAAAAAGTAGAAAGAACATTACACAAAATAGTGTAGCCAAGATCAGCATTTGCATTGCTGAAACCAATTCTAAACGACCTTTATCGTCCTTAGGTGCTAAAATCAAGGTTGCAGGATAGAATAAATACAAAGCAGCATATGGAATAATCATCCAATTAATTACTGGAACTGAGCGATCGTAAGAATTCTCAGGGAATACCGAAAATGCATCTTCAAGATACAAGTGTGCAATATTATTCGAACCGAAATAAGGCACTGCAATAAATATTATACCGATAATGAATACTTCAAAAGGATACCATCTACCGCCTAATTGTGCACGTCTTTTCCAGGTCCCCCCCCAGAATCTTTTCCAAGGAAACATCAGTTTAGATACGAACGGATCTCTGTTCATGTGCAATAACTCATCAAGTAATGGATATGAACTTGACTAATTAATTATAGAAAAGTCATTTATTATCGGGTAGAATCTCTGATACGATAATAGTCATCAAAGACGAACCAATGATTGCACTGAGAAATACTTCTAGATTAGCTAAACCATCATCATTTGTAGGTGAAAATAGATATTCTATCCCTGCAGAAAAGTCTTCAGTTAATATACCATAAATTACTACTGAAAGGATACCTGAAAATGCACCAATAAGAGCGCCACTTGATGAAACTCTATCCCATAAAGTCAGCAAAACAGGACCAATAGTTGCTGCTGCATACAAATCCGCTCTAAGGAAAATTTCGAAAACACCACCACTATCTAAAGTAAAACCGGCAATTGTAGGACCTGTTGCTAAGTAAATTGCTAATGGTATCAATGCTACAGTCAAATATTTAGCAGTACTAAGATTGATTTTATCGTCAGATATATCTCTAGATAGTGACGCGATTATTGCGTTTTGTAATGTATCGACGCTAGAACAAACCAATGCAATAGATAGTATGACAAATGATATGACAAAAACAAGGCCTATGTCTTCAATCAAGTAAAAGAAAGAAACTGCGGGGTCACTGACCGCGCCCTGGCCTGCTACCGAAGTCCCTAGGAAACCCATTACAAATATCAAAGGGAAGACAATCAAAGAAGCACTAATTGCGCCTTTTTTCAATGCTTTATCATTTTCACTAGCCCATGCCCTTTGCCAATTACCTTGAGAAAACATTTCTGCAGCAGTTATCGCTAAAACAAGTGCTAAACCAGATTTGAATGTTGATGTGTCAGTGATACTACCGTGATACCAATTCCATTCAATATCTTCAGGAGTATATGATTTGGCATCAGAAATTAAAATATTTATATCTCCAATAAACAGAATAAATAGTAAAATGGTAATCAAAAACATAATTCCCCACGCCTGAATTTTATCTGTTTCAAGTGAGGCGGGAAGTCCTCCATAAGCGGTATAACCGGCGGTCACAATACCCACTGCAACCATAGGAACCAAAGGCTCCATACCAACTAAAATTTCCATCACCTTACCAATAGCAGTGAATTCTGCAAAAAGAAAGGTAAACATATACAAGATTGATATTAAACCAACATAAATCTGCATAGGTCTACCTGCACGAGATTTAGCATAATCAGCAAGAGTCACACCATCAGGTAACCGCTCTCGAATCATTGGACCTACATATGCAAGTAAAAGAAAGGGCGTTGATGCAGATAATGCATAACCGAAAACATCCCAAAAACCACCATAATAACCCACCTCAGATGGCCCTAAAAGTACCCAAATACCCATCCCTGAGGCGAAAAGACTGAGTGTAATACTCATTGTACCTTGGGTACCTCTAGCGGATAGGTATTCGTCACTATTAATTTCTTTTTTAGATACTGATTGGTACCCTATATATCCAAAAAATCCCAGAGTAGCAAGCATTAATCCGTAAGCAATATTTGTATCCATTTTTTCTTCCTCCGCTGGTATTACCCAGATCAGGTCAAAGGGTCGTTACTTCCGTAACCTCTCAGCAAAAGCTCCCCTAAACCGAGGATTCGCCTAATGTTATTGAATATTCCTAGTTAGGTATCTGATTGCATAAATGGATAGTCCCATTCATGCGGGGTATCTAATGTTCTCTTGATTGAGCGTGGACTTATCCACCTTAGTAAGTTCAATGGCCCACCTGCTTTGTCATTAGTGCCACTAGCTCTAGCACCACCAAATGGCTGTTGGGCGACTACAGCACCTGTAGGTTTGTCATTAATATAGAAATTTCCCGCAGTAAATCTTAGTTGGTTGAAAGCTTTCTGAATGTCTTTCTCTTCCTTAGCAAAAATAGAACCTGTGAGCGCGTATGGTGATGATTCATCACAAATTTCTAAAACCTCATCAAATTTATCGTCATCATAAACATAAACTGTCAAAACAGGGCCAAAAATTTCATGAATCATTGTTTCAGATTTAGGATCCGTGGTTACAATTATAGTTGGTTCAATAAACCAGCCAACAGAATTGTCATAATTACCTCCGACTATAATTTCACAGTCATCATTAATCTTAGCTCTATCAATATATCCTGCTATCTTATCGAATGATCTTTTATCTATTACGGCAGTCATAAAATTTGTGAAATCCCGAGCGTCGCCCATCTTGATTTTCCTAATTTCAGCGCATAAATCGCCAGAAATCGAATTCCAAACGGATTCGGGGACATAAGCTCGGCTTGCAGCGGAACATTTCTGACCTTGATATTCGAATGAACCTCTAAGTAAAGCAACTAATAATCCTCTATGATCACAATTAGGATGAGCGACTACGAAATCTTTTCCTCCAGTTTCGCCAACAATTCGAGGATAAGAACGAAGATTGGGTAAAGCAAGACCTATTTCTTGCCACAAGCCTTGGAAAGTTGCTGTCGATCCTGTAAAATGTAATCCTGCAAAATCGGGATTAGATAAAGCAACTTCTGTAATTTCTGCACCAGAACCGGGGAGGAAATTTATTACACCATCTGGTAATCCTGCTTCCATCATTAATTGCATCAAAACATAATTCGAGTAATACGAATTACGACTTGGTTTCCAAATAGAGGTGCATCCGACTATTGCTGGAGCACTGGGTAGATTAGCAGCAATACTTGTAAAATTAAACGGAGTAATTGAAAGAACAAAACCTTCCAAAGGTCTAATCTCGGTTGAATTAATAACACCTTCAGGAGATACTAAAGGCTGTAAATCATCATGGAATCCGCGCGCATAATGGCAGTTAAAGCGCCAGAAATCAATTAATTCACAGGCTGCATCAATCTCTGCTTGAAATACTGTTTTCGATTGATTAAGCATAGTAGATGCATTTACCTTCATGCGCCATTCACCGGCTAATAAGTCAGCAGATCTTTCAAAAATTTCACATCTTCCCTCTAAACCAATATCTATCCAAGACTTTTGAGCATTAACCGCCGCTTCACATGCCTCTTCCATTTCTGCTTTACCCGCTAAATGAACTTTAGCAATGATATGACCGTGGTTGTGAGGTATTACTTGAGTAGTAGTTACACCGGTAAATATTTCTTTACCGTTAACAATACAGGGGATTTCTAGGATCTCATTCATCTGTCTGTCGAGTTCATTCTGAATATCAATCCTCTCCTGACTACCAGGCGAGTATCCAAGAATAGGTTCATTAACAGGATGGCTCATATTGTGATGCTATTGCATAATGCATTTTATCATTACTAATAGAAAAACTGGGTGTTAATTCAACCCCATTCATTAGGGTCATCTTTCTTTGCCTTTTTCCATTCCTTGTAACATGACTTACAAACAGTTACTCTACGTGAACTTCCAAGAAGACCATCTTCACCCCAAACATCAGCTGCCCTATCAAAAGCAAGCTTCCTTCCGCCTATTTTCTTATCCGCCCAATTATCGCAATCAGCAACGTCACAACGAGCTTCTCCAGAATATTCTTCTTTGACTTTTACAGAAGGACCTTTTGCATCTGAAGCTTCTTTCTGCTTCTTTTTAGCTCTGGATTTGAATCCCATGAGTATTCGGAAATGAACTTTGGATTAGAACGTTACCTCTTCGGAAGGTACATCAAAGGGTCCATTTACCTTGGCGATTGAGGCCTTTCTATCAGGTCCTACACCAACACTAACAACTGGGATTCCAGATAAATATTCAATTCTTTCCACAATATGTCGAACTTTTTCAGGCATGGCTGCATATCCTGTACCCTCTGAACGGGAGAGATCTGCCATAGAAATCCATTCCTCATCAGAGAGCGCAGGGAATCCTTCATGAGTCTCGTAAATAGGTTTACATCGAGCAACTTCATCGGATGTTGTAGGGAAATATTTGATTACTTTTCCATCGAAGTCATAACCTATGCATATTTTAATCTCATCTAAACCTCCAAGAACATCGAGTTTCGTCACTACAAGGCCGGTGTATCCATTGAATCTGTGAGCATCTCGTAATGCAACCATATCTAACCAACCGGTCCTACGAGGGCGGCCAGTAGTTGTTCCGTATTCATGACCTACTTGTGCCATATGTTGCCCCGGACCTCCATCAAGAGATAATTCAGAGGGGAATGGACCGTTACCCACCCTGGTAGTATATGCTTTAGTAATTCCAAAACACTGTTCCACATGCCCTGGATGAATTCCTGCGCCATGCGTGGCATTTGCGCGACTGGTTACCGAAGAGGTGACGAATGGATACGTCCCTTGATCAATGTCTAGCATAGCACCTTGAGCGCCTTCGAGTAGTATTTGTTCACCATTTTGTAAAGCAAAATCCACCATTAACCCAGTAGGCCTAATTGTATCTGGATACCTATCGAGTATCCATTGTAAATCTGATTTGAGAGATTCTGGATCTATCTTTTCAGAAACACCTACTGAATCTAATTGTTTATTCATCCGGATAGCAATAGCAGAGAGTTTCTCATCATCAGGAATGATTCCAGTAATATCACAGAAACGGATACCTACTCTTTCGATTCTATCTCTGTAAGCTGGACCTATGCCTCTACCTGTGGTACCAACTATCTTATCTGCAGAGTCATACAATCTGTGGAATGGTAAAATTACAGATGCTCTCTCACTGATAAACAGCCTCTTCCCTTCGGGCCTTTCTTTAGTGAGTGAGAACCATCTTTCTAGTTCTTCTTCGAGAACCCAGGGGTCAATCACCATACCGTCACCAAGAACTAAATTACAATCCATAGAGGTGACACCGGAAGGAATTTGATGCAGTTTAAGTGTAGTATCCCCTAAAACAATAGTATGGCCAGCATTATTCCCTCCTTGGAAGCGAACAGCCCACGTCGAATTGGGTGCTAATTGGTCAATTGCCTTACCTTTTCCTTCATCTCCCCATTGGGCACCTAGTACAATATTCGCTGGCACATTGGGTCCGGCTGAGCCGAAGGCGAATGAATAGTTCGGTCTAGAAATCTTGAAAATAATACCAATATATAGATGAAATACTCAGCAAAGCGATTATCAAGGGTAGGCAGTTCGGCTTGACTATATGGCTCAACGTCACAGTGTAGCAGAGGCTCGTCTTCTCAAGAAGTGGATATGCATGAAGTGCTCGGCAACACACCGTGGATCAAAACCTCGTTGCTGCCGAAAGTGTAAATATACTAACTTAAGAATGAAGGCAGTAGAACGCCGAAGTACTTGATTTAATTCGATTAAATTATACACATTATCGACATTCTTTTTACTAATAATCAACTTTAATTAAAGTTGAAGTATAACTTTGATAATTATTTATTACGGCGTACTTCTGTTAGAAGTGTCTCCAGAGCAGTTTGTATCTGCAGACATAAGGGGCCAAAATGAAGAGGTAAATTCGCATCATTGAATATATCATCAAGAGTTGATGCCGTCATTCCAAGTCTCAAATCCATCTGTTTATCTTTGTTCAATAACCATTTGTCTACGGCTTCTTTAGCAGAAGATCGAATATTTCGGGGGACTTGGGAATCGTCAAGTTGACCTAGTACAGATGCAATCTGTTGGATGCGAGATTCGATGTCAGACATGCTATCACTGAACTGTCGGCAAAAGCCATGTCCTTAAGCGCATCCCCGAATCAAAGTAAACTCAACCATTAGATTCAGCTTCCCATGTAGCCCATGGCATGTCTGTATTAGCTACGCCAATGCCGGCTCCGGTTGGCCCTAAAGCAATTAATCCAACAGAATGCTCAGGAGATATTAAACTCCGAATACCCCATTCCATAGAATCTTCTAAAGATATTTCTTCATTTTTTATACGCTCGTATACTTTATTGCTCAAAAGCGCCCTCGTAATTGCTTCTCCAATACCTGTTGCTGCAACTGCTAAACAATCTTCGGCCCAAAAACCTGAACCGGGAAGAGGGACATCGCCAACTCTACCAGGCGGACGGAAACTACACCCACCCGTGCTTGTAGCGACGACAATCATGCCACTATTGTCTCTAGCGATAACCCCTACTGTATCCCCCATAATTTCGGCGTTTATATCGCCGATCTGCCCCTCGGGTGACCTACCTGCGACTTTAGATCTCTGATGACCCCTATTGTCTGCCCATATTCTAGCGCCTTCAGAGGTTAATCCATTTATTTCCTCATCAAGTAAATCTGCAGCAACTCTAATGGGATTTGGTGTATCTTCCATTGCTATTACAAAACCTAATCTACCATCCCCTATCTGTATTGATGCATCTGTTAAAACTGATCCATCGGTACGAATAACACTACCTGTGCCCGCATTAAAAACGGGATCATCTTCTAAAATTACACACGCTTCTACTGCAGCCTCAAGGGCATTTCCACCCGATTTGAGAATGTCAGCTGCTTTTTGTACCGCTATTTCTAGATTCTCTTGACGATTTGGTCCAGGACCAGCACCACCATGTGCAATAACTGCAGGGACTATGATATCCATATTTGCTACTCACCTAATGCATTACCTTGAGAATCTGTACTAAATTTAATCTTTAATTGAAGCAATAATGCCAATACAAAAACAAAACCTGCCACTCTAAAGCAAGTATGGTAAGTCCATAAACCAACTCCTTCGACTGTTAGGGACCAAATGTAAGCAGCAAGAAGAGGACCGATAATTCTAGCTAACGCTCCGTACCCCTCTTGCGCACCCATAACCGCACCTAATTCATAACCGGCATTATTGCTTTCGAAAGTTAATAATGAAGATTGAGTAGGAGAGAATAACGCATTACCTATGGCCAATGCTGCTGAACTAACAAATACAAGCCAGCTAATATTGGATGGAACATAAGGCAAACTAGCAATCCCTAAACCCGATAGGAAAGTCCCAAATATCATCAAAGTTTTCATATTGAACCTATCTGTTAATTTACCAATAAGGCCACCTTGAACAATAACTCCTAAAAGGCCAATAAAGGCAAATATCCATCCGTTTTGCATCTCATCAAATCCTAAACCTCCGTTTTCAACCTCCATCGCAGTAAACAAAATAAATGTGCCATGCATCATACTAAAACCAACCATAAAGAGAAAATTAGCTAGAATTAAAGTGGACACATTAGGAAGTTTCATAACTTTGAGAATATTAGTGAAAATTCCACTGAACTTTTTTAAAGGAGTACCAGTAGAAATAGTTCTAGATTCAAACGGAAGACTCTCGGGCAGCCTAGTTATAGCTAATGAAAGAGAAATTAATGAAAGGATACTGGAGAATATACATGGCAACAAATAGGGATGATCTACCCAAAATAAGGTCTCAAAAGGACCGCCAAAAGCCATGGCAGGGTCGGATAAAATGCCTCCAATAAATGGACCTATCATGAAACCGAGACCGAAGGCGGCTCCAATCATCCCCATTCGACGAGATATCATATTAGGTTCACTAATGTCTCCAATATATGCCCTAGCTACTGCAATATTGCCATTACCTGCACCGGCTAAAAACCTAGCAATTATTGCCATAGTGATACTTTCAGAAAGACCGAAAACTATGAAAAATATTGAATTGGATATTAAACCGAAAATTAATATCGGTCGTCGACCATATCTATCACTTAATGCCCCTAGAATTGGTGTGAAAATAAACTGTGCAATTGAGTAACAAGAAATTACCACACCTACCCACAAATCTCTCCTTCCAATATCTACAATTCCTTCCGCTGAAGCGAGATCTTGGATGAAATAAGTTAGAAATGGAATGACTAAGGTGAATCCTAACATATCGATAAAAACAACTAGGAATAAAATTCCCATTGGAGACTTCTCACCCTCTACTGCCCTCATACATTCAGACCGTGAAGGTACAATACTTAGTATTGAGTACAGAATTATGCTGAAGGTTGAGTATCTCCACTGTTAGAAATAGTATCGATAACCAACGATAATCTTTCCACCAGAGATACTTTCTCTTCCGAACCAACAAGAGCATGTTTTAGCACCTCATCTAGAGAGTCAACTGGGATCACGGTAACCATTGATTCATATTTTTCATCGATGAGTACATCTTGCATGTTAGAACGAGGGATGATGATAGTCTCGATTCCTGATTTTGCTGCTGCTTCTATTTTAGCAGAAACTCCACCTATTGGAAGAACTTCCCCTCTTATCGATAGTGAACCAGTCATAGCAAGATTCTGCTCAATAGGGACACCTTCGAATGCGCTAATTATCGCAGTTGCCATAGTAATCGAAGCACTGTCTCCATCCACATTGTGCGTACCAGGGAATTGAACATGGATATCGAAATCTTTTATGTCGTTCCCTGTTAATTTTTTAACTACTGCACTGATATTGGTTACTGATTCCTTTGCTAAATCGGAAAGACCACCGGTCGCAATAACTTGACCTGATCTACCATGTGCTGCCGTAACCATTGCTTCAACTGGCAATACTACGCCTGAATAATCTGAAAGTCCGGAATCAGCACCTAAAACTGCCAATCCATTAACTCTTCCAATTCTGTGACCTTTATTGACAATCATAGAATAATCCGCCTGGCGCTCAAGGTATCTATCAGCAACTTGTTGTTCTAATGGCTTTGCAATTGCTCTAGCACGAATTACATGAGATGCCGTTGTTAAATCAGCATTTTCTTCCACGGCTAAATCTCCAGCAATTCTGACTAAGCCACCTAATTCACGTAGTCTCAAAGATAAACGACCACGGCGGCCACTTCTTCTTTGAGCTTCCTTTAGGATTAGTCCGATAGATTCTATATCGAAATGAGGAATAGGTTTACCTGAAGTTTTCTTCCTTTCATTTACAACTTCTTGTGAAACGAACCTTACTAAACGACGACGATTTCTATCAGTATCGGGCATATCTGTATTCACATATACTTCATAACCATAACCTCTGATTCTACTCCTTAGAGCAGGATGCATATTTTGTATACTATCTAGATTGCCTGCTGCAATTAGTATGAAATCCGTAGGAACTGGTTCAGATTTAGTGAGAGCTCCTGATGATCTTTCAGAACGCCCAGAGATAGACAACGCTTTTTCTTGCATTGCAACTAACAATGCTTGCTGTTCTTCCATTCTAAGCATTCGAATTTCATCAATATATAGAACTCCCTTATTGGCTCTATGGACGGCACCTGGTTCTACTCTTTCATGAGCAGGAGTTGCTAAATCTGCACCCGATTGGAAAGGGTCGTGCCTTACATCCCCAAGTAAAGCTCCAGCGAGAGTGCCTGTCGCATCGATGAATGGTGGTTCTTCATTTCGTTCATGTTTAACTAGTAATTTAGGAATATTTCCTTCGTCACCTGCAGTAAGCCTACCTCTAAGGAAAAAGTAACCGAAGATAAGCAAAAACGAACCGAAAATTAAGGTTAATATTTCACCACTTGAGAGTGTTGCTAGTACCAAAGCAGCACCCACAATTAAGACAATAAATAGTAATGTACGGTTTGTTCTTTCTCTTTGTTGTCTAATCAATGCTTTACGTTCAGAGATTATTCTTGAGCCCCTACCTGCAGGAACGGTCCTTACTTTGGGCTCATTTTCATCATCTTGATTGCGATAAACAAGAATATCTTCTAACTGTTCTTTAGGAAGAAATTCAGTCATAGAACGTGCTAACATAGACTTGCCAGTTCCAGGTTCGCCGACCATAATTACGTGCCTTCTCTGCTCCGCTGCTTTCCTAACAACTATTGATGCGGCTTCTTGACCAATTACTTGATCGACTAGATTCTTTGGAATGGGTACATCAGCAGTTGACTTAATCTTAACTTCCTTTATCCATTCTTCAACGGGTGTTTTACAAATTGGATCTTTTTCTGCTGCTACACCAAACGCAGCACCATCTTCCCAACTCTCAAGAGGGGTTTTTTCGACATCTAAATCTTGCTCAGCGTCTGACAATTGCATCCCTCGGGGTTAGTCCTGTAAGTCTGACCTTCTTGAAGGTGCGTCATAGAAGCATTTGCAAAAAACTCACCTAAGACGGCGAAGATACTCTTCCCCGTAGTAATGCCATTGCTCCATAGTCCAACCGTCTGGTAAACCGCCAGGTGGTAATTTGGCGACCATAGGCGGCGGTGGTGGAGCTATATTTTTAGTCGCAAGAGGAGGAGTAATTGATTGGTGCGATAGTAATCCTGATAATTTCTCAGGATATGTATTGTAAACATCGGCAATTCTCTTCTTTCGCCTGATTGCGACATTTAGAAAAATAATCGTAGATAAAACTACTAGCAATACTAGACCCAATATTCCAGACATCATCATTACACTCATCTCGAAACTAGATTCTTCGACATTATCTGAAGGTTCTTCATCGATTATAGCTTCAGGTAAAGTAGCATAAATCTTGTAAGTTTCTTCTGTTACTCTGTCCATTCCATCTCCGTCGACAGCTCTAACTGTGAAAGTCATATAATCTCCTATCCCTAATCCTTCACCACCTATATGGTTGACAATGAATGGCCCTAAATTATGAGATATACCAGAGGTATGACAAATTCCAGTAACTGTGTTACAAATACTCCAAAATACTGCGATTTCAGATAGAGTTAATTCACCAATATTTGTAATCTCAACTGAGGGGTTAGTGTAATATTCAGTTGTATCTATAGAAATTGTCAGATCCCCTAATGAACCAAATTTCCAAACTAATGGTAGTTCATCAACTACATTTACTAGGAACGAAACCGTTGAAGAATCACCATATCTATCCTCAGAAGTTACTGAAACTGTTTGAGAACCAGGTTCTTGCCAAGACATCACTAAAACTCCTGTTATTTGATTCCATTGAGTAGACCCAGGGACTTCATTGCTAACAACAGTCCATATCTCATCATCAGAATTATCGACATCGGTTATTCTATCCGATAATTGCATATTTACCACATCTCCTGTTTGTAATGTGATTTCTTCAATATCAGTTAAATCAATATTTGGAGCATCATTAACATTCAATACATGGAAGGTTACAACTGTATCTGAATATTTCACCCCATCGCTTGCTCTGACTGTTATGTCGACTATCCCGTATTGATCATCATCAAGGGAAACAACTGACAAAGAATGACCGTTCAAATTAGCTTCAACAAGAGTCTCATCTGAGATGCCTAACAAAGATAATGAAAGACCAGCAACTGCTACCGGATTCCCTGCATCATCAGTATCTGAAAGATAATTAGTGAAAGTAATACTACCATATCCACCCTCCTCAAATGATTGAGTATTAATTGGAGACCAGCGAGGCGCACCGTTCTCTATTACATTAAATAAAATTAAACCAGAATTCACATCATCCCCATCATCTACATTAAAATAAATCCCTTGAGGTAGTGGATTTCCATGGCTGTCTCGCACAACTTGTGAGAATCTCACATTAATCTCAAGATTTATTGGATCCCATGAAATAAATCCTGGATCGTCGCTAGAAATTTCTAGCATCTGTAGAGGAGTCTCGGCATCATTGATTAGTCCAATTATAGATACTGATTCATCAGTATCAACTTTCACCGTGGGCATACCAGCATATTCATTGCTACTGCTTGAGTAAATTACAGGAACTGAATTTTGCAATATAAATGCATTATTTGATTCAAGCCATTGACTACTCTGACCCCGAGCATCGGTCCACATAATTCTAAGATCGTAAGACCCTACTTCTGAATTCAATTCAGTATTAATAGTATAAAGATATCTAGAATTGCCACCATTCCCAATTATTTCTGGCACATCTAACCAAGTATCATCCCATAATCCCAAGTTTGATTTTGAATATTGTAAAGAGGGGTACATAGAATCCATTGTATCTACTAAATCATTAGCAATTGCACTGACTTCGAATTGTACAGTACTTCCTCTATTTACATTTGGTGATGAAACTGCAGTAGGTTTACTCGGGATTGGGGGTAAGTCATGTAAGCCTGAAACATCTAAATAGTTATTGCTTGCAACTCGGTCACCTTCTAAGCCACTAAGCCTAGCACGGAATACTGAAGTTCCCGATGGCTGCACTTCAATAGAAGATGTGTCGAAATTAACAGATATTGATTGTGTAGAACCAGTTGCGAGATTAGATCTAATTGTTGCACCACCTAAGTACTCCTCTTCAAGTCCATTCAAGTAATAAATATCGATATTGCCACCTTCAGAATATGAATCTACACCATTATTTCTTAAAGTTGAACGTAATAATAAATTATCCCCTTGAACGAAACCAGGATTCCCTTCAATTATGAAATCTGAAATTCCAATATCTACTAATGGAGCCATGTCTAGATCGACAGCAGCATAGAAACTGTTGTATGTACTATGAGGGCCATCCATTAATGCAATTACTGGCCAGAAATTTTCGTATTGAGTATTTCCACCTGCTGCTCGAACAATACTCAGAGGTTTATCCCAAGAAAGTTCAGAAGGATTACCAGGAGATAGAATCAATTGTTCAAATCCATTATCATTAGTGTTTAGTAACCATGATCTCCAAACATGATGAGGTTTGTAACCATCGTCATAATTCTCTGCCCCTGAATGTTCAGTAACTGCTGCATAGACATAAACAGAAACCGAAGGTAAAGAACCTAGGTAAGTAACAGTAAGGTCAGTAGTTACTGTTTCACCAGATGTATCTAAAGAAGTTGATAATTCCATTGAGAAATCTGATGACGATGGAGCCATACAACCTCCTGATGAAAAGGTACTGTCATAGAAATTAGTTCCACCAGCACCTACCTTGTAACAACTACCTGTCTGTTCATCTGCGAAAGAAAATGTAGGATAACCACTAGATGCTGCCATAACGTGATCTCTGCGTGAACCTGAACTACCAATAGAATCAGAAGGCCAACCTGTGCCAGAACCCTGGAAGAATGAGATATAAGTGAAGTCTTCAGGATTTGATGTTTTGAGGTTGTTCAATGATGGAGATGCACTGCTCATGCAAGGGCCACACCAATGTGCACCAACATATTCTCCAAAAACAGTGTGCCCAGGACTTGATGCGAACAATGGTGCCGCTTCCATTTCTAACTCATTGAACCTAGAATCTGGCTCTTCGGAGCCGATTAAACCAACTTGAGACATTGTCAGCATTAAACAAACTAATGACAGCGCAGAAAGAGAGGATGACAATTTACTACGTAGCATCGTTAATAGCCTTTACAACGTTTACTATAACCTTAGCGATTTAATGATTAATAGAAAATCGTAAATTCATGATTGATTTAATAATCAAATGACTTGAAATCATAGAGCCTTCGCGAAGAGAATGATGGTTGGAGTCAAGGATTCACAATGGGTTGCTCTAAGGGAAGATGATGGAAGAGCATATTTACTACAAAATAAACCAGGAGAAATTAAAGTCAAAGGCCTAGGAAGATTTGATGCAATGCAATTATTAGATGGTTATTCAATTGGAGAACGAATTACTGTAGGGCAGAAATCACTTACTATAGTCCAAGCCGCTTTACCTGAAGCTAGGCGTAATATGTTTAGACGCGCTCAAACTATAGGCATAAAAGATTCTGGATTTCTACTTTCTTGGATGGGAATTGGTGTAGGAAGTCGCGTATTAGAAGGTGGCCATGGATCTGCTGGATTGGCAATGCATATAGCTAATGTTTTAGGCAACACGGGTACTTTAATCTCAGTAGAAATTCGTGACGAACATGCACAAGTAGGGAAATTAAATATGGATAGACTAGAAGAAATTTTACCGGAATTTCCAGATTGGCACCTATTAGTAGGAAATCTTGTAGATGTAGAAGAAAAAGTTAAACAAATATGCGGAGAGATAGATGCTGCAATCATAGATATGGCAGAGCCATGGACTGTAGTAAATTCGATTATACCAACCCTAAGAATCGGAGGAAGAATTGCTTGCTATTGCCCCACTACTTCACAATTAGAAAAATCTTGGAATGCATGCGAAAACGCGGGGTTAGAGATAGAATGGGCTGGAGAAATAATTGAACGAAAGTGGAGTAAAGCGAGTAAAGGTGGAGTGAGACCAGGGAATCAACCCATGGGCCATACTGCATTTTTGATGATAGCAGCGAAAATTGCATCTGAGGAAGAAGAATAGATTTGATTCATAACCAAGTATTCGTCCGCACATTCATGCGAGACAGTAGCGAGTGGGAGCCTACATCCTATAGAACACATACAATAGGGCAAATTGTAAGCAATGGCTTGACATTGGTCGACAGCGAAGTAAGTATTGCTGGGTACGCTGAAACTATACGTGGTAGAGGGGCTATTTGCTTCTTAATGTTGAGAGATGGGACTGGACACATTCAAGCATTCCTAAAGAAAGACAATATGGACCCTGATACTTTTGATTTAATCCAGTCTGCAACACGAGAATCGACCATTCATGTAACTGGTAAAGTAGCACAAAAAAGACCTCCCAAAGTAGCAGAAGGAGAACCATTACCTCCACCTGAGTATGAAGTTAATGTGACTTCAGGTGAAATTCTTGCTACTGCAGCCACACCTCTACCCGTGGGAGTTATTGATGATGTTAAAATCGGTCTCGACATCAGATTGGATAATAGACACCTAGATCTACGAAGATCACACGTAAATGCGATGTTTCAACTAAGAAGTAAAGTATTACAGTACGGTAGAGAACATCTCATAAAGGAAGGATTTATGGAAATGAATAGTCCAAAAATTATCGCTAGTGCTTCAGAAGGAGGGACCAATCTATTCCCAATGATGTATTTTGACACACCCGCTTTCCTCAGCCAGTCCCCTCAACTTTACAAACAATTAGCGGTCCTTGGAGGTCTCGAAAGAGTTTTTGAGATAGGGCCTGCATTTAGGGCTGAAAAACACGACACATATCGGCATCTTAATGAATTTATATCATTCGATATTGAAGGTGCATGGATGAATGATGAAGACGTCATGGGAGTTCAAGAACGTATGATTCACCATATTTGGTCTTCAGTTTCAGAAAATGATATGAATTTGATAGATGTGATCAACCAATATAAATCTAGTCAAGGAGAAGATACTATTTCTGTAGAAATACCTCAATTACCATTCCCAAGAATTTCATATTGTGAAGCTATAGAAATTGTAAAAACAGGAGGTGGCGAAATAGAATGGGGAGACGATATAGAAAGCCATCATTGTGATTTGATAGCAGCGAAATATCCAGGTTTCCATTTCTTACCTCGATGGCCAATGGCTATGAAACCATTTTACATCTACCATAATAAAGATGAGAAAAGTAGTACAGGAGGACAATTAAGTAGAGGTTTCGATCTAAATTATGGCCGTGATGAAATGACAAGTGGCGGTCAAAGAGAACATAGAGTAGATATGCTCGAACAAAACCTTAGAGATATGGATCTTAATCCAGATGACTTCAAATTCTATACAGATGGATTCCGTTACGGTGCTCCTCCTCATGCAGGTTGGGGATTAGGTGTTGCTCGTTTACTAATGGTACTCACTGGTGCGGGGAATGTGAGAGAAGTTGTATTATTCCCCAGAGATAGAACTAGAGTTACACCCTAAAGGAAAAGTAAGAAATATGCTTCCACAGTTGAAAATGTTTCTTGATATTGTTAGTACCTCTGATGATGTATTCGGCATTCCAATAAAAGGTATGATTTCTAAATTATACAAAATGTTCTTTGCTGCAATGATTGTATCATTAGTTGCTGGAATAGGTTTGGGATACTTGATTTTTGTAGTTATTCTTTGATCATAATTACAAAACACATCACCGAAAAGAATGGGTATCAGTAACCCCTGCGCTAAATGAGAATTATGAGCAAGCCGACCTTTGCATATTTACTTCTGAAAGAACACCCATATGGCAGAGAGATGCTGAAACAATTAATCTCAGAAGGATTTATACCTAGTATTATTATTTCAGAAAATTCTAAAATCGCTGACGAAGAAAGAGAAAAATTTCTTACAAGAATAGAGGGAAATCCGATAGCTCCAGAGATAGAAGTACAATTGAGAGAATTGTTGACAAAAAATATACAAGTTGAAAATATAGAGGTCAAGATACATAATTCTGCTGAAGTCATGCCTCACCTTATTGGCTTAGATTTAGATCTCATCGTATTCGGTGGGACGAGAATAATTAGAGGAGAAATATTAGATTATCCAAAACACGGAGTAATCAATAGTCATCCAGGGCTATTGCCGGAATGTAGAGGTTCAGCATCCCCTGCTTGGAGTGTATACCATGATATCCCAATAGGGGCATCCACGCATTTCTGTGACAATGGAGTGGACACTGGTCATCTTTTGCTAAGGAGAGAAGTCGCTGTTAAAAGAGGTATGAAATATGAAGACTTATGCTATGAAACACTAGTTTTAGCAGGAATTTTGATGAAGGAAGCATTGATGGCTTATGAGGAGGGGAAGTGGGATCAAATGCGTCGGCCTCAAGGTGAAAGTCCCAACCCAACTTTCCGTAACGCTCCTGATGAAATCTTAGAAGTGGTAAATCAGAAATTAGAAGATGAAACTTACGCTCATTATGTAAACTAGGTGTGAAAAATGGAAAACTTACTCGATACTAAATTCCCATATGCAGACAATATTCTAAAGGGGAAAACCGCGCTTGTTTGCGGTGCATCAAAAGGAATAGGAAGAGCCACTGCTCTCATGTTAGCGAGAGCTGGGGCTCAGGTCATAGCCTGTGCAAGGTCACCTAATGAATTAGAACTATTATCTGAAGAAATGCATGGTGATAATCACATCATATTAACTTTAGATTTAGAAAATATACCTCTACTAGAATCTAAAATTAAGGAACTGATTAAACAACAACCAATACATATACTGATTAATAATTCAGGTGGACCCCCAGGAGGACCTCTTCTATCTAACACAATAGATGATTTTGAGGCCCCTTTCAAAAGACATCTATATGCGGCCCATACTATCACTCGTATCCTAATGCCAGCAATGAAAAGTGAAGGTTATGGAAGAATTGTAAATGTAATTTCTACATCAGTTAGAGAACCTATAGACAATATCGGATTATCAAATACACTTAGAGGCGCAATGGGATCTTGGGCGAAGTCACTATCTCGCGAATTAGATCCTTGTATAACAATAAATAATATACTCCCAGGTTTCACAGATACAGATAGACTCGAATCTCTTGCTGGATCTATTTCTAGTAGAACTGGAGAATCAATCGAACAAGTACAAGAAAAATGGATGAGTTCTGTACCTATTCAAAGATTAATTGACCCTTTAGAAACTGGTGCAGCAGTGACTTGGCTCTGTCTTCCGAGTAGTGGAGCAGTGAGAGGAATTAGCCTAGCAGTAGATGGCGGAAGAATGCGTTCAATATGAGTGTGGTATAGTGCAATTTGATATTTTTTTCTCAATCTCACAAACACCTGATACAACAGGTTACATCCCTTCTGAAAATGAAATGTTCTCTAATTTCTTAGATCAAGTAGAGTTAGCAGACGAATTAGGATTTGGAGTAGGTTGGGTTGCACAAGCCCATTTATCTACTGAAATACAAAAAAGAAATACTAAGCCAGTAGTTCCGCATTATCCAGGAGAAGTAGGATTATGCACAGACTTCTTCCAAATCGCACAAAAAATGTTCTCAAGAACTAAAAGAATGGATGTAGGCAGTGCAGTGTTATCAATCCTAGCTTCGGGGGGACCTATAGCAATAGCAGAACGTGTAGGCTCATTTATTGCACTACATGGGATGATGGAAGAAGAAAATAGACGCTTACACATAGGATTCTCTGCAGGAAGATTTGAGTTCATGGCTAGGCCATATGGAATAGTGCCTAGGAATGAAATCGAAGAAGCGGCATGGCCTGCTCTCAGAGGACAAATATTTGCAGAAGCATCAGAAATATTTCTAAGATTATTAAGTGGAGAAGTAATTTCATCAGAAATGATTAGAGATACAATTCTAACTAGAGATAATTTTAGATCTGATGAAGACTGGGGGAAGGTACAATTGGCTTCAATGAAACATAATGATAGTAATGATTTACCTGAATTGATCGAAATACCTCACAGATATGATTTCGAGGAAATCAAGACCATACCTCAAGAATGGAGGCGTGAATTACTTAATTTAGTAGTAGGCAGCCATGATCCAAAATTACAAATTGAAGTTAATAAATGGAGGCCAGTACAAGTTTTCAACCTCAGCATAACTCCGGCTCATGTCATTGATGCTACACATGAAAGGATGAGGCAATACTATCACCAAGATGGAGGTGAATGGAATAGGAGTATGATGCCACGTACAATTATGGTATTCATAAATAATGAAGAAGGTTTGACATCAGAAGAACAAAGCCTTGCTGCTAAAAAAGAGGCGAAAGCAGCTCTTACAACATACTGGAGTGCATTGGAAGGTACAATAGACCCTGCAAAAGTAGAGCGTGCTAGCGATAATGCAGTTATTGGAAATGTGGAAGAAGTGGTAGAACAGATTTCACAACGATTTGACAGTAATGATAGGCTGATGTGTTGGTTTGATTTTTTCAATCATGACAGTGAGAGAGTAAAACGGGACATGACAGCTTTTATGGAAAAAGTAGCACCAAATATTGAGGAGAGAAAATAAATGAGTGAGAAAAAAATCATTAGACCATCATCTGTTTCCCCCGGAAGACCAGGGTCAGCAGTATTTCCGACTAATCCGTTGGGAGAAAAACATGAGGGGATAGCTACAGGAAGAGACGTAGAATGGGAACCTTTAGTTGATTTTAGAAGGATGGACATTTCAGAAAATACAATCCATGGAGCCGTTGCTTGGGCGCATGGAGATGAAATTGTACATTCATTCGGAGGCAATGTACTTGTTTATGGAAGATCAATGATGAAGCCATTAATGATGAAAACTTTTGCTAAGGTATTAGATGATGAGTTGAACTGGGAACAGAAGGCAATTTCATGTTCTTCACATAATGGCGACACTGAGCACGTAGCCGCAGCCCAGTCAATTCTAACTGAATCTGAATGGGGACTTATGCAATGTCCATTAGATGTACCATTAATTCAATTTGGAAGACAGGTTAGAAGACCAAGAAGATGGTTTCATACATGTTCAGGAGAACATGCTGCAATGTTGAAGGGACTTCGAAAAATGGGAATGAATAGAGCCGGATATACTTTGCCAAGTTCACCATGGTTTCCTATGTTCCTAGATGTTCTTAGAAGTTATATGAATAAGCCAGATTGGGAACCATTGAGAGTTGCTAAAGATGGCTGTGGTCTTCCAACTGTATCCAATACCGTCGATGAACTGGCGGTAATGTTTGCGGGCCTTGCAACTAATAAAAATGAAGACTGGATATGGGAGGCAATGAATAGAAGTCCTGATTTAATAGGCGGATTCAATCGTTTAGACTCAACATGTCTTAAAGCAGGAAATGGGAAATTAATAGCGAAAGAGGGCGCAGATGGATTACTCGGCCTATCAATAGAACATCCAGACTGGCCAAAAGGCCTAGGTGTGGTAATTAAAATTGCACATGGATGGAATTCTCAAGCAACTTGGTATGTCGCAAGAGCAGTTTTAGGAGTTTTAGGGATTGAATTGAGAAACCCATACCCATTGCATCGCCAAAAGGCATTTATTGTCTCTGGGATTGTTCCTGAAAAATACCAAGAAGCTCTAGAAAAAGTCGTGACATGGGACGAATGGGATCCCGATCAAGACAGATTCAATCTTGATTGGAATGAGTATTCAGCAGGTATGACACGTAAAGACCCATTTTCTAATGAAGGCGGGTTGGAGGGATAAAGTGAAACTCCAAAATTATATCTCAGGAACATTTGTGGAACCTGACTCAGGAGAATGGATGAATGACTATTCACCCGCTACTGGAGAAATTATTGGCAAAGTGCCAAAATCAAATGGAATAGATGTGGATAGAGCAGTTAAATCTGCCAAAGAAGCATTGCCATATTGGTCTTCTTTGACACATAATCAAAGGGCAGACTGGTTAGATAAGATTGCAGATTGTTTAGAATTAAAGTATGAAAATATTGCATACTTAGAAAGTAAAGATACGGGGAAACCAATTTCTTTAGCGAGAGAGGTTGATGCCTATCGTTCAGTGAAAAATTTCCGATTTTTTGCAAACATGATAAGAGATTTAGAAGTAGAATATTTTGAAATGGAAGATGCCACGAATAGAGTAATCTACAAACCAGTAGGAGTAGGAGCACTCATAACACCTTGGAATTTACCTCTATATTTGCTTTCATGGAAAGTTGCACCTGCAATAGGAATGGGTAATACGGTGATCTGTAAACCAAGTGAATTGACACCAATGACTGCAGATTTATTGATGAAAACAATTGATGAAATTAATTTACCAAAGGGGGTGGTTAATCTTATTCATGGAGATGGAAAAGGTGCAGGATCACCGTTAGTATCTCATGATGATATCGATCTAGTATCATTCACAGGAGGAACATCTACGGGATCAATAGTTGCACAATCAGCAGCCGCATCATTTAAGAAATTAAGTCTTGAATTAGGTGGTAAAAATTCAAGTATAATTTTTAACGATTGTAATTTAGAAAAAACTGTCACAGGTGTAGTTAGATCTGGTTTCTTGAATCAAGGACAAGTCTGCCTATGCGGAAGTAGAATACTCGTTCAAGAAGGAATTTATGATCAATTTATACAGAAATTTGTTGAAGAAGTTGAGAATATGAAAATAGGTGACCCTTCGGATGAAAATACAGCATTAGGGGCATTAATATCTCCTGAACACTTATCAAAAATTGAAGAATATATACGAATTGCTGAACAAGAGGGTGGGAGAATTCTTACAGGAGGGTATCCATGCCTACCAAAAGAGTTTGAAAATGGAAATTGGATAGCTCCTACAGTAATTGCTGACTTAAGTGTAGAATCACGTTGTTCAACTGAAGAAATATTCGGACCTGTCGTAACTATTCATAAATTTACTAATGATGAACATGCAATTCAAATTGCGAACAATACAAGATATGGCTTAGCAGGTAGTATTTGGACTGAGGATTTGGAGAAAGCGAACAAGGTCGCCGAATCAATTCATACTGGAATGATATGGATAAATACATGGCTTCATAGAGATTTAAGAACTCCGTTTGGTGGAGTAAAAGATTCAGGTATAGGAAGAGAAGGAGGAAGATGGAGCATAGGATTTTTCTCAGAAACAATGAATATTTGTACCAAGCATGATTAACGGCGGTTCTTTCTACCTTTTCCTCTCTTTGCTTTACCAGATTTAGAATCCCAATTCCGTCCCGGTTTATTCGACCAAGAACTAGTATCAACGTCTGAATAATTGCTTTTTTCTAGCTTCTTTCTTAATCCTCTAGGCAATTCTTGGACTGATTGAACGTCGAGTTTGATGCCAATATCCTGTTCAAGTCTACGTATACCTTCCCCCCCTGAACCAATCATTGAACCTATTGCAGAATCATCAACATAAACAGCAGCAGATGAATCTGTGAGGAATTTTGCATGTTTCACAGTGATACCAGTTAGCCTAGTTGCCTCCCTCTTCAGTTCTTCTGCAGCCAAATTCCAAGCGGGACTACCTCCATCATCGCCTGAACCGGTTACGGGAACAACAGCAATTTCTGAGCCAAAGGCAAACATTTCATGAGTTAAACGATTGGAAGGGAACTCTCTAATTTCAATAACTGGACGGCTTAAATCTGATTCCATACCAGTAGGTGCTCTAACTACCATTTTCAGTTCTAGAACTTGGTTTATTTTTCCTTTTTCAATATGAATAACTGTATCTAGTACTTGAGAAATTAAACCAAGTTCTACTTTACCAACTAGCCTCTGTATAGCCTGAAGACCACTATTAGCATGAGTAACTCCTAAAAGACCGACTCCTGCTAATCTCACATCACCGAATATTTCGAAATCACGCGCTCGGCGAACTTCATCAAATATTACAAAATCAGGCCTTAATAAGAAGATAATTTCAGCTGTTTTCTCTAAATCCCCTTCTAAAGGTGCATATTGTGTCACTCTCTGGGGAACTTGTAAATCCCTAGGAGATTCCATAGTTTTTACCATAGCACCCATTTCTGAGTCAAGATAAGAGGCTATTGCTTGAGCAAAAGTGGTTTTCCCAGAACCAGGTTTACCTACAACAAATATTCCTCTATGGTGGTTTGAAATTCTATTAATTAATTCTTGATCTAACTTATAATCAGATAATTGTAAATTAGCAACTGGGCGGACAACAGTAATTTCCCATGCATCAGAGAATGGAGGCCAGGCACAACTAACTCTCAAATCTCCAATCTGCATAACTTTGCAACCCTCACGTTCAATTTCTATAAAACAATCAGAACGTGCTGAGTTTTGCTCAATAATTAATGACAAATCATCTGAAAGATTTTCTAAAGATGGTTTGTCCCACAATTCTCTTTCGAGTTCATTAAGACTCAAAGAAGAAATATGCCCACTTTTGACTCTAGGCTTACATTCAGCCTTCAAGAATACAGTAGAGACGGAGTCATCCAATAGCAATTCTTCGAGAATTTCAGGTAGAGGTGGATGATCTCCAAACGATGCCATATACCTAAGATGCGCTCTTTAGATTTCATGTTTGGCCTATTATTGGAAATAATGCTTCAATTAACTAAACATCATCTGAATCCTAAAAAAGGCGGTAAGACTGAAAGTATAGTTGTTTAGCCACGCATGATAACATGGTATCTGTTGGAATAATTGGTTTAGGTTCATATGTCCCTCCTAATGAAATGAGTAATGAAGATTGGATGGAATTTGTAGATACGAGTGATGAGTGGATAACAACAAAAACTGGCATGAAGAAAAGAAGAATTGCAAGCCCTGATGTATGTACTTCGGATCTTGCAGTAGAAGCATGTAAACAAGCTCTAAAAAATGCAAATTTACTTCCCAAAGATATCGATTTACTGATTTTGGCTACTTCTTCACCTGACGTCCCTTTGTCATCTACGGCAGGAATTATTCAAGATAAATTGGGATGTGTAGATTGTGCTGCTTTTGATATAAATGCCGTTTGTGCAGGGTGGGTACATGCACTAGATGTAGGGTCAAGATTTGTAGGGACTAGTGGATATGAAAATGTTCTTGTTGTTGGCTCAGAAATATATTCAAGAATCCTAAATTGGAAGGATCGGGCGACATGCGTATTATTCGGAGACGGAGCGGGTGCAGCTGTTCTTTCAAAAGTGAAATCAGGAAATGGGATATTAGGTTCATGGTTGATGTCAGATGGTTCTGGATCTTCAGTAATTGAAATACCATCAGGAGGTGTACGAACTCCATTTAACTCAGATAATTTTGAAGAAGGACAACAGTATTTCCATATGGATGGAAGAGCAGTTTGGGACTTCGCAATCGAGGCTTTTCCTCAAGCAGTAACTAATGCTCTTTCAAAAGTGGGGAAAACAATAGATGAGGTTGACCTGATTATCCCTCATCAAGCCAACATAAATATCATAAAAAAAGGAATGGAGAAATTAGGCCTAGATATGGAAAAAACATTCACTAATTTACATAAATATGGGAATACTGCGGGTGCAAGTGTACCAATTGCAATGTATGAAGCAATGGATAAGGGACTGATAAAAGATGGAAGTTTAGTAGTTACTGCAGCATTTGGTGGCGGACTAGCATGGGGAGCTAACGTAATTCAATTCTAATAGTTATGAAACTGAACCCAACCACCAGTAGCGGCATCGTGCCTTAATATTGAATCATCAGAATTTTGACACCAAACCTGTCCAGTTTCATCTGCCCAAACTTTCTGACCATACTCATTGACAGGGGTCCCCTCAGGAGGAGTTATTTTTTGTGGCTTAGGTGGAGTGGGTAATTCATCAAGAAGTGCATCAATGTGAGA
>DADI01000070.1:32484-40535 GCA_002494975.1 Euryarchaeota archaeon UBA556
TGGTTTTTCTTCTTCAGAGGCGTCTCTTTCATCTAACTTATTTTTACGTAAGCCAATGACACCTAAGAAACCAATTATTACTAGTATTGAGATACTCACAAGAATACTCAGAACAAACTGAAAATCATTCTGAAAATATTTGAGGCCGGGGTGTGAGTCTGAATTATCTCCTTTACCATCGCCATCAGAGTCTTCCCACTCAGATGTATCATTAGGGAAAATATCATCTGAATCGATGTAGCCATCATTATCAGTATCTGCCAATAATGGATTAGTACCATATTTTATCTCATCAATATCTGATAGACTATCCCCATCATCGTCAGTATCTGCATTGTTCCCTATTCCGTCATTATCCGTATCTACCCATTCTGAGCCATCTAGGGGGCTCCAATCTTCAATATCTGGATAATTGTCATTATCGTCATCTGTATCTATTAAATCACATTCAAGATCTGAATCAGTGTCCAAAGGGATAGATTGTGATAGCATAGGATCTGTTTCACAAATTAATTCCATAGAATCTGACCACCCATCTCCATCATCATCTGTATCTGAATTATCACCTATACCATCTCCATCAGTATCAGTATCTTCAGAGGGGTCTTTGGGGAAAGCATCGAGTATATCGATCGTCAAATCGTTATCATCATCATTATCTTCGCCAATATCTTGACAACCGTCAGCATCTGCATCGCTAGATAAATTGCTTATCCAATTAATAAGACCTGGAGTGCAATCATCTACTGAATCTATTCGGCCGTCTCCGTCATCATCTATGTCATCTAAATCAATGATCCTATCATCATCTGAATCTAGCGAGCAATCGTCAACTGAACTGGCACCCTGAATAATAGTAATGTAATGTGTAGGGCATGCCCACAAGAATGTACTTCCTGGAGAATCAGTGTAGAAATCATATGGATTTATCTGTTGATTAGATTGAGCCTCATCTGATACATAATACCCTATATCTGCATCAATACAAGATGATTGTGCATACGATGGCTGGTAAGTTCCAGGCGAACAAGGAGTTTGAGAAATTGACATTGAATCAGAGGAGAAATATCCGGGTTCAGCAGAAATACAAACCGTTTGTTTAGTTGAAGGCTGGTAAGTACCGGGAGAACATTCAACATAATCTGATTGGCCTAAATTCAGAACAAAAGTACCTTCAGGAGCATCTAAACAAGAATCTGATCCCTCGGATGGCTGGTAAGTACCTTCTAGACAAATATTCTGAGACGAGGATCCTTCTGTAGATACAAAGTGACCAGAATCAGCAAGAATACAAGAATCAGGACTTATTGATGAAGACGATGGATTATAGCTCCCAATCGAGCATGGTACTTGTTGATTCGCTGCAAATGATGAGACATAATGGCCAGGATCAGAATTATAACAACTAGATTGACCTGCTTGAGGCTGATAATTCCCTGGTTCACACGTAGTTTGATTCGTCGCTCCAAACATATCTACAAAATATCCAGAATCAGCATCAATACAAGAGGATTCACCACTATTGGGCTGGTAAGTTCCAGGAGAACAAATCAATTGTGATGATTCTCCTTCATTTGGTACATGATATCCGATGTCGGCATCTAAGCAGTCACTAGAGTTAGTTGAAGAAAAATTTGGATTATAGGTCCCCGGGACACATGGTGTTTGAGAAGGTGAACCTAGAATATCTACGAAATAACCTGGAGTCGCATCTAAGCAACTTAAACTAGATGTTGAAGGTTGATAAGTCCCTAGACTGCATTCGGTTTGAAATGCTGAACCATTAGTAGGAACATAATGTCCGGGTGCTGCCTCAATACATCTGAATTGACCCATAGACGGCTGGAATGTACCAACACCACAAGGTGTTTGAGATACCGATTGAGGGGCTGAAGAATAGTTCCCTTGGCTTGCTTGAATACAATATGATTGTCCAGAATAAGGTTGGTAATTACCAGGAGTACATGGACTCTGATAAGTAGATGCAGGAGAGGAAACAAAATTACCTGGAGATGCAAGAATACAAGATGTTTGACCCGTATTAGGTTGATAACTACCATTCGTACATGCTATTTGATTTGGTGAACCTGGAACAGACGTATAATATCCAGAATCTGTATCTATACAAGTTGTCTGAGCAGTTTGGTTTTGATATGTCCCTGCTAGGCAAGACTGTTGACTAGTGGCACCTACAGTATTGACATAATAACCAAGAGAGGCAGGGGTCTGTATAAAAGAACCAAATGCAGAAGTGTAGTAACCTAGTGTAGTCGTTAAACATCCTGATTGACCGGTTAGTCCTTGATAAGTCCCAGGAGAACAGGGTATCTGTGACGTCGCACCAGAGGTAGATACAAAGTAACCCTGAGCAGCGCTTGTACAAGATGCACTACCAGAGTTTGGCTCAAATGTACCAACAGAACATAACTCTTGATTTACCCCTATTTCTGCATCAATCAGATTATTGACATCACCGATTATTGAGGAATCGACAGTATTGAAATAACTTAGATTCATATAATATTGACCTGTGAAATTTATTCTTTCAATTTCAATATATATACTTCGTGACGATGAACTAGAAGTACTATTCGTACTAACTGATTTGGGACTAAAACCAGAACTATTGTTAGAATCAATGATACTGAGAGTTGAACTATACAAAGAAATACCGATTTCGGCATTTGAAGACTCGACATTTATCCATACTCCATATAATTTATCAATATCAATCATATAGTAATCGTACACATCTGAAGAGGAACTTATTCGAGCAGTGTAACTAGCGCTGTTAGAACTTAAATTATTATAACTAAGGTTAGAATCACCTGAATCACCAGTAGAAGTAGATACAAAGCTACCAGGGTCTGAAATTTCACAAGATGTCGAGCCTATTTCTTGTTGATAGTAACCTTCTGGACAAATTGTTTGAGAAGGAGATGCTAATGAATTAACATAATGTCCGGCAGAAGCCTTACTACAAACTGATTTACCTGTTTGGTGCTGATACTCACCCAGAGGGCATTCAGATTGATATAATGCAGAAGATAATGAATAATGTCCAATAGAAGACTCGTTACATGTGATCCTTCCCCACGAGCCAAGATCACAATTCATCCATCGAGCAGGATTATTTGGATACGGATCTGTAGGAGAGGGGACACCGTCTCCATCGTCATCTCCAGTCATATGCACATCAAGCAAGTTAGTTATTCCATCACCATCCATATCTTGATCTGAAAAGGAAATTTCATGGCCATTTGAAAAATTCATCAGATAAGGAGATATTAAAAAATTCGTAGTATTATCGAATTGACCATCCTGATTCCCCCAGCAGAATATATCATATGAGTTTGATATAGAACAAGTCGATTCTAAACCTGAGGTGATTGCGATCATATCATCTGAGATATTTGAAGAAGAAAAATCTACATACTGAGGTATATTGGTATTAGAACCCGTGCAACCACTTGAAGGTATAACAGAAGAGCACTCGCCATTTCCAAGTTGACCATAGGTATTAACTCCCCAGCAATTAATCGAACCATTATCTAGTATAGCACAAGCATGAGAATTAGTACCCTGAATAGAAATTGCTGAACGGCCAGAATCTAAAGACAAAGAGATTGAACCATTAGTCAACTGGCCGCCAAGAGATGAGATAGTGTATGAATAGCCCCAACAACTAATAGAACCACTTGAAGAAATTACACATACACTATATCCTGGCGTTGATATTGATACCACACTTTCGCCAATCGAATGATTGACTATTACAGGAGTATTACTGTCAGTAGTTGTACCATCAGCAAATATTCCGTAAGAATTGTCTCCCCAACAGGACACTTCTCCAGTATTCAGTAAAGCACAGGTGAAATCTAAGCCTGATGAAATTGAGACTGCTGTTTTATTCACTCCAAGATTAACCGCAGTAGGAGAATTTCGATTACTATTCGAACCATCTCCTAATTGCCCCTTATTATTCCTACCCCAGCAAGATACAGACCCATCATCAAGAATAGCACAAAAGTGATTATTCCCTTGACTTAATGCAGCTGGAATTTTATCACCTAAATCTACATATCCGCTTAATAATTGTTGGTTACCTAAACCAAGTTGACCATAATTATTCAAGCCTGAGCAGTAAAGACTGTAATTACCTAAAAGAGAACATTGACCTGAAATTGAAATCACATTGCCTCCAGAGAAATTTGCTGAACCATTGATGAAAGAAACTACTGACCCATTATCAAGAACTAAGTTAGGGCTATCAGAGTTCATTTCAAAAACTGAATTTGAAAAAACATTTCCTTTTTCAGAACCAGGTGAATTAAGCCCAGATACTGATTTACTTGCAGAGAAATATTCATTTTCAGTCGAATCAATCTCTTCGGATGAATCAATGAAATTAAGAATTGGGACTGTTAGAAATAGTAAACAAATCGTGGCCGCAAGATATTTTTGCACTGGCATAATACTGGACATACAGCACTAGCGCCTATCTGGAGACTATCACTATTACTCTAGATTGATATAGTCATGCATCACATTTCAATACTTTTTTAGCAATCGGAGGAATCTCAAGATTAGCAGAACTGAAAGCCTGTTCAACGGAAATGAAGGGCGTATCTGATTTACGGCTTGCTCTAGCTCGGGAACTTATGATTCTCCAAGCACCTTTTTTACCGATTCCAGGAATAGATTCTAACTGTTGTTGAGATACAGAATTGATGTCAAGATTTAATTCCACGCCTGAAATACTCCTCATGCCATGGCCAGTCACTAAGATATCAGATTCTGTTTCGAGAGGGATATGATAGGGGATTCCAACTAAAATTGGATAAGCCCCTATTTGTCGGCCAAAAGTAATTCCCGACTTACCATATATCGATGGATCTCTGTGTATTGGATTCAAGACTTGCTCGGGACGGCGTATTCTATCATCATGCGTTTCCCACCAGATATCCTTTAATATAGAACCAAGAGGAAACATTTCTTCGAGCAATGGCTTGTCTATATTTTCACGAACTTTCTGTTTAAATGAGCGGAAATCTACGTCTGAAATTTCCTGAAAACCTTGACCTTCGACCTGTCTTATATTAATACGTCTTAGCCACAATCCTTCTGAGCGTAAATCTTGCAATAATTGGAGATTCAATGAATAACTGTGTTTATTTTCACCGTTCAGCCCTGCTATAAAGTTAAGACCGGGGAGAAGTTTAGGGAGACCTCTGTCCCCCCTAACACGACCAAAATCATTGATGTGACGTATTGCGATTTTCAATTGTTCGGCATCACAATTTAACCAATTCATTTCATGAACATTAGGGTCAGCTGATTCTAAACCAAATGATAATACTGCGCCATCACTAAGAGTATCAATCATAGATTTGGTTATTTCTGTAGATGGTTCAATATTTTCAGCAACTATTGAAGGATTCCCATTATCTACATGTAATATGTTTAATCTTTCATCATTTCTTGCCCCATATAGAACCTTAGAAATCGGTTCGGGGTTAGGAATCGGATATTCCATATCTATGACCCCTTCTGCACGATATGTGTAGATGTCTGTTGCACCTCCAATTCTTATATTTCTTACACCAGAATCTATAGCGCCGGAAATTTCTTTCAACACATCATCTTCACTTCTCCAAAGAGGGACTCCTTTTTTCGGTTCTATACAAAATTTACATCCTCTCTTAAATCGTACGCAGCCTTGATAAAGTTCAACTTCATATGTTAAAGGCCCTGTGCGTCCATCTTCCGTAAAAAGATCAGGATGAGTGGTCACTGCCTTAGAAGTAGAACCTTTTTGGGCCCATAAAGACCATTGTTCTTTAGTTCTCTTACCGTGCTTCCAGATACCTGTTGAGATATAGTGGTTTAGAGATGCATCAATATCGTTAACTGCACAGAAAAGATTACTTCGTAAAGGAGTCCATCCAGAATAACGCCAATTTTTAATTGCCCACCCTCCACATAATATTGGTTGCTCTCTAGGAAATACTGCAAGAATTTCATCCAATTCTTTTTGACTGATCGGAGTTCCTCGAACATATTTTCCAGGAACTATTGAACCAGCTAGAACTACTGTGCCAGATAATTTCGATAAATCTCTACGTAGTTTATCTCTATCGTCCTTATTCTTAAGAAGAGATTTATATCTTAATCTCCATTGATCTATAGTGAGATACGTATATGGTATACCTCTAGATTCAAGGACACCACAAATATAACGAATATGAAAACCAAGATAGTTTGGAACTCCAAATGCAGCAGGCTCATCTTCATAGCCATCAATTACAAGCCACCCCTCCATATTGGTAGGGGAATCTAATACAGCCATTAATAACTCGCTTATTTTCTGCGGCGTGAACGCCTATCATTAGAGCCACCGCGTGACTCATTTGATTCTTGGACACTGATTTTTCTTCCATGAAATTCAAATCCGTCTAATTCCTTAACTGCTTTTTGACCATCTTTTAGGCTAGAGAATTTTATGAAAGCAAAACCTCTTGACTTACCAGTCTCGCGATCTTTAGCGATATGGACCTCTGTTAGTTCACCATAGGTAGAAAATAATTTTCTTAAATCATCTTCATTGGCATCCCAAGAGATACTACCTACAAATAACTTGACTCCTGATGATTCAGCGGACTTTGCTCTAGCAGATTTCAGAACTGCACGCTCTGCAGATAATTCTTCTTTAGTTGCAGTGCCATCATTGACCTTATTCATACAATCACGGCATCGTATTGGTTTCCCAGGTGTGGGTTTGAAAGGAACTTCTGTAGAACTCGAACACATAGTGCAAGTGGTTTTGTGCATTTCTCTACGCTGGCCCCCTGAACGATTACCTCCTGAACGGTTATTGTTGCGCATTTTAGCAACAAATGCTGGAACTTCATGATTTATACCTCTTCTAAAATCTGCTAGAGGAGAAAGATATGGACGAACTCCATCGTGTCCAAGCATTTTCTCAGCCTCAGATGACCATCTTTCTCCAGGCCTATTTAGAGATTCAACATTCGCCCCTTCAGGTATAGTATATCCATGCCCAAATCCGTTAGAAAGTACACGATATCCGCTATAATCACACCTAGGACATGATACATTAAAATCAGGTAAGGAATCACTTTTCTGTAGTATTTCTCCACAAGGAGGACATATTGCATGCAAAACTCCTAATTCAGGATTTTCACGAGTTGACGCTTTGAGCATAGGTTCAAACTGAGTTATTTTAGCCCGGACTATGTCTCTTGAACGCATTGCATCACCAGCAGACGGGATGTATCGATCGACAAAGTCTGTAACATAAATATCAGCGAATAGTTTCAAAGCAGGGATTGTCCTCTCTCCACCATCTTTATTTTCAATATGAAGAATTCTGATTTCGGCAGTTTTAGCATTGAGACGATTTACTTGACCTATCACTATGTCGCCGATTTTAGGCATGTTAGCAGTAGAACCTTTAATCTGAACTGATATCGTCCCATTATCTTCAACTAACTTACCTGAGAGAGATGCAAGAAAACCAGAATTAGTAGAAATTATGCCATCTCCCAAAGTTAATCCTTCGTCGACTGCAACGGATGTTCCCGGTGTGACGAAGTCGCCTGCTGAAGCATTCATTGTACTGGCGACCGGTCAACCACGTATGAATAACACGGATGTTGAGAATCAAACATTTAGTTAGGGCAAAGCCGCCAAAAACCTACTTTTGTCATGTCTCTCTGTCTTTTATGATGAGAATATTTAGCAGGTAGTGCAAAATCCGCTTCACCATACATCTCCACATCCCAACCTTTAGATTCGAAAAATGGACGGATGTGAGTTGCACTCGCACTATGGAGTAAATGAGCAATTGAACCATTTTTCAGAATCATTTCTAAAAAAGGTCTATCGGCTTTTTCTTTCTGTCGACCCCATGGAGGATTACAAATTATCAAATCGACTTTTTTCAAAAAGGTATCACTGCTAATATGTTCATTGACTATTAAACTAGAATTTAGAGCATTATGTTTAATTAAATTCTTCTCTAAAACATT
>DADI01000083.1 GCA_002494975.1 Euryarchaeota archaeon UBA556
ACAGCTGATGTTATGGCATCAAACGGTGTTATCCATGTCATCGACAAGGTACTAATGCCACCAGCTGATGAACCAGTTATCCCAGAAGGATGTGACTTCGTAATCGGATTAAGTGATGATGGAATGGCTTTCGACAATACTGATCTAAGTATTGCTGTAGGCCAAACTGTATGCTGGATTTGGAATGATGCAGCTATGGCACATAACGTTGCACAAATCAGAGAAGAAGGAGATACTACAAGAGATGTAGCTGGAGAATACAGCGGTACAGCAGCTACAACTGTTGATTATCGTATCACCTTTACGGAAGATGAAACATTCTATTACATCTGTGAACCTCATGCATCTATGGGAATGAACGGACATGTAGTTGTTGGAACTGGTATCAGTGAAGCACCTACGAATGTAGTAGATTCGGATGACAATACCCCAGGATTTACAGCGGGTATTGCTGCAATAGCACTAATCAGTGCATTGGTTGTCGCTGGCTCACGCCGTAGATAATCGGACTTCGACCCAACCGTCGAGCTCTCTCGTCTCATGGACGACGAGAGGGCTCGGCCTCCTTAGGGAGCCAAGAATTCGTCCATATAATGGAAATAAAGGAAATGGAGACCATTCCTTTATTTCGCCACTATTAAGATCATATCTTGTTTGATGCAATGGGCAAGTTATACACTCATCATTTATTTTTCCGCCATATGCTAAAGGCCACGCCATATGTCTACAAAGTGCATCAGTTGCATAAATTCTAGATGATTCTCGAACAACCATTAGGCTTTTCAGACCTATACGAAGCATCTTTTTTTTGCCTAACTTTAACTTCTCACTTTTGATAACTGGGTGCCATACGTCACTCTCTAACGGTAAATCCATAATGAAGTCAAGGAGTATTATGACTTTTGAATGTCTGTAATTCAAAAAAAAGATTTAGAATATCATTTAAGGTTAGTTAAACCACCATCTACAGGTATTATGTCGCCTGTCATCCAATCAGGGGCATCTTTGATTAGCCATTCAGCTACAGATGCAATATCATCTGCATTCCCTATACTTCCAACTGGATGCATGTCTTCACTAATTTTTCGACTTTGATCATTTGATAGTAAGTGAGCAGATAAGGGAGTGTCTACTAACCCTGGAGAAATTACATTAATTCTAATTCCTCTTTTGGCATAATCAGCAGCCGCAGCACGGGCAAGCCCTTCGACACCTGCTTTAGCTGCAGATATAGCAGCATGATTTGGCATACCCAATGATGCTGCTGCTGATGAGAAAAGTACTATTCGCCCACCATTTCCTCTCATCATTATTTTGGCAGTTGCTCTGATGACATTGAAAGAAGTAACTAAATTCTGGTTAATAGTTTCTGAAAATTGTTCAGGACTAGTTGCATGGAGTGGACGGAGAAAAATTGAACCTACTGAATTTACCACAGCATCTAATGAACCATAAGTTTTGTTAATTTCCATTGCTTTGGATTGGACTTCATCAGCGTTAGTTGCATCAAGAGGGATGATTTCTATAGACTCATGATTTGATACTTCACGTAATTTATCAATATCCCTAGCGCTAATGATAACCTTCCATCCATTATCTAACATTCTTTTTGCAATTTGTGACCCTATTCCTCCAGATCCACCTATAATCCATATAACTTTTTGTTGAGATTCAGTCATTTTTACACGCCCTATAATTGATTGATTTTTGCATCTAAATTTAGTCCCGATCGGAACTCTTCTAAATATGGCCCCATGGATTCAATAAGTTTAACATCGGGGTGAGTCCTTAGTACTAAACCATCTAAATACATTAAAGCACGAATAATTGGAAACGCTTCTTCACCAAAATCTGCACCTGCTTTCTCTACTGCTGCTTGTACAGTCTGCATCATAATTCTTGTAAGGCTCTTTTCACCTACTGTTTGGTTTTCAAAACCATCATAAATTTCATTCATTTTCTTGTAATAAACATCTAAATTATTAGATGTCAATGGTGAATCTGAAAGCCCCAATAATGAGTCGAAGGCTTCTTTGAAGTTATTATCAGATAATTCTTCAAAAAATTGGAATAGTGACAAATTGACCTTAGAGGGAGCATGACAAATCGCCCCATTATCAATGAACACAAATTTACCATCGTTATCAATTATACAATTCCCTGGATGTAAATCACCATGAAATGTTCCGATACCGAAAAGATAAGCCCCATGAATTCTAAATAATTGTAGTAATGTATCCCAGCTAAGTGATTTTTCTTCTATTCCTTCTTCCAAAGATTTCCCTTCAATAAATTCTGAAACTAGGACATCTTCATTAGATAGTTCTGACCAATATTTAGGGAACCTAAGCAATTCCATAGAGAAATTTTTAGAAATTTCATTCTTTATGCCGTCTAACTCTTCAGCTCCTTTAATTTCATTACGAAGATCGAGTTCTCTCGTAGTATAGTCTGCAACATGATTTAGTAAAGCTACCGGATTACCAACTCTGCGAAGTTTTCTGTTAAAGAATAAAAATATACGGAGCCATCGCCTCATTCTTTCAACATCTCTCCTGAATGTCTTAGAATTTTGATTTTTGATTATTTTAACTACTACTTTTTCCCCTGTTTTTAATTTTGCAAGATGGACCTGTCCGACTGATGCAGCTGCTAATGGTTCCTTCTCAATTTTTTCAAACGCTTCAAAGAAACCCTCGGGAGCACGAAGTTCAAGATTTGCAAATACATCTTCTGATGGGATACTGGCAGCGTGTTGATACAGTTGCTGTAATTGTCTACATTTTTCTACGCCAATTAAATCTGAGCGGAGGGCAAAGATTTGAGCAAGTTTAACAGACAATAAACCTTGTTTTTGAATCCAGTCGAGATCCGCTGGCTTCTTTTTCAAAATTTCACGCATAAAAAATAAGAATGTCAGTAACCTCATAGGTCATTCTAAGCATTGACTCATATAATGGGTCGTATAGTACCGTAGGGAAAATAAGACTATTTTAGTAAATATCATACATCTAGGAATTCATGATTATCTCATAACGACTATGGTATTCTACATCCTTGTCGCCGATTATCCTATTTATTGTAATTCCATCTCTTGATTCATATCTAGATGAAATCGCTCCTTCAATAATACCATCATCTAACGCCCATAAAGGTAGTTTATCTTTCGAATTACTTTGTTGTAATTTAACTTCAATATGGAAAACTGGATCGATATCATAATTTAATAATCCTAGGCCAGAATATTCCCACCAATCCATCATCTCGTTAAGATATTCAACATCTCCCTTAATATCCTTCATTGAAAAAGAAAGTTCTTCACCAATTCTCATACCAACTTGTCTCAATAAAGTCTCAATATCGATTCCGAAAGCAGCGAGACTTTGGACTCCTCCAGTTTCTAATTTCTTCCTTGCTTGATTAATTTCCATACCTGCGTTGAGAATAGATTCCTGATCAAAAGGAGTATCTTCTGTCGGTAAATCATCGTTAACATCGAGAATTTCTCGTATACGCTCTAAAAATGAACCACTCTCAAAGGTAAGTTTGAGTGGATCGACAATTCTATTCTCTGTAAATCTTTTAGATGCGGAATCAAGAGGGACCCCTTCTGACCATATTGATTCTACAAGATTTGCCCATGAGCTTGAAAAATCAGGAGACTCAATTACAAGAGCTGCATCTTCTTTACCACGTCCTACTGGGTTTTCTTCCATATTTAGATATTGAATAGTTTCTAAATCATCCATCAATGCACCTTGGGCCTCAAGATTTTCTGTATGCCTCACTTCAATGCCGTCATTTAATTCACCATAGAAACGAAGTGTTCGACGATCTAGTTGTCCTATTACTCGAATCTTTATTCCTCGACTAGCAGCATTATTGACAGCAGTAATAGCAGGGCTTCTACAAAGATGTAAAATTCCAAATTTACCTAGTAATAATATCAAATTATCATTTGAATCATCTGCCATCTTTTCTATTCTCTTCATAATGTGAGTACGCTCTTTTAATACAGCGAATTTAGGATTTAAATGGGTACTTTCTTCTTCTTCAGTGTTGCTGTACTTAAGTGAATTAGGATTTACTTGGACCTCTTCATAGGCTTGTTCAATCCTTTGAAGTTGTAACTTTCTTATCCCTATAAGATGTTTAACTACTTCACCAATTGGTGGACAAGAAAATCTCATTGGCCGATCGGCAGTAGTTTTTACTAATCCAATTGCTTGTAATTTTTCTAAAGAATTGTAAGCGTCAAGACGAGTTGTTTCCAACTCTTTAGCTAACTCACTAGCTTTCAAATTAGATTTTGATGAAAGAACAAGAACTGCTCTAATCTCTCTATCATTAAGTCCAGCATCACTGAGAATAGTTTCCCAACTCATTTGAAATTGCCCCGTTCTGTGACGCCACTCATTGCAGCAAGTATCTTGGCAACATGGTTACGAGGTCTAAATAGCCAATCGTACACGTAATGTATCTGTCTATCGGGACCTATGACAAATGATGACTTGGCAGGAAATTGCCCTAAATAGTTCGCTACACCAAATAGTTCCGCTACTGTTCTATCTGAATCCGATAATAAGGGAAATGGCAAGCCTAATTCTTCTTTGAATTCTTTATGGTCAGAAATAGAATCTTGACTAATTCCAATAACCTCCGCAGGGGGTGTTAATGAACGAAATAATTCATATTGTTCCTTGAAACTTAAACATCCTCTTTTACAAGTTGGTGAACCATCCTTGGCATAGAAGAAAACAACTTTCCAACTACCATCAAGATCAGATAGATTAAATTCATTTGAATTACTATCTAGTAGAGTAAAGTCAGGTGCGATGTCGCCAGCAGTAATTGTCATATTGTGAGCCCCCGTCATTTACTTCAAATACTTACTCAACATCTAAAAGATGGCCCATACGTACTTTTTTGGTATGTAAGTAGTCTCTATTCGATGCACAAAGGCCACTAATGTGAGAGACCCTATCAGACACTGCTATACCATTATCTTTCAATCCATTGACTTTAAGAGGATTATTCGTCATTAAACGTACTCTAGTTATTCCTTTCTTTTTCAACATCTTCGCAGCAATCTCATAATCTCTCGCATCAGCAGGTAGACCTAGAGCTAAATTTGCATCGAGTGTATCATATCCTTCATCTTGTAGGTTGTACGCCTGGATTTTTGCTTCGAGACCTATTCCTCTACCCTCTTGTCTGAGGTATACTATTGCCCCTGCACCTTCTTGTTGAATTAGTCTCATTGATTTTTTAAGTTGCGCTCCACAATCACATTTTAAGGACCCAAAGGCATCTCCAGTCAGACATTCTGAATGTATTCGAATTAACGGATTTACTGATTGAGAAAAACCTTCTACATACACTAATGCATGCTCGAATCCTTGATCGTCAGTTGTAACTGCAATTCTGAAGTTACCACTGTCCGTAGGGAGGTGGGCATCCGAATCAATATCCTTAGGGTTTAACGGGTTTCTAATTTGTATTGTCATAAGCACGCCTTGGCTTATTCACTTATGAATTAGTGTTTGTTTCTAGTACTTTTATAAAACACTTGGTTATATGCTAGACAGTAGGTGAGATAGCATGATGCACGAGTATTTCACGTCTAGTGAACTCAAAAGTTCTCGTGTCCGTACTGTAAGTCAACATGAAATCAATCCTAATGGTAGATTCGTATTGTATTGGATGACTGCATGTAGAAGATACAATTACAATGCTTCATTAGATCATGCAATTTCTCTTTCAAAAGAACTCAGTAAACCAATTCTGGTAGTAGAAGCCGTTTCAATTACGCACAAATTTGCTAATGACAGAATTTTATCTTTTATGATTCAAGGTATGATGAATAATTCTAGGGATTTTCAAGAAAATAATATTACTTACATTCCTTGGGTAGAAATTAAACAAAAGGCTGGAGATAAAATATTACTTTCTTTGTCTAAGCATGCTAGTTGTGTTATTTTAGATGATTATCCAACTTACACGCCCAACAAGATATTGAGAGCTGCACCGAAAATACTGAAATTACGTGTAGATGCAGTAGATTCAAATGGTATTCTTCCGATGATGTGGGCTGAAAAAGAGTTTACAACAGCATATTCTTTCAGGAAATATATGCAAAAAAGTCTGGTAGATGCATTACAAACAATACCGGCTATGAACTCTATGGATGGTGTAGGAGATAACTTGTCATTAACTTCAGATGATTTGGAATTCTTGAGAGAAGAAACGGGTCTTGAGGCTACTCCTCTGGAGTGGTTATGGAGAGTGGCTGAAGGAGGCATTGTAGGAGACCGTGCTATGGCAGATTTCCCAATAGATCATAGCGTTCCTGCGGTAAAAGAAACTATTGGCGGCATTGATGAAGCAAGAATGAGATTACAAAAATTCTTGAATTATAAATTGAATAAATATAGTATTGATAGAAATAATCCAGATACTCCTGCAGTAAGTGGTTTGTCTCCTTGGTTACACTTCGGACACATATCATCATTTGAAATAATTGAGAAAGTCTTTGCTAAAGAAAATTGGAGTGTCGATTCATTAAATCATGAAGATACAGGTAAAGGCACTAGGAGTGGGTGGTGGGGAACTTCCGAATCTGCCTCATCTTTCCTAGATCAAATTATTACATGGAGAGAGTTAGGGTTTAATTTTGCTTACAATAGAATTGATCATGCTACTATTGAGACTATTCCTAATTGGGCTAAAATTTCAATGACTGAACATATAAATGATAATCGGACACTATATTCTCTTGAAGAATTAGAACAAGCAGAAACTCATGATGAAATATGGAATGCGTCTCAAAGAGAATTACTTAGAACAGGTCAAATGCATAATTACATGAGGATGCTATGGGGAAAGAAAATCTTAGAATGGTCTCCTGATCCTGAAACAGCTGCTGAAAGAATGATCTATATTAATGATAAATGGGCATTAGATGGAAGAGACCCGAATTCATACACTGGAATATTTTGGGTTCTAGGGCGCCATGATAGAGCTTGGGGACCGGAGAGACCAATTTTTGGAAAGGTTAGGTACATGTCCTCGGAATCGGCAATGCGGAAACTAAAACTAAAAAATTATCTTGAAAGATATGCCAAAGAAGATACTATGACATTAACCAAATTTGGATGATAATATGACTAAATATAAACATGAAACGGTAGTTAATGCCGATATTAAATCCACCTTTGATTGGTTCGAACATGAGGGATCATTTAGGAGATTAATGCCACCTTGGGAAGTTGCAGAAGAAGTTCGAGCGGATGATTCATTAGAAGTTGGTTCTCAAAGAATTTTCAGATTCCCTGCACCAGGTATACCATTTGTGAATATGACATGGGTCGCTGAACATACCGGTTACGACAAACCTAATTATTTTGCAGATACTATGATTAAAGGCCCATTCTGGAAGTGGAATCATAATCATTATCTTACCGAAAAAGACGGAGTTACAACAGTAGTTGATGATGTCACATACAGTGTACCTTTTGGACCAATAGGAATGTTGGTTGATAAAATTCTTGGAGGGGCTTTAGTTACTGGACGCATCTCCTCTATGTTCAAAGCAAGAGAATTAAGGCTGCAAAGAGATATGCGTGAACATTCAAAATATTCCACTATACCCAAAAAGAAAATTTTGATTGCTGGTTCTTCAGGACTAATTGGTACACAACTTGTAGCCTTCTTAGATACTGGTGGTCACGATGTTTGGAGACTTGTTAGAAGACCTGTCAAAGAAGGAAGTAAAGAGTTGACTTGGAAACCAGATGAAGGCATTCTCAATTCAAGTGATATAGAAGGTTTTGATGTAGTAATCCATCTAGGTGGAGCAGGTATCGGAGACAAGCGATGGAGTAAGAAAAGAAAGGCTCTAATTGTAGACTCTAGAAGAGAAAGTACAACACTGTTATCAGATACAATGAGTAAACTTGAAAATAAGCCTGAAGTATTCATTGTGGCTAGTGCAATAGGTTACTATGGAAACAGAGGTGATGAGGAACTTACAGAAGATAGCCCTCCGGGTGAAGGTTTCTTGACCGATACCGTAATTGATTGGGAATCATATGCAAATTCTGCCAGAGAAGCAGGTATTAGAGTGGTAAATACAAGAAACGGGATTGTCTTGTCTGCAACTGGTGGAGCTTTGGGACGTATGTTACTTCCTTGGAAGATGGGAGGGGGAGGTCCTCTTGCTGGAGGAAAGCAATGGATGTCATGGATTTCTTTAGATGATGAGATTTACGCAATTCATCATTTAATGATGAATAATAAATGCGAAGGTGCTTACAATCTAACAGCACCAAATCCATGTATGCAAAAAGTATTCTCAAAAACGTTAGGAAAAGTCCTAAGGCGTCCTGCAATTGCCCCTATACCAGGGATTTCTATGAAAATATTATTTGGTGAACTCGCTCAATCACTATTGATAGAGGGTCAAAGAGTCTTGCCAAACAAACTAGAAGAGTCTGGATATGAATTTGTACACAAAGATATTGAATCAGCCCTTAGAGACTCGTTAGGTAAATGGAGATAATTTAATGCCAGATACTCATGAATATTTAGTAAATACTAAATTTCCTGAGTTTAGCTTGTATGATGATGAAGAAAAACTAGTCAGTAGAGCAGATATTGAAGGGAAATGGACAGTTATTTTCTTTTATCCTAAAGATGATTCACCTGGATGCACATTACAATCTTGTTCTTTTAGAGATCAATATGAACAGTTTACTAAAAAAGGTGTTTTACTCTATGGGGTCTCCTCAGACTCAACATCTTCACATAGAAATTTTAAGAAAAGATATAACTTACAATATTCATTGTTGAGTGATAGGAATAATAAACTCGCTAAATCATTGAAATTAAAAAGAAACTTTGGTTTTCTTAATGCAAGAGTTACGTTTGTTATCAACCCTGAAGGGTATATCACTTATTCGTATACAAGTCAACTAGGAGTTACTGTACACGTCAAAAAAGCACTGAAAGCAATAAAAATAGTTGAAAATACTATATGAATAAGAGTTTTAATATAATATCTAGAAAAATAAAACTATGAAAATATCGCTATACTAGGTAATCTTTCATCGCACTACTTGAAGTAGTATGGTCAGCGCGATGTGGAATTATGGCTCAAGGAACAGTCAAGTGGTTTAATCAGAAAAAAGGGTTCGGATTTATCGAACAAGAAGATGGAGACGATTTATTCGTCCATCATACTCAAGTTGAGGGCGTCATCGAAGATGGCGATTCAGTTGAGTTCGAAGTTGGCGAAGGACCAAAGGGACCTAATGCCATCAATGTCTCAAAATCAGAGTAATTATTTTACTCTATTATTAGATTTCAGCATAGTAGTCAACAACTACTTCTTCAATTTCTCTAGCAGTACGATTTTCATCGATTGTCAATGTATTACCGTTTCTACGTAGGGGTTCACCATCTACTAATACATCCAATACTTGGCCTCCGGAATATATCAAATTAGCAAGTAACCTTCGTCCATCTCTTCCAAATGGTCGCATACGAATATCATTTAAATCCCAGGTTATCCAATCTTTGGAACCTTTAGTTGCCAATTGCCATGTCTCAACTGGATCTAATATTCTAGCATCCCAATGATCGTGCCTTTGGACTAAACTAGCTGCCTTAGATTCTGCCCGCATATCTAGACTATTGTTACTAGCCGCCCCATCTGTTCCTAATCTGACATCAACGCCAGCCTCTATCATAGCCGGATAAGAAAGCGTCCCACCACATGCAAGTTTTTGATTCGATGTAGGGCAATGAACCGCATGAGCGTCATGTCCCGCTAATATCCTCATTTCTTTCTTTGTAACCCAACCACAATGTGCACATACAGTATTGCCATCAGTGAAGAATTCTAAAGAATCAAGATATTCAATAGGGTACATGCCAGTAGATTCATGACAGTCCGCTACTTCTTTACGGGTTTCAGAAGTATGAATACTAAGTTTACATCCCGTCTTTTTAGAAAGTTCGGATGCCTTTCTGAGAGTCTCTTCACTACAAACATAGACTGAATGAGCACCTATACCATATGATATTCTCTCAGGGCGTGACGAACCTTCTCTAATCAAAGATTCCATATGCCTCAAGGCATCTCCTGAACCTGGCTTGAAGTTGGGCGTTAAACCATCTGTAATGGGACCACATAACTCTGCTCTGAGACCTGTCTCAGCAAGTGTATTGCCTATCACCTCAGTATGAAAGTACATGTCGCAAGCAAATGTTGTACCCGTTGATATCAATTCAGCCGCTGCTGCTCTGGTACCAACTTCTACAAATTCGGGAGTTAGAAATTTCTCTACTGGAAAAATTGAAGTTTCTAACCACTCCATAAGAGGTAATCCCTCTCCCATACCACGATTAAGAACCATAGCTAAATGCGTATGCCAATTTTGAAATGAGCGAGTAATTAAACGCATTGAACCATCGATAGTTTCGATTACATCTTCATCACCATTACTCAATGAATAGGTGCCATCACTATGCAAAAGAAAATTACCATGATTGACTGTACCATCATGGTCAATTAAACGAGTATTCGTGACACGCCTTAGCCCCGGCTCAGATACAACCATGATTCTGCCAAACGGTACTTTACCGTCAATCTTTGGTTAAACCAAATAAGAATATTTTTCTAGAACATCGTAGTGAATAATTTCTTTATGTCTGATACATGAGACATTAGTATGGAGGAATTCGGGCAGATTGGTTTTTCTGGAAAATTAAGACCTTCGCAGGTTGCTTCATCTGAGATTATCCGTGAACAATTAGAAGCGGGTGAAAAAAACCTGCATATTGTAGCACCACCAGGATCCGGAAAGACTGTCCTTGGACTGTATACTTGGTCTGATTTAGTACGAATGCCCACTCTCGTTTTAAGCCCTAACTCTGCAATTCAGGCACAATGGGTTGCAAGAGCAAAAGAATTATTCAATTTAGATGGTAAAGAAGAACAAATTCTTACAAATACAAAGTCCCCTGGATTGCTAACTTCCCTTACATATCAATCAGTCACTCTTCCAAAACGTGCCGATGAAAATCTTGATGGCGCTGCAATGGAAATATGGATTAAAAAATTAATTTCTGAAAATGAAGCAGATAATGAAGAAACTGCTAAGGCTTGGATAGAAGACTTGAGAGATAATAATAAGGATTATTTTACAGAAAGGTTTAGCTCATACAGAAAACAAGTAAGAGATGATTTCACCACTCATGGAAATGCTTTATGGGTATTACATGAATCTTCGAAAAAGAATCTAGAGAACCTAGCGAAAACCGGAATAGGCTTGATAATTCTTGATGAATGTCATCATCTGCTCGGACACTGGGGAAGAGTTCTAAGCGAAATTAGAGAATATTTTGGTGATCCAATTGTTTTAGGTCTCACAGCGACACCTCCGGACATTGGTTCTGTAAGTATTGATGATGGTGAAAGATACAAAGAATTTTTTGGAGAAGTTGATTACGAGGTACCTGTTCCAGCATTAGTTAGAGATTCTAATTTATCTCCCTATCAAGATCTAGCCTATTTTGTAAGGCCAAATCCAGATGAATTAAAATACATAGCTAATGTTGATAAAGAATTTGAGGAATTAATTGAAGAAATTAGTAATGGACCTGAAGATACCAAAAATCGTACACCAAAATTAGATATTTGGTTAACTGAAATTCTAAGTAAATTATTGCTCCCGAGTGGGACAGTAAAAAATTGGACTTCGTTCGTTAAAAGAGACGAAAATTTAGCCAATTCTGCTAGACTTTATCTCCTGTATAAAAATATAGATTTACCGGAAAATGTACCATATCCTGAACAAAAATTAATCGATTTGAATTTGAAAAAAAATCAAGTTATGATTACCTTATTAGATCGTTATATCAGACACGGGCTTCTTCGTTCAAAAAATGAAAAAGATCATGAGTTAGCAGAAGTAGCTATCCAAAGGCTAAGAATGTTAGGTCATCAAATTACTGAGACTGGGATGAGGCCTTGTGCGTCACCAGTCGGGCGTGTAATGGCGTATGCATCGGCAAAATATGATGCTTTGAGAGATATCTTAACTGCAGAAATGCAAGCATTGGGGCCGGATATTAGAGCAGTAATTGTTACAGACTTTGAGAAGACATCTGCTACGGCTCTAGTTGAAGGAGTTCTAGATAAGAATGCGGGTGGGGCTATTGCAGCATTCCGTTCAGTTCTAGTTGATGAAGCAACTGATCGACTTAATCCAGTTCTAATGACTGGTTCTACCGTATTAGTAGATGATGATTTGTGTGAAATAATATTACCTAGATTTGAACAATGGATTAAAGAAAAAGGATTAGAAATTAAACTTGAGAGTGCTAGAAAAGACGGTTATAATGAAATTAGAGGCAGGGGTAATCAATGGAAACCAAGATACTATACTGAAATGATTACTGAATTATTTCAAGAAGGAGTTACAAAATGTATAGTAGGCACTAGAGGTCTACTCGGAGAAGGTTGGGATGCAAGTAGAATTAATGTTCTAATTGATTTGACTACAGTAACAACTAGTATGAGCATTAATCAATTAAGAGGACGCTCATTTAGACTTGATAAAAAGAATCCAGAAAAGGTTGCTAATAATTGGGATATTGTATGCTTGGCAGAAGAATTCAGTAAAGGTTTTGATGATTATTACCGTTTCAAAAAAAAGCATTCGAGGCTGTATGGAGTTTGTGACGATAGTGCTATTGAGAAGGGGGTAGGGCATGTACATGCTGCATTTACTGAAGCTCGTCCAGAGGGTATCTCAGAAACTTTAGATGTATTCAATGATGAAATGATACGTAGAGCGAGGAATAGAAAAAGAACCAGAGAACTATGGAAAATTGGTGAACCATTTAATGCGAAACCGAAAGAAGCAATTGAAATGAAAATGAAGGATGGATTTTCAGGAGGATGGCCTATATTGAGTGTTTCATTTCAGAGACCAGAATGGAATGATGAATCATTAGTACTCGCAATAGCAACTGCTGTTTCTGGTGCATTAAGAGAAACTGGTAATTTGAAAACAAGCCCTACAATTGCATCAGGAGATAGGGGGGGAGGATGGATGAGGACATATCTTGAAGATGCCTCAGAAGAAGATTCAAAAATATTCACAGAAGCAATGGAACAAGTACTAGGTCCACTAGATAATCCAAGATATATGATCCCAAGACAGGTCAAGATGATTAGTGACACTTGGGTGAGCAAATTGCTTCCTGAAATCATAGGAAAATATTTCAGAACAAAGAAAAAGAAGTTAGTTATGTTCCATTCAGTACCTAAGAAACTTGCTCAAAATAAGGAAGATGCAGCAATTTTCCAAAAGCATTGGAATTTTGAAGTTAGTCCGGGAGAAGTAATGTATGGTTACAGTAAAGATGGAAGAGAACAAGTTCGTTGGGCGGTGGAACAAGATCTTTCACCAAGAGGAGATTTCCATAGTAAAAGCGTATTTACTTAGCTCAAAGATTCACAGAATTTACAATCAATGCCTGTACCTTTATGCGTATCACAATATCTTTTCCTACAGGTAAAACATCTGAAATCAAAGGCATTAACTCCAGTTGAACAACTTG
>DADI01000049.1:0-2563 GCA_002494975.1 Euryarchaeota archaeon UBA556
TGTTTATACCATCTGTTCCAAACTCTAGAAAGGATTTGTGTTTTTGTTTGATACTCAATAATTCCAGCTTTAGTCCAATCTTTAACAAGCGTCTTTTCTAATAATGAAACTACTGCTTCATGAGCACGACCAAGCCCAGTATTGGACTCTAAATTTGCTCCTCGAGCAAGTAAAACGCGTCTTACCACAGTACACGTCACAGCGTATCTGCCTTAAACGAGAACGGGAGATGGAGTATCAGATGTCGAGTTATGCGGGGCAAGGTATGGACGCCAAACCCCGACTTCTGGTAGTGAAAGGAAGCTTTTCGGTAATGGGAGGAGCGGAAAGAGATATTCTAAGAAATCTACCATTTCTAAAACAATTATTCACGATTCAAGTAGCAACATTAGACGTAGTAAGTGAATTAGAATTGTTATGTCAAGAACTTAAATTCCCCTTACTAAAACCAAATAGATATTGGGAAGTCCCAAAAGATCCATTATCGATTATTAGAGATTCTGCTACTGATTCAAGTTTGAAATTTTGGAAAGAAATCGAGGGACTTGATGAGGCTATTTTAGAGTCTGATATGATTCATATCATTAGTGGAGATGGTTCTCTTTCAATTATTGATTTGATTCCTAAATCAATACCTATTCATCTGCATCTCCTAGAACCTCATAGAGGATTACATGAAGACGTCCTTCATAGAAAGATAAATGGTAAGCCAAAGAGAAATCTTACATTAACAAAAGCCTTGTTATCCAAAGCAAGGAAGAGAGATATATCTATGATTAAAAAATTATCATCTAGAGAAAAATCATCAATAAGTGGAAATTCAAAATATACTGTTTCAAGGATAAAAGAAATTTATGATATCGAGGCAGGATTATTGTGGCCCAGTATATCTTTTGATGAGTTTTCATCAGAACCACAAAATGATGAAAAAGAGAACTTTGACGAGATTTCAAAACCCTACATAGTCAATATTGGAAGAGCAAGCTGGGCAAAGGGAACTTGGGAAACTATCTCAATGCTAGAAAATACAGGTTTATCGATGGCACATGTAGGAGGAGGGAGTTCAGAGGAGATAAATCAGTTAATTTCACATGCTAAATCTTGTAATGTAACAGTTTGGTTTGCTCCTAGGTTAACTCAAAACGAATTATCAGGTCTATTAAGAGGCGCGAGAGCGAGCGTTAGTATGGCTCATGGAGAGCCCTTTGGACTAACTCCAATTGAAGCTTTTTCAATAGGTACACCCGCTCTTTTTGTGAATGAAGGAGGATTTACTGATACAATTACCGATAGCGAGAATGGGAGACTTATCGATAGATCGGATACAAAAGAATGGGTTCATGCTTTAGAGCAATCCAGTGATATAAAAATAAGGAAAAAATGGGCAGAATCTGGTAAAGAGAGAATCAAATCATTGAATCTTACATGTGATATGCATGCAGACAGAATCTTCCAAATTTTTGAAAAATTTTGATAATCTAAATCTGAGATTTATTAGATGAATCCATCATTTTAAAAGAAATTATTACTGAAGATACGCCAATGATAACAAGGAATAAACTGACCCACTGATTAATGACAATTGAATTCATAAATTCAGGCCAAAGTGGTAAGATGTCCAGAGTTGATTCGCCCAGTGTTATTTTAGAGCCGATTGAACCAAGTATCATAATCGAAGTTAATCCAAATAAAGCAGATAACATCTGTAAATTAGCTAAAGCTGGATGATCCCATATTTCTGCACCATACCTAATCCTCCCTGCGATGTAAGAAGAAGTAAAACCAATTGCTATACCCGAGAAAATGAATTTATTGTAGAATATTGCACTTCCAGTAGGATCTGAAACTGAGTAATAACCTGAAAACATAGCTAAAGGAAGTGTTACTAATGTCAGAATTGAGGCCGCATATGAAGCCTTATCCAAAGTTGATTTAGATGATTCTAGATTTGAAACTCTGTTAGATAACCAAGCAAGGATAGCACAAATTCCCATCAAAGTTCCTGCGCCTGCTGATAATCCTACGATCATATGATGAAATGGTATTGCATACATCATTGCTCACCTCGAGATAGATCCGGGTCAGCAACCCATTCTTTCTCTACTGGATCCCATAGCCAACCTGGATTTTCATCAGACTTTATCAATCGGGACCAATAGTCATTATTTTGCTGAGAGATAGTTTCTTCGACTTCATTCGTATTATCGACTAGATTGCTAACACCTCTAGGTGAGAACCAAGTTTGTAATGATAACATAAATCCAAATATAATCATTATAATTGAAAATGATTGAAGTTTCGCACCTAAAGAAGTACCATCGAAATATGGATCTGAGGTTCCAATAGATAACCATGGCATCTGATTACTAAATTCACCCATAGATGCAATTATCTGGTATTCTATTCTTGTATCTCCAAGAGTTGCAGGAATCGAAACTTCCCACTCTTGATCAGATATCATCTCCACAGATGCTTCATGAGATTGTGATTCGCCAGGAAGTCTCCATAGGACTGACAATGAATCTGTGTTCACAGTTCTAATAATAATTGCAGATGAATCTCC
>DADI01000049.1:2634-3611 GCA_002494975.1 Euryarchaeota archaeon UBA556
TCTTTCTGACCTTCTTCCATTGGAGCCAGAAGTACCCAACTAACTGTAACAGTGTTTTCAGAAGAAACAATTTCTACATAATTTGAAGTTCCACCATTAGGATCTTGGATAATTTGCCAACCATAATCTTCAGGATGATCATTATTACCATTCTTTGAGCCTAATAGGAATATACCAATTAAATCATTATTCGATAACTCCATTCCACTAACTGATATTGAAACTTCAGTAGCAGTTCCAGAAAATGCAGTGGATTTCATATCTATTTGGATTTCTGCTGGTGAAGGAGAAGAAAGACTAGGATCACCATGGCAAGATCCTCCACAGGTGAAATCTCGATTGCTATCTCCTTTACCTCCAGGATTAGCAACACCTGAAGAAGTTGCTAAAAGTAAGGTAAGAATAATACTCACAACTATAATTCTAGATTTCATATCATTGACCTCCTTTTTCTAATTTGTAGATTCATCCCAATACTCAATAAGGCCAACATTAGGAATATTATAGTCAATGGTATCGATAATATGGTAATGGAACCTGTCGGAGAGTCATCAACAGATGTAGTAGCTGATGACGCATCAACACCTACCGTATTAGTTCCATTTTCTATCCATAATATCTCATTATCATCAAACATTTGAGTAACAGAATAATATAAGTTCGATGCAATTGGAGCCGTATGACTCCAACTATTCTCAGTAGTCACTCCTACAAGTCTCATATCCTCTAAAGATTCAGTTGGAGATGAGGAAAGATATATTCTATATTCATCTGAATTACCACTCCATGATAACTCTACATCTGTACCACTAACTTCCCCAACCAATGAACTAACCATGAGTACTGGACCAAGAACTAAGATATCTTGCATTGTTATTGAAGACCCTGAATCATCTGTAACTGTTAATTTTACAGAGTGGGTACCTTCTCCAATTAATACTTCAATATTAGAACCAGAATGATGTAGGTTATTTATT
>DADI01000035.1 GCA_002494975.1 Euryarchaeota archaeon UBA556
TTCTGAATATGCGATTTGCCATAATAAGAAATTTGAAATTCTTTCTTCACCACTAGTTCTAATGACTAAGTCTGGGTCGGGTAAATTTGCTGTGTAAAGTTTACTAGAAATCTTATTAGTGTCAATTTCTTCTAATTTTATTTCACCCTTTGAATGTTCATCTGCAACTTTACGAACAGCATCTACAATCTCTTCCCTGCCTCCATATGCAAGACATACAGTAAACAAGAAATTTGAGTATTTAGCAGTTTTTTCTTCTATGTTTGATATGGCATTTCTTACATCATCAGGTAGCATTTCTAGCCTACCCACAACTTGAACTTTGACTTTCATATTATGAATTTTTGGATCTTCAGCCATTTCATTTAACCCATTACAATAGAGTGCATACAGAGATTCCAACTCCTCAGAACTTCGTTCTTTGATATTCTCTGTAGAAAGGGCATATACAGAAAGATATGGAATCTCTAGATCTAGCACCCAATCCATAACCTGCTCTAGTTTTTCCTTACCTTTTTTATGTCCAATACTCGTTTCAATTTGCCTATTCCATGCAAACCTTCTGTTTCCATCCATTATGATTGAAACATGTTTAGGCATTTCATAATTTAAGATACGATCTTTCAATCTATTAGTTCGTATTCTATCTGTTCTTGATACGAAACTCCAAGCAAAACTCGAGCTTGCAAAAATTTTAGCAGGGATAGAAATTATTCTAAACTTAAGAAGCCATTTTGCTACAGAGTCAATACGGCGACCAGCCTCTCTGCGCGCTCGACCCATGTTCGAGGGAATATCTCCTGTGTCTAAAGTAGTTGGATAGAAGATTCCTTATTCAAATACAATATGAGCATCATTATTCACTTTGTTAAGTAGATTTTTTTCAGGATTAACTACAATAATTTGCCCTGAATGTTCCCATACTGGTAAATCATGATGGCTATTTCCTGCATAACCAAATTTCATATCCCCATATCTTGCTATTAGCGCTTCGGCTTTTTTCTTTCCACGGAGATTATATTTAGAATCAGATGCCATCACATCTGAAAATAATCCGACATGTGCCGCAACTTGTTCGGCAATGATTCTATCAGAAGCAGTAGCAAGAATCAGAGTTCTTCCTCGAGCATGTTCACCAGTTAACCAATCTAGAAATACAGCATGATATTCAAGCTCTGCGGGATCAAATACAAGTTTTTCTGCTAAATCTCTCTTCCATTGTGCTCTCTTATTTCTGAACTCTTTGGAAAGCATACTAACTATCATCCATGGTCTTCTCAGTAGAACTCTTCTGATACTGATATAACTCATGTCAGTTAGAATTAGCGTACCATCCATATCGACTGCAAGGGGGATGTCCGATACCTCGTCCATGTTCTTGCCTAAACCAACACCATATCAAAGATTCCCTGACCGATTGCATCAAGTTCACTACTGCTTCGTAGATATGGGTGAGCATGTATGTCGGAGGTTGAGAATAGTTGGAAACCTGCTGCTATGTCTCGAATTGAATCAGCTGATGAAGCACCAAAAGGGTTCAAATGGCTTATTTTTGCAGGTATTGGTTTGAAGTCAAAAATGCTCGAACCAATCGATGAGAATAATTGGAATAATACAATTTCAGATTTGAAATCTTGGGGCGAAGTCCCATCGGAAAATGTAATTGTTGAAGAAGTATTTAATACAGAAAGAGGCATTAATTTAAAATTAAATGATAGTGGAAAATACTGGCTAGCTGAATTTTTCCCATGGGGTACTGATGGAAGGTTTCGTGCTAGGATTAGCCTTGCACCATCAGGAAGTGACATTCCTATGGGTGGTTATTATTGGAATGACATGGATATTATTTCTGTAAGAAAGTGGAAAGAAGAGGTTAGAGATGTCAATTCTAAACTTTATGATTCTATTCATTCTAACGATTTAGAAACATCTAAGAAAATTATTTTTGAATCTGCTGCAGCACTAGGCAGATATCACGGTGCTGTCGAAAATGCGAGAGTTACCCCCAGGGATGCTAAGAGGTGGAATAAGAGACTTGAAAAAATTGAAGCGAGATTACGTGCCAATACCATTTGGCGTGCTCCTCATACAAAACATACAGATTGTATAATTACAATTGGCGACATTAGATTTTCAGATATGATTGATGATGATTCGGGGAGATATAATATTCATTTTTCTAGACCACGTTTAGCTGATAGTATAATTCCGCCTGAATGTGAATTTCCAGCTGTCCGAGATTTTTCTTCACTTCTTCATGACCTAAATAGAATATATTTTCTATGTGACTCCGAAGTTAAGATTTCAGAACTTCGTTCTACATTAATTGAAGGCTGGCAATCAACAGCCCCAGCAAAATGGTCTTCCAAAGAGATATTTTACACCCCTCGCGGAGGAGCATTTTTTTGGGAATATGAACAGTGTTTACTAGACGTAATAGAATCGGTGTCTCATCAATCTGGAAAGCCCGAACCAGCGGTATCAATAATCCAAGATGTACCTTATTTACAAAAATCAATGTTCAGTCACAGAACAATAGCTGCTTTGTCTTTTATGACTGGTTTCTTCTCCGCTAGTGGATTTTATCAGTACGGAGTAGGAAATTCTGATGATTTAATACTTCCATTGTTACTAGTACCAATTACAGCAGGTATATTCTTTTCATACCGGAAACTAGCCCCTTCTCCTGAAACATCAATTCTGAGAAAATGGGACTAATTACTCGAGTTTTGTGAAAATATTATCCTTATATTCATATGTTCTTGGAACACCAGTCTGAATTTCTAATTTGACAATATCTTCTTTTGATATATTTTCTATGTGCATTACAATTGATCGTAAAGAATTACCATGTGCTGAAATAAGAACATTTTTTCCTTCATTTAGATGTTTTAGTACATCTTCTTTGAAGTACGGGAGGGTTCTCTCTGCAGTCATTTTCAAACTTTCACCATCTGGGGGTGCGATATCAAATGAACGCCTCCAAATGTGCACTTGTTCGGGGCCATATTTTTCAGCAGTTTCAGTTTTATTGAGGCCTTGTAATGATCCATAGTGCCTTTCATTGAGTCTTTCATCTTTGTAAGTTGGAATATTTTCTGATATTTTATTATTTTTTATGATGATTTCAGCCGTTCTTTGAGCCCTCATAAGGGCACTCGTATGAACAACATCAAATGATACATTTTCTAATTTCTCACCTGCTGCTTTTGCCTCCTTTTCACCTTTTTTAGAGAGGTCAATATCAGTCCATCCGGTAAATCTATTCTCTGCATTCCAGAGTGACTGACCATGCCTGATGAGAACAAGAATTGCCAAATTTTCACCTCACTTATTACTTCTTAAACGTGGTTCAAAGAAAATTAATTCTAGTTTTTCAGCCGTCTCTCTAGCCATCATTAGGATATCTTCATTCAACTCTCTTTGCGTAGATGCTGATGATACACAATAAAAATTACCTGCTACTACAACCATTGCAGTTCCAAATGTTTGTACACGAACCCATGAATCTTCTTCTTTTATTGATCTCGCATCATCATTTACTTTCTTTAGTAGGATATCACAGAATTCCTTTAGAACCGCTGGGCTACTATCTTCTTCTAACTCAAATTTAGGAGTAATTCTTCTAAATCTTCTTTTACTGAAATTTTCTACAGGAGAATTGACCATATTTGAATTAGGAACAGTAATCATTGTGTCTGCGGAAGTTCTGATTAAAGTAGTTCTAAGTCCAATATTTACTACTTCTCCCTCAACTCCATCGACTATTATCCAGTCACCTACATTGAACGGTTGATCGATTAATATTGAAACCGCTCCGAAGATATTTGAAACAGAATCTTTTGCTGCTAATGCGAGTGCTAAACCAGTAATCCCTAAACCTGCAATTAGTCCATTCAAATCTACTCCTGCAACTCCTGCAAGAACGAATGCTCCAATTACTACTACTGCAACTCTTCCAACAGATTCGGCTACACTTGCTAACGAGCGTCTTGAAGCAATATTGTCGTCACCTTCTACTACGATAAAAGCGTCTAGATAGTCCACTAATCTGTAAGCAGCAATTAACATCATTATGATGAATGCAGTAAATACAACATCATTCACTTGATTTACGAAACTTCCATCCCATATTGGAGTGAAATTTGAATCTAAATATCCTATCGATTGAACAAAAACTAAAGTTCCAATCATCCACCCCAATGATCTTGGTGCAAACAACGTTTTTCCATCAATCCTTTCTGTTTTAGAAAACATATCCATTAGTCTAGGAAAAACAAATCTCCTTGACAATACTCCTGAAACAATTGAGAGGCCGATTATTGCAAAGAAAATAATCATAGTTCCTTGCGAAAAACCTTGTAAAATAGTATCTCCTTGCATGAAGTCATCTAGTTGGTTCATGTCTGTCCGCCCTAACTGGCACTTATCAAACCCTCTCCGGTACTACGTACCGCAAATGCGAGGCTTTCAAGACCCAAACACTTCTCGAGGGTATGATAACATGGTAAGCAGCGACGTGACTAGTAAGTCAAAATTCATCTCAAATCCTCGTAGAATCCCTGCAATGGCACTTCTAATGCCTTTACTGCTCTCGGTTCTTGCACCTGTAGCATTGATTGCACCCGTTGGTGCTCAAGAAGCAAATGAAAACTTAGAACCTGAGGATATTTGGTCATTTACATATTCTAACCAAATTTTCCCCTGGGGCGGAAACGATCAGTTGCAATTTAGAGAATACCATGATTATTTCACTATGAAGGATAGAATGCAACAACTCGCAGATCAAAATATGGAGATAATGAGTTTCCATGAAGGACTAGTTGGAGGTGTTAACGCACGTGGGCAAGAAATGACCGCAAATGATTACGAAGGTTGGTACTACAATCATGCAAGCCCTTGGGTTAAGATTACTGGTGGTGGTGAAGAATTAGAAGGTGTTGCGGGAGGAGAATGTAATGTCTTTGTCGGAGATTGTGGTAATTATGCAGATATTCCTGATGTAATGTTAGTTGGTAATCATCATGCTAGAGAGTGGATGTCCTATGAGGTACCTATGCTTTTCTTAGAGACGGTAGCTTACTACTATGGTATGGCCGGAGTTGATAATGATGGTGATGGACTAATTGATGAAGACGGTTGGGACGGAATAGATAACGATGGAGATTGTTCTCGGTTAAATGCTAGCGCTCAAGATAGTAATGGTGATGGAAATCCTTGTGGTCCTGGTGATCTTGGAGTCGATGAAGACTTTTCAGAACAATGGATTACTGATTTAGTCAATACACGTGAGATCTATCTGATTCCAATGCTGAATGTTGATGGAAATAGATATGATCGAGAAGAATACTGTGGAGAAAATGCATGGGAAACCTGTCCAACATCTGGTTGGAGAAAGAACCTTCGCGACAATACAGTAACGGGGGTAACTCCTCTTCCAGATATTGATGAAGAAGTAGACCCATCCTGCGACGGAGTAGATTTGAATCGTAATTATCAGTTCGAGTGGGGGGCTCCTCTAGGTGCTACTGGGCCTCTGTTCCCTGGTATGTGTTATGCAGGTGAAGCTGGTCCAAACAATGACGTTTACAATGGCCCTGTTGATACAGTTGACCAAGATCAAGATGGTCGGTTAAATGAAGATCATGTAGATGGTAAAGACGACGATGCAGATGGTATGGTTGACGAGGATTGGTTAGGTGGAAACAGCGAACCTGAGACAAAATTCATTCAAGATATGACTGAGATGAATGATGATGATGGCGATGGAGCGTCCGAATTCAAGGCGACATTAACATGGCATTCATACTCAGAACTGGTATTATGGCCATGGGGTCATTGTACTAATTGTTACTCTCCAGATGATGAATTCCTAGTATATCATGGAGTTAAGATGGGTGAGATGACTGATTATGCACCAATGCAATCTTCAGATCTATACCCTACTACAGGAGATTTCTGTGATTGGCATTATGGAGTTCATAACTCATATTGCTATACAATGGAAATCGGCACAGCGTTCCATCAACATCCAGATGATATTGCTCATATCGCAGTAAGGAATCTAGGCGTTCCATTTTACATGATAGAAATGGCCGATGACCCTAGATATCGTGCTATTGTCGGTATTGAGAATACTACTGGTTCTCAATGGCTTGCACCTCCTGTGGATGTGTCTATACCGAAAAATGGAGAAATTCCTATTGATTTCTGTTTAGATGTTACTTTCCCTTACACTACAAATATGACGTACACTCATTTAATGTGGCGATTTGTAGAACCAAATCGTCAGCAAGATGATTTCGGGCCTACTGAATGGATAGAAGTACCTTGGGAAATGTCGGGTTTTCAAGCATTGGGATCTTCCTGTGTTCTTCTAGATGGAAGTAATGGTACAGTACTTCAAGCACAAATTCCAGTTCCAGATAGTTCGGTTGGTAAAATACACTACAAAGCAATGCTTGGCACAACTAATGGTGCATTCCCATTTTCTTACCCTACTCTCAATGATGGTCCTAATTACTATGAATTATCAATTCCTTACAGAGCTTCCTTTGGTAATAACGTCATGGCTATTTTGATGTTTTGTTTGATAGCAACAATGGTTTGGGGAGGACTTGGTTACACTTTGAAAGAGATGTTTAATGACGATCGTGATGTACTAGGCTTGCCGGCAGAAATGCGTACTAAGAGGGATGTTTAATGACAGCATCAGGCGAATCTAGCTCAGATGAATTCAGTGGTAGATTAGGGTTAATATTCGCTACAATTGGTGCCGCTATTGGTACTGGTAATATTTGGCGATTTCCAAGAATGGTTGGTGCAAATGGCGGTGGATCTTTCCTAGTACCTTGGTTAATTTTCTTATTCTTATGGTCCGTGCCTTTAATTATTGCAGAATTCGCATTAGGTAAAAGAAGTCGTACAGGTACAGTTGGTACTTTCCGTATCTTTGCTGGTAACAAATTTGCTTGGATGGGTCTTTGGACCGCTTGGATTTCTACAGCAATCGGATTCTATTATGCCGTAGTTACTGGATGGTGTATCAATTACTTCCAAACAGCAATTCGTGGGGGTCTAGGCTCAGAAGTAGATACGGTTCAAGTTTGGAATGATTTCCTACAAGATCCATTGCAAGTTGTTTTCTTCCAGACACTCGCTGTTTTAATCACAATGGCAGCAATTTGGAAAGGTGCTAAGGCAATTGAAAAAGTCAATGTTACATTAATGGTATCTCTTTTCATTCTTCTATTTGCAGCACTATTCCTTTCATTCGTAATGGACTTAGATGATGGTACATTAGATGGATTTGTTTACATGTTTAGTATTCAGCCAGGCTATCTTAGTCAACCTGAGACATGGATCAATGGTCTATCACAATCTGCTTGGTCTTGCTCTGCAGGTATGGGTATGGCAATTACTTATTCTGTGTATATGCGTAAAGATGAGGATACTACTCTCAATGCTGCAACTATGTGCCTTGCAAATAACAGCATTTCCATAATTGCAGGTTTAACGGTAATGATGGCAGTATTCTCAGTTAGCGACGATCCTTTAGGTGCTGTAAGTGGCGGTAGTAGTGCGATTACATTCCTAGTTCTTCCAGAAGTTTTCGCGCAAGCACCTGGTGGGCCGGTTGTCCAACTTCTAATGGTTACAATGTTCTTCCTAGCACTTTCATTTGCTGCATTAACTTCAATGATATCAACTGTTGAACTTTGCGTAAGAAACTTCGTAGACCATGGCATTGAAAGACAAAAAGCAGTGGGTTTTACAACTCTTGCAATATTTTTATTCGGTTTACCAAGTGCTATGTTATGGATACTCGTAGACGAATCTTCAGGAGTTGCCTTCCCGCAATTCTTAGAAGTTCAAGATCATATTTGGGGATATGGATTAATGTTCAGCGGATTATTCATCGCTTACTCGATTTGGAAATATGGCTGGAATCAATACCGTGTATGGCAAGATGAAAATGATATTAGTGGATTTAACTTCAGAGAATATCTAGATAATGGAGTTTCTCCTTTCCGTGATGATTTCATCAATACTGGAGATAATGATTGGTGGATTGGTCGTTGGTGGGACTACATCATGTATCTTGGATTCCCAATTATGTTTAGTGTACTAATAATCTCATATTTCAGTGATTTATTGTTAAACGTCCATGATCCTTGGAATCCAACCAATGCTGATGGAATTTCTATAATTCTTTTATTCTGGGGAGTTACTGCTGGTTTATTCATTAGTATGAACAAATATGTTTTGGTTAACCGTGTTACATCCAGGAATGGTTCTCTATGGCCTGCAAATTGGGACTTAGAACCACGTCCACTTTACAGAAATGTTCCAGAGGGTGCAGAAGTATCAATCGATACATTACCTGGTGGTTCGGATCCATTCATTGTAGAAGCAGGAGAAAGTGTGCCAGAGACATTCGTTAACGATTATGGGGAAACACAAACTCATACTCTCCATACTTAATAATGTCTAAATTGTGAATAAAATGCCTAAAATCGTAAGTGACGAATACCCTTGGTCTAAGTTATTACGAGAGTATGTAATGTATTGCGCAGTTGGCTGTATCAATGTAGCTATTTTCTTTGGCTTATATTGGTTTTTTTCAAATTATGCTACAATGACTAAATCTCCTGAAACATTTGGTTGGGCAGTTTCTTTTTTGATAAGTTCTGCTCAGGCTTTTGTTTTACATCGCTGGCTGACTTTTGAGTCAGAATCTGAAATACGTTCTAGTTTTACTAAAATGATGATTGTATATGGGGTATTATGGTTTGTCTCAACAATCACCTTCTACTTCTTAGTAGAAGTAATTGTGTTGGCTGAATTTGTATCTTGGGGCATAAATACAGCTGCATTTGGATTTTTGACATTTTTAGGTCTGAGATTCTTTGCATTTCCACTTTCAGATGGAAGAGTAACTCGTAAAGAAAGGCTCGATAACTTCCGCGAACGACGTAAGGCTTGAAGTGGCCCTGTTTGTTCGAATAACTGTGGCACAAGGCGTTCGAGGTACTCGAGACTTCTATCCTGAGGAGATGAGGTTACGGAATTGGCTGTTTGATAATTTCGATGATGCGGCTCTATTGCATGGTTTCGAGGAATATGATGCTCCTGTTTTAGAGCATGAAGAATTGTATACAAGGAAGCAAGGCGAAGAGATAACGCAACAACTGTATAATTTTCAAGATAAAGGCGACCGTAAGGTCGCTTTAAGACCAGAAATGACACCCTCTTTAGCTCGTATGGTAATGTCTAGGGCTGGCGCTTTACCTATGCCAATCAAATGGTACTCTATACCACAATGCTGGAGATATGAGAGAACTCAGCGGGGTAGAGGAAGAGAGCACTATCAGTGGAATGTTGATATCTGGGGAACTAATGAAATCTCAGCAGACGCTGAATTAATTTCAGTACTTGTGACTTTCTTCGAAGGAGTAGGACTCACTGAAGAAGACCTTGTAATTCGAATGAGTAGTCGTAAAGTTCTGGAAGAGGTACTCGGTTCACTTGGAATT
>DADI01000090.1 GCA_002494975.1 Euryarchaeota archaeon UBA556
CTATGATTTCACTTGATTGCTTTTCACCAATTGAAATAGAAGGTATTGCAGATGTATGCGGTTTGGATACTTCTGAAGTTCTTAGAAAACTTGCTGATGCGGGGATGCATGGCTTACCTGGAGGTGGTGCAGAAATGTTAGTGGATGATGTCAGACTTGACATATCTCCAAAAAAAGGTTCAGCAGATAATTGGCTCAGAGTAATGTCAGAAGCCCAAGAATTAGGGCTAACCACATCTGCAACTAATGTTTTTGGCTTTGGTGAAACTAATAATCATAGAGTTTTACATATGGAAAGAATAAGACTCATGCAGGACGAAGCGTTATCTCTTGGAAGAGTTGGTTTTACATCCTTTGTTGCTTGGCCAGTTCAACTAGAGAACAATACATTCGGTAAAAGAAATCGTGGACGTAATAGGTTGGAGTTAGGTGCTGGACCCGTAGAATATCTACGCCACATCTCCGTTTCTCGTTTATTTTTCGATAATATTAACCATATTCAAGCATCTTGGCCTACTATGGGTTTGGGTGTGGCTCAAATGGCAATATTAGCTGGTGCAGATGATGCAGGTTCTACAATGATGGAAGAAAATGTAGTGTCTGCATCAGGGACAAAAAAAGTATTGGCTAAAGAAGAAGAACTCCAAGAATCAATAATCAGGGCAGGTTTTCATCCAATTAAGAGAGATTCTGATTATAACCATCTTGAAACAGCATTAATCGATGTTAAAGATATGGCTGCTATTATACCCTTGCAGTACTAATAGTCAGAAAGTTCAAGTCTTCCACTCTTAACTGGTAATTTTTCAATTTCTATTCTATGATGATAGTTTTCCATTTTCAATGGTCTTACCCATTTCATTCTAGTACCTTCATTATTTATGAACTCCATAATGAGCTCCCAATGAACTGCTATTAGGCCAGAATAAATAGATCCGGGCCATAACTTACTGGGTCCATGTAATACAATTTCATCTTCTATATTTCTTTCGTTTTGTATATCTAACCATTCTCCCGAATCTAAAACTCTCATCGGTTCTAACATCATTACTCTTCTATGTGCAACAGTCATAGGCGTTGATTCACCTACTCCTGTACCTAGTTCTTCTCCAGTTGTTATTCTTCTCTCTGGTAATGCAGTAGACATCCCAGGAATTGTTTGCTCCCCTTCCTTCTTTCCTTGTGATTCTAGTATCATTCTTCTTTCAGGTACTGCTATTCCGACTTGTATCCTTGCTCTTTTTATGTCTAGTCCTTTAGGTGTTTTTAATTTTGATATAATGACCTTATTATCTTCTTTTTGTATAGTAATTTCTGGAGGATTTATGGGATTTTTTATTAACACATTCTGTCTTTTAATGTCTTTCATATTTGCCGTCATTCTGAAAAACATTGGCGAAATAAATATTGGAAAAGCTAGAAATAGGAACACTGGATAATCTAATTGTCCTATTCTCACTGAATAATTTAGTGCATTTAATATTGGACCGATAAAACTTATTTCATCAATTACAGGAGTAATAGCTCTCAAAAATAATGTCGAAATAATTAAAATAACTGCTGGTGTAATCATTTTCCTAGCTTTGTAATGTAATGGGTCTGGGTCAATGTACCACCCATTCCTCGTCCTCATTAAGAAGGGAAAGGTTTCTTTCGAGACATCTCCCTTTAATATCGGTAATTTTTTATCATTCTCTGTTACTTTTCTCCATTCAACTAACCAATCATTTTCTGTACCGATTTTAAATGTAGGGGGGGGTTTATTCTCTGACTCCAAAATCACTTCAATAATTTTGATTTGATTTGGAATCATATCCGAATGTTCGAATGGAGGATAACGTATTCTCTGCACCGATCTTTCTATAATATCAACTCCATAAAACAGATTTAATCGCTTTACCAGCAAGTTTTCTAAATTCTGGGATTTCTTTCAACATTTTAGTTCCTAATGGTATAGGGTTTTCAATTTCCCCCACCTCGTTGATCATTGATATGACTTCTGGTTTAGCCCAAACTTTGAAGATTTCTTCTAGTTCTTTATCATTTGATTGAGATAAAAAAGCATTTCTGAGTCCTCTCGCTCTGTTTTGTGATTTCCTCATCTTATCTAATTTCTTTTCAATAAATGCTAGATTTTTTATCTCTAGGTTATTGTCCTTAATTTTTGCAGATAATTCATCAATTATCATATCAATATGTGCGAATCCAGGGCCTATCCCTCCTCCCGTAGTTGGTTTACATATACCTGCTGCATCTCCAAACAGGGCCGCTCTTCTTGCAGTAGTTTTTTTCAGAATTCCACTTGGTACTGAGCCAACAAATCTACCAACTTCTTTACATTCCTTAAATCGGTAACTCCATTTTCCATTTATCATTAATTCATTAAGTAAATCTTCACAAGATTTCTCACCAATATATTTTGTTTGACTCCAAACTCCAATTCTTGTAGTTTCTCCAGAAGGTATTGCCCATGCAAAAAATCCCGGGGAAATATCTGAGCCCGTATACATATCTAGCTTACCCTCTGTTCCGTTATATCCTGTGACTTCAATTTGCATGCCAATCATCGTCTCTTTCGGACGGCCAAATCTTAGAGTTCTACGTACCCAAGAATGTGCACCATCGGCGCCACAAACTAATTTCGTAGTTACGTTCTTTATTCCTTTAGGTGTATCTATGATAATATTCACTTTTTGTTCTGTTATTTCTATATTTTTGGGTTTACTCGATAACCAAAGTTCGGCACCTGATTTCAATGATTGATTTACAACTGCTTCATCAAATAATTTCCTACAAACAGACCATGTTCTTATTGTATTTTTTTGGCCGATTTCAACAAGAGTTCCTTCCGGGCTATAGATTCTTGCACCCCAAATTGGAGTTAGTACTGTATTTTTTAAATTCACTGATTCCATTGCTTTTGGGTTAACCAGGCCAGCGCATTGAAATGGTCTACCTAGTTCTGCATGTTCTTCTAATAACAAAACTGAAATATTTTTTTTAGCCAGTTTATTCGCTAGATAACCGCCAATAGGCCCTGCTCCGACTATGACAACATCATAATCGTAATCATTCATACTATCATTCACTAGGTTAACCTTATTGATATCTTCTAATTCTGATTCACTTCTTCTTAGATTTTTTATTTTTCTTCATTACAGTATCTATAATCTTACTTGCATCCTGTTTTGTCATCTCATCAATGGTTACAATATCGGCAATAGCCAGAATATCACTAAGAGGGACTTCTTCTCTAACTGCTAATTTATTCACTAACTTAACCTGTGCTTCTGAAGCAGGTAATGCCTGACTTTCTTTGATGAGCGTGTCTATTAATTGACTAGCACTGCCATCTTTTCCCCCAGTTAGACTATTAATATCATCAATATTTACTATCTTACAGATATCTTTGAGGCTATGTCCTAATTGGTCAGCTAATTTAATCACTAAAGCAATTTGTTTTTCACTGGCTGGAAAGTCTCCTCCATCAGCTATGACTTTATCGAGAGTATTTCTCATTTCTTCTCCTGTGAATTCTTCAGGTTTTTTACCATCGAGTACTTTATTTCTTTCACTCTCAGTCATATTTTTAGTTAAGTTTTTGAGTAATTCAATTTGTTTTTTTGATGGTATACTTCTTTTCTTTGTTTTCGCCGCATCATTCATTTCTTTGAATACATCTACGAAATTATGCCAAACCTCAGGTGCAGATTGACTACTGTTCTCTATAGTGTCGAGATCAGATTCCATTTTAGCGGTGAATTGTGTGGCGAAAAGACCTCTTTCGTTCTGTTCATTATAGAATGGGACTACTTCTAGCCATAGTGTCCTGCCTGCATCTGTTGGAATAAGTGCTCCGCTATTATTTTCAACATATTTCCTTCTACTCAGTGTCTGGATAGTTGAGACATATGTTGAAGGTCTTCCTATACCAGCCTTTTTCATTTCTTGAACTATTGAACTTTCAGAGAATCTTCTCGGAGGTTTAGTTTGGTCACTAACCAACTGCGGATTCTCTTCATTACATTCTATTTCCCAAAGAACTCCCTCAGCTAGTTCAGATTGTGGAGGCTCTAACTTTATTGATTTATGATACGGCTCGTATACTGCTTCCCATCCTGCATGCGTTCTCCATGATGCAGTACCCGTTATATTTTTGTCGAAATCTTCAGTTTTTGCTACTATAGCCCTCGTTTCACGTATTGAACTTGACATTTGGCTCCCTGCAAATCTCGCCCAAATTAGTCGATAAAGTAACTGCTGCTCATCTTTGAGGCCATCGATATTATGAATCTCTGGTCTAGTAGGTCTAATGGCTTCATGAGCATCTTGTACGTTTGAGCTTCCTTTTTTAGCATCAGAACCTAAAACTCCTGGTCCCAAATGATTTTCCCCATATGTTTGTTTAATATATTCTTTAATTGTTTTTCTAGCATCTTCATTCGTTCTTGTAGAATCTGTACGTATGTAAGTAACATGCCCTGAATTGTATAATTCACCTGCTACTGCGCTAGTTCTTGCAACCGACCACCCAAGATTTGAACTTGCTGATTGAAGCATTGTATCTGTTGTAAATGGCGGCTTCGGGCTTCTCTTATTTTTCCCTTCTTTAATTGACTGTATTTCAATACTCATATTTTTATTTAATTTAGTAATTGCTTCTGCAGCTAAATCTTGATTAAATGTCCTATCTGGAAAGTGTTTACCTGAATCATCTAACCATGCCTCAGGGTCATCTTTTTCATGAAATCTTATCTTGAAATTAGTATCATTTGAGATAAAATTAACACTATTGTAAACAATTGGGACGTGTTTCTCTCTGAGTAATTCTCTTTCTATGATGAATCCTAGAGTAGGTGTTTGAACTCTACCCATGGATGCTAGTCTCCAAGATCTAGAAAATCTCGAGCACTCAAATCCAACCAATCTATCCATAAATCTTCTAACTTTTGCAGAATCTACTAATGCAGTATCTATCTCTCTTGCTTCCTGAATTGCTTTTTGAACTGAAGTTTCTGTTATCTCATTGAAAGTTACTCTTTTCTGAGAGGGGAATTTTGCAAATATTATGCTTAGTCTCCAAGCAATAAATTCACCTTCTCTATCTGGGTCGGTTGCAATGTAAACTTCCTCGACATTAGATGATTTTGCCTTCTTAACCATGTCAGTAATTTTCTTTTTGGCACCGGAAGTCCAGCCCCATGGAGGTTCAGGTAGAACATTTCTTTCGGAATCCCACATTGACTTTGAAGATCCTTTACTCCCTTTTGATGGCAAATCTTGGACGTGCCCTCCACAAGCTTGTACTATCCATCCTTTACCCAAGTATTTCTTCACAGTCTTAGCCTTAGCTCCTGACTCGAGAATCATTAGTTTCACAATACTCACTCCATTACTTAGTCAATAACATAACATCGACCATTATCTTGATGGCACAATACTACCTGTATAAACTTGAGTCAACTCTGTTTGATACAAGGCGCGCACGCGCACGTGAGCGCGCGAAGCCAAGTTAGTGAATTTGATTCCGTGACTCAGTTTCATTCCATGGTTCATCAGCTGCTGGGCCTGCACAGCCTATACAACCTGGGTATCCTGCTCTGCCCAATTCGATAATCTTCTGGGTGAGATTATTCCATGTTGATTCTCTTTTCTTTACCCAAATAATTTCTAACGATTCAGGAGGAGATGTAGATATTATTCCATCTTTTGAATCTAACATTTGAAAAGAAATATCCTCTGAGTCTATAATAATGGATTTAATCCCAAAAATTATTTTCGGTGCATTATCTGATAATTCATTAGATAGTATCTCTATATTTTTTGATAAAAATCCATTATGAGATATTTCGACACCACTAGATCTAAGGATTCTTCTTGCTAATTCGGAGATTGCTGCATCCTCTGAAGAACTCCTCATCAATCTTCGGACGTGGGCAACGCTTGAAGACTGTCGGTTGAACCGACTTCCCCATGGGGCTGCCATATCGTGTATTTGGGAAGCCTATGTTAGGCCTTATCGATTCTGAAAAAGCACATAGTTTAGGGATTTCTGTATTGACAAACTTTGGTCAAACATCTGTAGGTCGTAAAGTTCTTGATAGCCTCTATCATGCTCCTGAATTACCAACACAAGTATTTGGAATGGATTTCCAGCATCCTTTGGGACTTGCAGCAGGGTTTGATAAAAAAGCGCAGGCATTATCTGCATGGCCATCTTTAGGTTTTTCTTGGATTGAATATGGTGGAGTTACTAGATTCCCTCAAGATGGAAATCCTAAACCGCGAATGTTCAGGGCGAATAAAGAAAATGCTCTAGTTAATAGAATGGGATTTAACAACCCCGGTTCTCTAGCTGTACGAGATAGTCTACTTGAAAGAAGATCCAAGGGCCAGTGGCCAAATAATCCCATTGCAGCTAATATTGGTAGGTCAAAGAAAGTCTCTAACGACGATGCTCCAAATGATTATGCGTCTACTTTAGATATACTGTGGGACTTTTCAGATTTGTTTGTACTAAATGTCTCTTCACCAAATACCCCTGGGCTTAGGGAATTGCAAGGTGAGGAGCACCTTTCCAAGGTTCTTGAGGCATGTAATAATATTCGTGATAGGAAACAGGATTTCAAACCTATTTTACTCAAATTTTCTCCAGATATGGAAGATGAAATATTATTAAATTCTGTTGAAACTGCCATGAAATCAAAGATAAATGGTTTTGTAGCAACAAACACTACTGTGTCTCGATATGTACCGAAGAATTCTCAATCTCGTTCTGTTTTCGCACAAACTGGAGGGCTATCTGGAAGACCTCTCCAAGCGCGTTCTTTAGAAGTAGTTAATTTGTTGTATGATTATACCGATTCTAAAGTCCCATTAGTAGGTGTAGGCGGCATTGATTCAGTAGATTCAGCATGGGATATGATAAATTCGGGGGCATCATTGATACAGTTATATTCTGCATTAGTTTTCCAAGGCCCTTCTGTGGTATCTCACATAATAAAAGGTCTCAAGAGAAAAATTAACGAAAATAACTTTTCAAATATTGATGAAGTAGTTGGTTATTACCATAAATGAATATCATAAACCTCTTGAGTATCATTCACTTGGGAGATTCATGTCTGCAACTAGATCAACGAGATTGTTGATTGTTGGCGTTGCTTTACTTGCTCTAATTTCATTAATGCTAATCAGTGTAGATCCTGAAGTACAATATACTGTAGATGAAATTATGGAATCTCCGAGTGATTTCGAAGACGAAGAAGTTCATCTTAGAGGTATTGTAATGGAGGGTTCTGTAGATGATGTAAACAAAGTTTTCATCCTTTCAGGTACTGAAGCACAGATATTCGTAGATATTTCTTATGTCGCATTACCCGATGGTTTCGCTGAAGGCTATGTTATTGCAGTTAAGGGCGATCTTCTCAAAGTTGATGATAAATGGATAATTTCTGCCAACTCGATACAGACCGGTTGCCCTTCAAAATATGATGCGGAATGAAAAAAATCTTCTAACTCTCTTAAGGGGTTCATTAAAATGGGTCGTTAAACACGGCTATATGGGCTAGGGGGAGTGTTGACGTGCTCTATTTTTCACAAATCGTCAATAATGGTGACCCGAAGTCTGAGGGCGGCGTAAACGAGCCATCGATGACCCATTGGGCAACGTCGATACTTCGCCTCCAAGAGATGCAGGTTGGCATAACGAACTTCCGGAGGGAAATTCGAAGTGCCTTATACCCGGGAACCAGGTCAGGCGCGGAAGCGAGCAGCCCGACTGGGGATGCTGGATGCCTTGGAATAGCGGAGTTGAGAAGTTCAATGATATATTATCGATGATGACGAGCGTCCACCGAAGACGTGCCCACTAATTTTTATTCCGTGGTATACCCTTGAGATCGCCCATTTGGCACACAATTTCAAAGTGTTTTTCGGTAACTGGTTGTACTGATAACCTACTTCCTTTCATTAATAGTTTCATGCCGTCTAATGCAGGGTTATCTCTCATTTCTTGTAGAGGTATTATTCTGTTCATTCCTTCAATTGGCTTGATATTTACCATCATCCATCTTGGATTCTCAGGAGTAGCCTTCTCATCATAATAATTAGATGAAGGATCTTGAGCGGTATGGTCTGGATAACCTTCCTTGCATATTTCTGCTACACCTGCGACATGAGGTGGTTTAAAATTCGAATGATAGAATAGTACTAAATCACCTAATTTCATATCATCTCTCATCATATTTCTAGCTTGATAATTTCTCACTCCGTCCCAGTGTGTTTCACCATCTTCAACTAGCATTTCCCACGGGTAAACATGTGGTTCACTCTTCATCAACCAGTAATTCATGTTCCTACGGAGACCAACGAGTGAATGAAAGTTTTCGTCACCAAGCATCTTCTGCAGAGCCCATGATTAATGTTGCATCGATTGCATCCGCCTCATCTCTCTGAATTGCTCTTTTGAGGCCAGCAGTTTGAACCATTCTAGATACCCCTCCAGTCAAATTAACATTCGCTTTAACCATTAATGAGTAAATTGCAGGCAATAATATTAGTGCAGAAATAGCCGCTATAATTAACAATACAATTATCACCTTAATGAATGGTCCAATTGCAGGGATTGGTATACCCAATGCGCATAACATACCTGCTGAAGTAACCGTCGTAGCTTCGAACAAACTCATGCCTGTGCTGGCACATGCAGATTTTATTGCTTCTAGTGACCCGCCTAATTCCCTGACTCTGTTAGCTATATGTATTGAGAAATCCACCCCCACTCCTACCAGTATTGATCCTATCATTACAGTAACTAGGGACATAGATACACCCCAAGAATCCATTATTAGCCATTGCATTGCCACTGTAAAACCTACAGGTAGTGTGGTCAATAATGCATAGAAAATATCTCTAAATACAAGAGCTAAGACGATTACTGTGAAAAGCAGAGCATAAAATAATGACCTCCATTGCGATCCTACAATTAAATCGTTAACTTCAATGGTGACAGATGCAACTCCGATAAGTTCAGGTTCTCCGTTGGTGCCTCCAAGTCCTGAATTAGCAGCGTGTTTGTTAACTAAATAAGTAGCCTCTTCTGTACCTACAACATCCATGAATGGCATATCGATATATATTAGGCTACTCTCAAATTCTCCCGAGATAAATAATTCTCTCATTTCAACAGTTAGACTCTCATAGAACACGTAGAGTAAGAAGTTTTGAGCTTGCTGTCCCCCTAGTTCCTGTGCATCTAAAGTGTCAAGAGTTCTCCAAAAGGATGCATTTCCTGATTGTCCGTTATCGAATACTAAATGTCCTAGATCTTTGATTGATTGAGGTACACCAGGGGTTTCGTCAATTATATCGGCAATAGGAGCTCCCGAAACATTTACCGATACGGCTATCGCTTTCATCAAGAAAACTATGGATACTGCAGTAACTTTCTCAACTTCTGCACATTGCCGCTCGAGTTTTTCTATTTTTTCCAACCCACTATAAGGGTCTTGAACGGTCGGAGATAAAAAATCAGGACTCGCTAAGATGTCTTCTGATATTTTTAGAAAACCGGGCTGTCCTGATTCGAATTCATCACTGTATAGTTTCATCGCTTGCACCGCCTCTACATCCTTCGGGGCCATTTCTAACAAGTCAAGATTTGATTCGACTTGTTCTCTAGAATATCCTGCAGAGATAATCATTGCTATCATAAATAATGCTAAAGTTACTTTAGTCCATTTAATAGGTATAGAAACAATTTTTACAAATACATCGGGTGGTGGATGAGAAGGTTTCTTTAAATCTAATATTAATGTTAAATTAGGTACCATCAGCATCGTCATCACATATACTACAACAATACCAAATGCAAGAGATATACCTACTGTTTGTATTGGTGCCATTGGAGTTAATGCTAAGGAAATAAAACCAATTATAGTTGTCATAGCAGACAAAAACACTGCTCTTCCGGTTGAGTTTAATGCCTCTTCTATTTTTTCTTCTGGTGTGCCTTTAGCTTCTGCGTAACGATTTGTTATGTGAAGCCCATATGATACACCTAGTGCAAGAACAATCGGTCCGACAATAATTACAGTCATTGTAACTTCATAGTTGGTAAATCCTATGATACCCATTGTCAAGAAAACTGAACATAAAGTTGGCAGACCTGCGATTATTAAGACCTTAACTCCTTGAACAAGTCGAAACCTTCCTGTTTGTAATAAGTCGCAATGGAATAAGAATAAAGTTATGGCTACTAAGACGACACCAATTGGAAATACGTTCCAAAAGAGATTGAAAGATTCTTCAGTAACTGCGTTAGTGATAGGAGCGGGTCCGGTTAATGTCATGTTGAGGCCTAACTCTGACCAATATGTGTTCTCTGGATATGGTTTGTCTGATGATTCATTTATGACACTTTTTAGATTATCAATATTACTTTGAGTCAATTCAATGATTCCGGGGACATCCGCGTCACTTGAGATTCCCATGATTATAACTGCCCGATTCCATTGAGGTACTCCAGAATCATTGAGATTCTGTTCCGCACCTTCTCCACCAACATCTCTGACTAGTTTATCTAAAGCATTTTGAGGCATTTCTCCTAATATCTGATCCACTCTGTTTTGTTCATCAGGTATAGCGTAGTTTCCTAAAATATCTTGCTGCTCATCAATTATTTCATTAAACTGTTCAGCGAGTTCATCTTGGCCAAGTGCTGTTCCTAATCCTGAGGTAAATGCTTTGGCTACTCTGCCAGCACTAGAATTAACTTCTTTGATTACAGCAGAAAGAGATAAAACATATATTATTTCATCATTTTCACCACCATCATTTCGATCGTAATTCATCGCATTTTCCATAGCATCTATCTGGTCTAGAATTGGGAGAAGGGAAATATTGTATTTATCTGACTCTACATAGATTATCATGACATTTGTTGTCCAATCTTCTTCTACTTCTTCTATTAAAACTGCTACTTGCGAACCATCAGGCAAGTAAACTTCTAAATCACCATTTACATTCATTGATGATTCTTCATTACAGATTGAATTTTGAAATTGCTCTCTACAATCTATAGCTCCTGAATGCAAAGTAAAGAAACCAGTAACAACTAAACATAAAACAACTGTTAAAACAGGTGCTTTAACTAAAGCTTGAGTGCCAGTCATTCCCGACATAGATCTTCTAATCTTATTTGGTGTCATTATCACTGTATCTTTTACAGAATTTAAGTCAATATTTTTCATTGATTGTTTTATTGAAGAAGATGTATTCGCAAGACTTCTAGACGTTTTTTTTCCAGATTTTTCATCACCTCCTGGAACCATAACACTACCCTCTCATGTATTCGTGGTCGAGGAAGGGACTTCAACCCAACGCTCTCCATCTCATTCTAAACCGTATTTCGTTCATATTGCTAACTCGGCAATAGTCAAGAATAAGTTACTGCGGGGTTAGTACATACCGCTCAGGTGTGATTGTCATGGGTAAGCCGAAAATAACGGATAAAAGATGGTCAATAGACCTTGAAAAACGCATACAAGAGGAGCACTATGGCGAATCTTATAGTTCACGCTATTCATTCAATCCAAATTCAGAAAAAGAAATTTTTGTGATAGATACTCCACCTCCATATCCTAGTGGGACGTGGCATATTGGTGCTGTAGCACAATACAGTATGATAGATGTGATTGCCCGCAGTCAGAGATTATTAGGGAAAGAGGTATATTTTCCATGGGGAGTAGATCGTAATGGAATAAACATTGAATTCACTGTAGAGAAAAAAACAGGGAAGAAAATGAGAACCTTTGAAAGGGGAGAATTCATTGATTTATGTAAAGAAACTATTGAAGAATATACTCAAGCAATGAGAGAGACCGCTTGCCGAGTAGGTTTGTCATGTTCTTTCGAGTCTGAATATCTTACCGATTCTCCTGAATACAGGGGCGTTACCCAATCAATATTTGTAGATTTATTTAAGCAGGGGAATATTATTGAAGATTTACGCCCTAACATTTACGACCCCGTCGAAGGTACTACAATTGCCGATGCCGAAGTGCAAAGAATATCTCGCCGAACTAAACTTTGTGATATTCTTTGGAAAACTGAAGAGGGAGAGGAAGTAGTAATCACGACAACCCGTCCAGAATTAATTTGTGCATGTGGTATAGTATTGGTACATCCCGAGGATAGCCGATATGCACATTTAGTTGGTAAAGAATTAATTTTACCTCTTCCTGTAAATGGACGTACTAAGAAAGTTCTTGTTTCATCCCATCATTCTGTGAAAATGGATTTTGGTTCAGGAGTTTTGATGGTATGTTCATTTGGCGACCAGAATGATGTTTCAGTCTTCAGAGAGTTTGGTCTTGAGCCATTTGTTGCAATTAATCTCAAAGGTGAGATGACTGATATATCTGGTCCTCTTTCTGGGCTTACAGTGTTAGATGCTAGGAAAAGAGCAATTGAAATTCTTGATGATAGCGGTGTCTTATCTTCTATAATTGATCATGAACAAGAAATACCTGTTAGTGAAAGAGGGAATAATCCTGTGGAAATAATATTGCTTAAAGAGTGGTATGTTCGACAAACACATACGTTAGAACGTATGAACGAACTAATTTCTGAAATTAACTTCATACCCCCTAGAAACAAGCAATTCCTTGATGATTGGATGCAAAATATATCCATTGATTGGCCGATTTCCAGAAGGCGTTGGTACCATACAGAAGTTCCAATTTGGTATAGTGAAGATGGAAATAAGGTCGTCGTACCACCTTCGGGAGGGTATGTGCAACCTTGGAGAGATTCTCCACCTTCTGGGTCAGAAGTATTAGATCGTGTAACCCGGGCAAAGTTAGGAAGTTATGATCAACTCTCGGACGAGTTAGGGACACTAACTGGTGAAGAGAAAGTGTTTGATACTTGGATGGATTCTTCTAATTCTAACTTATTTGTATCGGGATACGGTAAGGATGAAGAATTATTCAATAGAGCTTTCCCAACTGCTTTACGCCCTCAAGGTAAGGAAATTGTCAGAACATGGCTATACTACACATTGCTAAAAAGCACTCTTTTATTGGATAAACCTGGTTTTGCTAATATATGGATAGATGGGCTAGGAATGGATCCATGGGGGCGTAAAATGTCTAAGTCTCTTGGTAACGGTATTGATGCTAATTCAGTATTAGAATGTGGTGCAGGTGGAAGGACTGGGTCATGGAAGATCAAAGGTTCAGACGGCAAGCAAGTAAATCTCAAAGCCAATAAAATTGGAAGTGAATGTTTCCGTCTTTGGAAAGCCTGTGATGCTCAGGTAGGAGATGACTTCCATATCAACCCCGAAGAAATTGAAGCAAAATATTTTGGTATCTTAACAAAAATATTCAATGTTGCTAGGTTTGCAAGTCAGTTTGATGTGCCATTAGATTTAGATACAGTTCCTTCTGATTTAGAACCAGAAGATAAATGGATTCTCTCAGAGTTTGGGCAAACTATGTCTAAAGTCGAAGAATCTTGGGAAAATGTAGATATCTATAATGCCGCTCAATCAATTAAGAATTTCAGTACTGGAGTTTTTCCAAGTCATTGGTTGGAGATGGTGAAGTCACGCTTGTATGATGGTGATGAAATCGCATCATGGACACTACACCGAATTGTTAGAGACATTCTAACCACTTTAAGTCCAATATGTCCATTTTTCACTCACTATCTTTCTACGACATTGTATGGCAATAGTTCTGTAGATGTCAGAGAATTCCCAGCAATTATCTCTAGTGACAAAGATCTTCTCAAATTAACTGATTCACTTATTGAATTTAATTCCGAAGTATGGAAAACAAAGAAAGATTCAGGAATATCCCTTAACACAGAAATATCTGATATTATAATCCCTGAAGAATTAGAAGTATTAACTACTTCTCTCAATAGAATGCATAGGATAACTTAATTCAGAGCCGTCGAAGGTTTTTCCCCCTCTAAATGTTCGATGATAAGTCCCGCCATTTCAATTCCAATTCTTTCTTGTGCTTCTTTAGTAGCAGCACCAATATGCGGTGTCCCATGAAAATTTTCATGCTTGAACAATGGATTATTAATTGCAGGTTCGATTTCAAATACATCCAAAGCTACACTAGAAAGTTGTCCACTTTCTAGTCCTTCTAATGCAGCGTTTTCATCTATGATTCCTCCTCTAGCGCAATTAATTAGGTGATTTCCACATTCAATTCCATCACTTCCTCTACCTGGCATTAAATTAATCCTTGAAGTATTGGCCAAATGATAGGTTTCTTCTGTTAAGTTACAATGTATGGATATGTGTGTACACATCTTGAATACACTATCTACGTCTTTATACAACACACAACCTTGTTTCCTCGCTACTTCATCTGTTACATATGGGTCATATGCATGTAATTCCATACCTAATGCTCTGGCTGCAGCCCCAACACCCTGAGCAATTCTCCCATATCCTATTAATCCCAAGGATTTCCCAGAAAGTTCTGATCCAACTAGTTCTTTTTTAGCCCAAACACCATTTCTTAATTTCCGATCTGCTATTGCTATATTCCTACAGGAAGCGAGAAGGTGTGCTATTGTCATTTCAACTACACTTCTTGTCGATGCTCTAGGGGTATTACATACTGTGATATTATTTTCAGTTGCAATTTGAATATCGATATTATCTACTCCAACTCCGGCTCTACCGATAAATGAAAGCCCCTTATTTCCATTTCTTGACGCTAAGATCACTTCTTCGGTCATTTTTGTTGCACTTCTAATTACTACTGCATCAAAATCTAATAATACTCCGCCTAGTAATTCTTCCTTGGAATAATGTTGAATCACTACCTCGTGTCCGGAAGAAACTATCATTTCAACTGCTTTTTTGTCCATTCCATCTGTAACAGCGACTCTCGCCATAACTCTTCTAGTATAACTTACTCAATCAATATTACTAATGTAAATCATCAACCTTAGTATTCATAATCCGGTACCCGATGCGCTTACACAGAGGTAAGGTATTATGACTGATAAAGGAATAAATAATGATGAGATATTAACAATAGAAGCAAGTGCACATTGTGATGGTCCATGTGGGGTATATGATCCTGCTAGCGCTCGAGTAGCCGCTGAAGCAGTACAATCAATGACTAAGAAAATGATGGCATTAGAGGTTCCAGATACTCAATCTGAGCAATTTGTGAGATATCTGAACACTATGTCGCGCTATGCAGCAATCAAAGAAGAAGAAGCACAGAAATGTAAAGATGAATTATTAGTTCTATGGACTGATTTCTTCAAGCCACAACATCTTGATTCTATACCTGAACTTCATGATACTTTCTGGCAAGCAGCAAAATTATGTTCTGCATGTAAAGTAGAAGTTTCAGTTCAACACGCGCAAGAATTAATGGATGCTGTAGAATCTATTCACAATATGTTCTGGACGGCAAAAGGCCGTGAAGTACCATGGATTCGCGCTTCTTAGATATCAGAGTCAAAGGCGACTCAATGTGGCCCACTCTAGAAGATGGAAGTGTGGTGCGTTTTGAGAGAATTAGTGGTGCAGCACTACAGATTAATCAAATAGTTCTTTGTAATCATCCATTGAGAGCGAAATTTTTAGTAATCAAAAGAATTTCATCAATTGATGATAAAACAGCCTTCTTAGTGGGGGATAACCCCGATCCTACAGCTTCAGAAGATAGTCATAATTTCGGTAGAGTCGAAATTAAAAATATTTTAGCATGTATGATTGAAAATTAATTTTAGCAACAACCTTCATCTCTCATCGGTGCTGAAACAAATGTGATTTTATTTACATTAGCAGTATTTTGTAATTGCTCAACTATCTTGCGGAATTCCAATGCAGCCCCCATTCCTTGAATAATATCTACGCATGTGTGACTATGTTTTAGGCAACTATGGTTGTATGAACTTATTTCTAATGCATGAGAATGTCTAATGTCCATCAGTTTGTTTTCAACACCGTGTTGATGTTGATAGTAGATAACCAAATGCCCTTCAACGATTTCATCGTCTTTCATATTTTTTAATTCACCTCTTTGTTGTATCTCAGAAAAATAAAGTGAGGCGTCACGAATAAATCTACTTCTATTTTGATAACCTGATTTTTTAATAATTCCATCAAGATCATTAGCGAAATTTTTGTCAGCACTAAAGGTTATAATTTGGCTCATAAATATCCGTGCGACTAGTTGTTAATAATAATTTCTAAATGAGTATTTATTAACATTCATTATATAATTAATAGTCAGCGCAACCCCATGCACAAAGCAATGAGAGCACTGTCCGTAAGCCTAATTTTGATACTTTCAAGTCTTGCAGGATGTCTTGCCGATGACGAAATAGTAACTTCAGATGTTGAATTAGATGATGAAAATTATGGTACTGTAATGGTATCTACATACCACGTAGGCCAATTAGTGTCTGCGGTGGCGGGCGATAGTATAACTATCGAATACATGAGCCAAGATAACATCCCTGTTCATGACTATGAGCCATCTGCATCTGATTTAATCCGTCTACAACAGGCTGATATATTCTTTTATCATGGTTTAAATCTGGAGCCATGGGTTGAGTCAACTCTTTCTTCACTAGGTGATGATGCTCCTCCTTCTTACATGACTCATGCTATGCCAACTGGAGAGAGTGCTCTCGATTATGAATCGATGTTGGTATCAAATCTTTGCGAGTTGATGATTGATGGCCCATTTGAAAGCACTACACTTGGTATGATATCCGAGGATGAACATGATGACCATGATGATGAAATGACTCCCGAACTCTTACTTGAGTTATTTGATTCAAATAATGACAGTTATCTTTCTTGGGATGAACTCTGGGATGGTTGGAACTCCAATGATGATGACCATGATGACGACCATGATGACGACCATGATGATGACCATGATGGTGAGGAAGAGTTGTTAATGGGGATCTTTAATGAATCTAACACAAATGAAGACACTCTTCTTGACATTAATGAATTAGAGCATTTCATTCACGAGGTTGAAGAACTCGGTGATGATGACCACGATGACCATGACGGCCACGAAGGACATGAACATGCAGAAGCTGAGAAAATAATCGAGAATCCAGAGGCATGTCCGGCTGATACAACCATTCAGGTATTCCATATGGAAGCAGGTGAGCACGTTCTT
>DADI01000074.1:0-441 GCA_002494975.1 Euryarchaeota archaeon UBA556
ATGTATCAAGGTTAGTGGTTGAGACTGCTTCGCCCTGCGGGGAGACGGAGTGGTCTGAGATACCAGAATTGATATGCCTGGACACCAGAGGACTCACAATGAGTCCCTGTGTTAAGATAATAAATAGAAAGTGGGAATGTAGAAATTAATAAAATGCTACAACCCGACTGGGGGATGGCTCGGCTCGAGAGCCGAAGAAGGTCGTGACAAGCTGCGATAAGTTGCGGGGAGAGGCATGAATCTCTTGGATCCGCAAATTGCTGAATGGGACCTCCTGGCACTCTGTGCCATTCCTAAATGGAAAGGGAACCTCCTGAACTGAAGCATCTCAGTAGGGAGAGGAAAAGAAATCAAACGAGATACCGCTAGTAGTGGCGAATGAAAACGGTATAGGACAAACCGAATCTTCATGAGAAATCATGAAGAGATGTGGGGTATGGA
>DADI01000074.1:521-1641 GCA_002494975.1 Euryarchaeota archaeon UBA556
CGTGCGTTGGATATCGCGCGTGAATATGGGAGGCATAAACTTCCAATCCTAAATACTACTCGAGACCGATAGTTGACAAGTAGCGTGAGCGAAAGCTGAAAAGTATCCTTAGCGGGATGTGAAAAGAACCTGAAACCAGTCGGGAACAAGCTGAATAGGCGTGAAAGCGAAGATATGAGCAGCGTCTATTCGTGCGTTTCGAATAATGCCCCTGGGAGTTCTGATTAATGGCGAGGTTAAGGAGTTGAACTCTGAAGCCGAAGGGAAACCGAAAGGTCCGCAGCCGCTTAGGCGGTGAGGGACTGGGTGTGCTCGCCCGGAGTCATTAGTGGGAGACCTGAAGCCTATCGATCTATGCCTGGCCAGATTGAAGCCCGATGAAAGTTGGGTGGAGGATCCAACCGTTGCTGATGTGCAAATCGCTCGGATGAGCTGGGTATAGGGGTGAAAGTCCAATCGAGATGGGCAATAGCAGGTTCCGCGCGAGACTACTCGCAGGTAGATCTTCGCAGAGATAGATTACGATGTAGAGCACTGATTGGGTATTTAGGGGGAGCGATCCCTCGGTACGCTGTCAAACTCCGAAGTTGTAATCGTCGTAGAAGCGAGGAGTGAGCCACGGTGGGTAAGCTACCGTGACGAAAGGTGAAGAAACCAGCTCAGTGTTAAGGTCCCAAAATTACAGTTAAGTGTTAATTACAAACGGAGTCCGTGGTCGAAGACAACTAGAAGGTGGGCTTAGAGGCAGCCATCCTTGAAAGAGTTCGTAACAGATCACTAGTCAAGCTTGCGGGCCCGAAAAATGGACGGGACTAAAACTGTATACCGATACACTGATCCTTCGAAAGAAGATGAGGTAGCGCGGCGACATGCTCGGGTAGAAGCTCGGTTTTGAGATCGGGTGGACCGTGTATGTATGAGAATCTAGGGAAGAGTAGCAGCATAGTGCGGTGAGAATCCGCACCACCGAAGGGGTAAGGGTTCCTCGGCAATGGTTATCAGCCGAGGGTTAGCCGATCCTAAGGTCATTCCTAACCGAAATGATCGAAAGGGAATTGCGTTAATATTCGTAAGCCCCTCTTACATTAATGGTGACGGCTTGGGCTAGTTTATGCGCATC
>DADI01000074.1:1722-31778 GCA_002494975.1 Euryarchaeota archaeon UBA556
GCCTAGGTCCCATGAAAAGCCGTAAGAGGTGATCGTACCAAGATCTGACACAGGTACCCAAGGTGAGAAGCCTAAGGTGTGACGGGCAAAGTATCGTGAAGGAACTCGGCAAAATCGCTCTGTAACTTCGGGAGAAGGAGTGCCAGGTTCGAGAGAACCTGGTCGCAGTAACAAGGGGACTCCGACTGTTTAATAAAAACATAGCCGACTGCTAGTTCGAAAGGATGTGTATAGTCGGTGAATCCTGCTCAGTGCCGGTATCTGAAATCGGGTTTCAACCTGATGAAGGACCGGTAAACAGCGGGGGTAACTATGACCCTCTTAAGGTAGCGTAATACCTTGTCGCTTAATTGGCGACTTGCATGAATGGCACAACGAGAGTCCCACTGTCTCCACGATACGTCCGGCGAAATTGACTATTACTGGCGCACAGTCCAGTAACCTCAACCTGCAAGCGAAGACCCCATAGAGCTTTACTACAGCCTGGCGTTGAATAATCGCACACTATGTGCTGAGTAGACGGGAGATGTTGATCATCTGGACGCCAGTTCAGATGGGAGTCGTCCATAGAGACACCGTCCTTAGTTTGTAATTATTCTAACTCTTTTAGAGAACACCGTTTGGTGGGTAGTTTGGGTGGGGCGCCACGCGCCCGAAAATATAACAGGCGTGCCCAAAGGTCAGCTTAGGTGGTTCAGTCTCCACCGTTAACCGTAAGGGGAAAAGCTGGCTTGACGTGGATCGGACCAATAACGATCGACGATGCGAAAGCAGGGCCTAACGAACCAATCTACCTCATTTATGGGGGTGATTGATAACAGAAAAGTTACCTTGGGGATAATTGAGTTGTCACCAGCAAGAGCACATATCGACCTGGTGGCTTGCTACTTCGATGTCGTCTCTTCCCAACCTCCTGGTGCAGCAGCTGGGAAGGGTGGGGTTGTTCGCCCATTAAAGGGGATCGTGAGATGGGTTTAGACCGTCGTGAGACAGGTTTGTTGCTTTGTGGTTGAGGCGTATCAGATGCCTGATCGGAAGGGTCCTTTAGTACGAGAGGAACGAGGACTCGGAGCCACTAGTTTACCAGTTGTCCGACAGGGCAATGCTGGGTAGCCACGCTCCAGTGGATAAGAGCTGAAAGCATCTAAGCTCGAAGTCATCCGAAAGACGAGGCATCTCAGGGGACTCATAGAAGATGAGTTTGATAGACAGCGGGTGTAAGTACCGAGGGTTCGCCCGAGGTATTCAGCCCAGCTGCACTAACCCCCCGAGCATTCATCAATTTCTACACACCAATTTTTTAAAATTAAATTAATACAGGGCTCTATTGTGGGCCTCTGTCCAACAGTCATATCAATTCATCAAATTCGAAAGAGAGTTGTGCACGGCCATAGCGAAGGGGTACTACCCGGTCCCATCTCGAACCCGGAAGTCAAGCCCTTCTGCGTCATTTCTTGTACTGTGGTGCGAAAGCCCACGGGAACGTTTGTCGTTGTGCCACACTCTCTTTCCTCCCCGCACAAATTATAACAATCATGGGCGTAGCCATAAAAATGTGGAGGCAATAGTATGACAATATCAACAGGAGATATACTAGGCCATTCTCAAGTCGGCGTTTATCTAAGTGTAGTTGGAAATAATTTATTTTACCCTGCATCTCTTGATAAGTCAGTAATTGAAGAAATAGCGCAAGTTTTCGACATTGAAATGAATCCATTGTTAATTGGTGGTTCTGCTTTAATTGGTAGTCTCATATGTGGTAACAGTAAAGGGATTGCTGTAGCGGATATTGCTACCGAAGAAGATCTCGATATATTATCTAGTTATGGAGAGGTTGTAATTCTAGAGAGTGGCGTAAATGCAGCAGGTAATTTACTTGAATGCAATGATTTCGGCGCTGTAGTCAGCAAATCAATCCCTAACCCAGGGGTTGAATTGATTGGAGAGATACTCGGTGTCAAAACCTCTAGAGTTAGGGTCTCGGGTCAAGATACAGTTGGTTCACTACTTGTAGCCAATAACAAGGGAATTTTAGCACATCCTGATATTACAAGTTACGAGGTTAGTGAAATTGAGAAAACTATGGACGTACCAGTAATGGTGGGCACTGTATGTTTTGGTTCACCTTACGTAGGTGCTGGTTGTGTTACTTCAGATACTAATGCACTAGTAGGTTCGGGGTCGACAGGTCCTGAATTGAATAGAATTGAAGATGCTTTAGGTCTTATTTGATTATATTGCAGTAGGAGCCACGTGATCATCTCCTTTGTTGTCAGTTTTTCTCACTCGATTCCATACATTTTTCATCAATAATTCATGATGTAACTCGCAATAATGGAATCTTTTATATGCCTCTCTGAATGAATAAGCTTTGTTGCCAGTTGAAACTAGAAATCCTTCTGGCGATAAACGACTGATATTGCTACCAATCTCTGTACATTCTTCATAATCGCAACTATTCATATTCTTCCGCCTGACTATACCTTAATTGAACTTCTCTAATTTTTGCTAATATCCTTCGGTTCTATTACGATCAATGGCATATTAGCTTCAATACTTTCTCCAGATAGACAATTTATCTCAATAATTTCTCCTGATAATGGTGCTTGAATCTCATTTTGCATTTTCATGGCCTCTAGTATCATTACAACTTGGCCCTGCTTAACTATATCTCCTAATTTGACATTTAATGAGACTATTTTTCCAGGTATTGATGAAGATATTTTTCCTGACAGTTTTCTTTTACTGCCTCCTCTTTTCCTCTTTTTTGATGAATTTGTAGAATTTCCTTGATCTATTTTAATTGAGAAATTAAAACCTTCAATTTCAACATCCCAATTCTCCCCCTTTTTTTCAAGTATCACCTCAAATTCTTCTCCATCTACTGTGACCTTTCTTTTTTCAGACATAATATCACCTCGACGTGCTTCTTTTCGACTTTGATCTAAACAAATTTCTTCTGCCTATCAATGTCCTTCTATGGTCTATTGACCATTCTTTTCCTTTCTCTCTATATGTCGATGGAGTTAGAAATTCTCCTTCAGAGGAATGCAGAATTACCGCTGCAATAGCGACTCTTCTAAGAAAATCCTTCCTTTCCTTCTTTTTTATCATTAATAATCCTCACAATGGAATGTTCCCATGTTTTCTTGCCGGTCTACTTTCTTCCTTATCTAAAAGTGCTCCAAGAGCCTTTGTAAGTACTTTTCTAGTTTCTCTTGGCTGAATTACATCATCTAGATAACCTAGAGCAGCAGCTTGGTAAGGATTGGCAAATGTTTCATTATAATCATCCACGAGCCTCTCTCTTTCTTGTTCAGGATTTCCTGCAGTATTAATTCTCCTTTTATGGATTATTTGCACTGCTCCATCTGCTCCCATTACAGCGAGTTGAGCACTTGGCCACGCTATATTGTAATCTCCTCTAATATGCTTCGATGACATTACATCATATGCGCCACCATATGCTTTTCTCGTAATTACAGTGATTTTTGGCACAGTTGCTTCAGCATATGCATAGAGTAATTTTGCTCCATGACGTATTATCCCACCCCACTCTTGATTCGCTCCAGGTAGAAAACCAGGTACGTCAACTAGAGTTACAATTGGTATATTAAAAGCATCACAGAATCTCACGAATCTTGCTGCCTTTACTGAAGCATCAATATCTAGGCAGCCTGCCAATACTTTAGGCTGATTGGCTACTACTCCTACCGTGTGACCCCCTAGTCTCGAATAACCAACAATGATATTCGGTGCAAAGTCGGCTTGAACTTCTAAAAAAGCACCGTCGTCTACTATTGATTCTATTACATTCAGCATATCGTAAGGTTGTGTCGGGATTTCTGGTATTAGATCGTCTAATTCTTCACAAATCCTAGAAAGGGGGTCATTAGTAGGTAATACAGGAGGTTTTTCAAGATTATTTGAAGGTAATAATTGAATTAATTCTCTCACGACTTCTAGTGCTTCGTCATCATTTTCTGCTGTGAAATGCGTCACTCCTGATTTCGTGGCATGAGTAGATGCTCCACCTAAGTCTTCAAAGGACACTTCTTCATTTGTTACTGTTTTAATCACTTCAGGTCCTGTAATGAACATATGAGATGTTTTATCTACCATAATTACGAAGTCGGTGATTGCTGGAGAATATACAGCACCTCCTGCACATGGTCCCATAATTACTGAGATTTGTGGAATTACTCCACTTGCTCGGACATTTCTGAAGAATATCTCTGCATAAGAACCTAAACTCGCTACACCTTCTTGAATTCTAGCACCTCCACTATCATTTAATCCAATGACTGGCGCTCCTGTTTTTAGAGCCATATCTAATATTTTACATATTTTCAAGCCATGCATTTCTCCTAACGAACCTCCATATACAGTGAAATCTTGTGCAAAACAATAAACAGTTCTACCATTAATAGTCCCATGACCACACACAACTCCGTCACCTGGTATGATATTCTTATCCATTTCAAAATCTCTGCACCTATGTTCTACTAGAGAATCAACCTCCATAAATGAATTTTCATCTAGCAATTGTTCTATTCTTTCTCTAGCAGTCAATTTCCCTTTCGAATGTTGGGCGGCAATCCTATTTTGCCCCCCTCCTGCCTCAGATTGGGCTTTTCTTCGACGGAGATCGTCGATACGTTCCTTTACGCCTGACATGTGATAATACATGATTGGTGAAAGCCACCCAATTAGCATTACTCATGGGGGAACTCCCAAAGTTCAGTAAATCGGTTGTTTGAAATCGTTTGACCGCTCGGACAAGTTTGTATGGGTATGCGTATTGTCGTTGCGAAGCCGGGTCTTGACGGTCATGATCGTGGTGCCAAGGTTATTGCCCGTGCATTACGCGATGCAGGACATGAAGTAATTTATACAGGTCTGAGGAGAAAACCTTCAGAGATAGTACGTGTAGTTATGGATGAAGATGCAGTTGCTGTGGGACTTTCTACCTTATCTGGTGCTCACAATGTACTGATACCCAAAGTCTGTCAAGAATTGATATCTAATAAGATGGGTGATATTGTAGTATTTGCAGGGGGCATTATTCCTGAATCAGATAGAGATTTTCTTCACTCTTTGGGTGTGAGGGCTATTTTTGGCCCTGGCACATCTACTACTTCAATAATCAAATTTCTAGAAACTATCTCTGAGCGCAGAAAAAATAACTTAGAAGTAGGTGTAGGGGAAGATTCTAGGTGGAGATGGGATTGATTCAGGAAAGTATTAATCTCGCTATAAGTGGTAATAGGAGAGAATTAGCCAGGCTGTTATCTTCTATAGAATCTGGCGATACCCTACCTCTTGAGCCTTCAAAATCTTGGGTACTAGGCGTTACCGGGCCACCAGGGGTTGGCAAATCTACTCTAATTGGTAGAATGATAGATGAGTGGGTAAGTAGAGGGGAAAAAGTTGCAGTATTGGCTGTAGACCCCTCATCTCCTAAAAGTGGAGGTGCATTACTTGCTGATCGTATGAGGATGTCTTCTGCGGATTCTAGCAAATCGGTATTTGTACGTAGTTTAGCTACTAGGAACCACCCTGGTGGTTTGGTTCCATTTTTAGATTCCATGATTAATCTACTTAGTTTATGTGGCTGGTCAAGAATTATCATTGAAACAGTGGGTAGTGGACAGTCAGAGATTCGTATTGTCGCATTTGCAGACAGGGTGATGTTAGTAGATGGCCCCGATCGAGGAGATATTATTCAAGCAGAAAAGGCAGGGATAATGGAATTAGCGGATTTAATTGTGATCAATAAATCGGATTTACCCAATGCCCTGAATGCGTCTAATTTTGTCAAAAACTCATTTAGTTACTCAGATAAAGATAGTAACAAGCTGGTTCTTCTAACCTCGGCATTGAATAATGATGGAATTTCTAATTTAATAAATGAGATAGAGAAATTAAAAATCAATAATGAAAGAAATTCTCTTAGAATGAAAGAAAGACTACTTTCAGCATGGGATTATTTGCTACTTTCCAATCCTTCTTTCAATGATATATTATTAGACCTAGAGTCAGGAAAGATAAATCTCGATGAGGCATTGGGCAGACTTTAATGATTAATTCTAATGGAGATAAATCTATGACAGACAATGAAATACCAATAGATATCGATCATGCCAAGCACTCTGTAGGTGGACTTGGTGGCCATTTTTTCAGAAGGTTCACTCATGTTTTTATGGCGATAATTCCTATATTGTATTTCATCAAAGGAGAGAATCTCGCTGATTTTTTTTCTCTAACTCCAAATGAACTTGTAACCTATGCATGTCTGAGTTTAGTATTCCTTGAAATGATAAGATTATATTTTGGAATAATAATTATTGGTCAAAGAGAATATGAAGCAAAACAAATATCTGCCTTAGCATGGGGTGCTTTTGCAGTATGTTTAGCATTATTATTATCGCCCGGTTCTGATAGCTCAGAAGGGATGAAATCAGGTCTCTATGCGGCTCCTTTGATATGGGGTTTGACATTTGTAGATCCGATCATGGGTGAAATAAAACGATCTAAAAGAGGCCTTAAAGCCGCTATATTAGGCGGTTTAGCGGTATCATATATGATCTGGTTTGGTAGTTCGTACTTCTTGGGTACTCCTTTCTTAGCCTCATTAATTCTGGCTCCGCTGACAGTATTAGGTGAATTGCCAAGTGTTAAATGGATAGATGATAATGCAACCATGGTATTACTACCATTAATTGCATTACTTATTTTAGAATCGTTTTTCTGAAATCTCATGGCGTCATGTTTACAGTCTTATTACTTCTCGAACGTACGATACACATGGATGATGAAGAGCAAAACCAAATCGTTGAATCGTCACTTTCACAAAATACCTACGTTATGGTATGGGTTATTGCCTCATTGGCATCCTTAGGGATATACGTAATTTATTTCTAGTTCAGCACTTGGAACTGGTTGGCTTAAATAACAGTGTATAGCAGGCATATTTGTGTGCGGTATTGCTGGTATTTTAGGTAATGCCGACCTATCTATTTCCAACTCCATGGCGGCGTGCTTATCTCATAGAGGGCCAGATGGATTCGGAGGATATGTAGATGAGGTGGGTAAAGCTGGTGTCACCCTATCTCAATCTCGTTTAGCGATTGTAGATATTAATGGTTCGTGGCAACCGATTAAATCTGATCACGGTTGTGTTTTAGTTCAAAATGGAGAAATTTATAATCATACTAGAATTAAGAATTCAATATCTAATTATCCTTGGCAAACTTCTGGTGATGCCGAGACTATACTTGCTCTACATAGAAAATTTTCATTTAACAATGTAAAACCACCTTTGATTCCAGTAGGTAAGAAAGTAGGAGGTTTGTTCCGCACTAAAAATGCCGATATTGATGGTAATAGTGCAGAGAAGCATAAATCATGGATTTCAAAATTAGATGGCGTTTGGGGATTTGCAATATGGGATCCTCTATCTCGTGAACTAATTCTTTGTAGAGATCCCATGGGTGTCAAACCTTTATTCAGAACAATACTTCCTGACGGAACACTTCTTTTTGGTTCTGAAATAAAATCATTTTATGCTCATCCTGACTTTATTTCAAAACCCGATATTAACTCACTAGCAGTTAGATTGGCATATGAATACCCTCTTGATTATACAACTTTATTTTCAGGTGTTACATCAGTAGCTCAAGGGACCATCGAAACTTGGTCATTGGATATTAATGGTAGGGCTGTATTAACTGGGGTATCTAGATACAATCAAGAAAATATTTCTCCTGAAAATTTTTGGGATCCAAAAACCGGAGCGAAAGAGTTGCTGGATACACTTTATTCTAGTGTAGAAGATCGAATGATGTCTGATGTTCCAATAGGATTAGTCCTTTCAGGAGGCTTAGATTCAAGTTTATTGGCAGCCATAACGCAAGATATTGCAAATTCTTCGGGAAGCTCTGTTCCTGAATGTTGGACCGTAGCAGGAGATGAAGACAACCCAGATATGATTGCTGCAATAGAAGTTGCACAAAATCATGAATTAAAACACCATAAAATAATAATAGATAAAGATAAATTTTGGGATGTTTTACCTAATTTTGTTTGGAGCGGTGAAGATCTTGATGTTTCTGTACTTTTCTGGCAGCCATTATTTGAAAGTATGTCCAACCAAGTGAAAGTTGGTATTTGTGGGCAAGGTGCTGATGAATTACATGCAGGGTATTCGAGGCATAAGAATCTGTCAGAACATGCAAGATTAATTGATGAACGTTTATCTTTATTTGGAGATATATCTATTGATAAAAATCATATTGGAGCAGGTCAACCATGGATTGATAATAATTTTTCTGCCAAGGATAAATTCTCGAATCTCAGAGATGCACTACAGTTTGAATTAGATAGAGGACAATTGACAAATTTTCAACTTAGATTGGGAGATAGACATAGCATGGCTTTTGGTGTAGAGGCAAGGGTTCCATTCTTATCAACAAATCATAGGAATGAATCGCATAAAATACCTTTAGACTGGAAATTAAGTGGTTTAGATGAGAAGATGGCTCTAAGAGAGGCGGCTAATTTAACTAAATTACCTAAACATATAGTCAGTCGGCCGAAAGTACCCGCGGGGACAGCAACCACTCCAAATATTATTAGTGATTTAATATCTGAATTAACACCTCACGCTCTAGAATGGGCTAATGATTATGGGCGTTTAACTCCTATTCTTACCAATCAACCAGATATGGCCATAGGGATGAGGATTTTCCACGCTATGCATTTCACTGATAATAAAAATGGTATTAGAAAAGGTAATGTAATGGATTTAGTTGATGATGTTAGTGATTGGAATAGCCTTTAATAATATATTTCCTCTTTCTACTATTCTTTTGGTTCTTCTAAAACGGTCTTTTCCCCTGAATCAATTTCAATGCCTTCCATGCCGACAATCTCATAGTTTGATGGAAATAATGCAATTGCAACGCCTGCAACTATGCAGAATAATGCCATATAGAACTTGGCTTGAACCATCATCAATTCTAACCCTATAACAACAAGTAAAAGTCCTCCTAGATTTGAAACCCAAACTAAGGTTTTGAATGTTGAGAGTGATACTCCAGTACTATTTCCAGTCCTTTTAGGTCCAAATTCTGCTCCAAATCTTAGTGGGTCTTCTTCTTCCATCATATCACCTGTCTATCATTATTATAGCGTCCGTAGGGCATGCTAAAACACAAAGTTTGCATCCAGTGCAAGGGTCTCTTAATATTCTGGCCTTTCTATTGACTTCAATATTCATTATTGGGCTTGCTAAAGGTTTGTCATAAAGTTCGATAGCATCATCATCACAAACAATTGTGCATTGATCACATCCTATGCAAAGTTCTTCCTTAACCCAAGCTACGGTTTCTTCTCCACCTTTTATTGATGCAATTTCTCCTGCTTTTATTGTATTCAACATAATACGTATTTTTTCTTGTTGTTTTTTACGACGTTCTGAAACATCCGAAGCGTCGGTCATTATGCTTGCGAGAGAATCCTTCTACTCAATACTATGTTTCTAGTAGTCAGATTCATTTCTAACCTTCTTTGCCGAGAAAACATGAATGGTGCGAGCGGACATGAAGTTTGGTGGAAAGATTCTATGGTTCTCCTAGGTCTATCATTACCTGTATCTTTGTGGCTTTTCATGTCAATTTTTTTATCTTTGAAAGTAGCCTGGATTTCTTTACCTTGTGGTGCTTTGATAGGATTTTTCCTATGGTTAATTGCATTAGGTTACGAAAATCCTAGGATGGCTAAGGCCACATTAATCGGCGTGGCAATTAATATTATACTTGCATTAATGTCTGCTTATTTGGCCTTTTTAGCCTAATTTATCGATTTTTAGCATTTACTTGTCTTGCGAGGAAAGAAACTACATCCAAAATTTCAAAGTCATGTTTTGGATCACCTTCAAATTTCAAGCATTCGAAATGACTGACACATTTAGGGCACGATGTAAGCATTATATCCGCGCCTGTTGCTTTAACCTCATCAAATCTCTGAATTCTTAATGTTCTACTATTTTCATTACATGACATCATGCTTGAAACTCCACAACATAATCCATCTTCCTTTGTATGTTCCATTTCTACTAATTCTACGCCTTCAACTGCTTGAACAAGTTCCCTAGGTTCTTCATAGATGTTCATCTGTCTTCCTAATCGGCAAGGGTCGTGATATGTCACAGTCAAATCTTCTTCGGATTGTAAATTCATATCAAAGCCATTTTCAATTAGATACTCAGTTGTATGCATAACTTTCATATCTTCTAGTTCATAATCCATTGCAAAAGTTTTGAAGCATTCCGCACAAGATGTTACTAACGTATCAATACCTGATTCACCTAATTTCTTTTGATTGTAAGATTTGAGTTTATCAAATACTTCATCCATACCCTGCCATTTTTGGTCATGCCCACAGCATTTCAAGAAATCTCTTCCCAAGTATGTTACTTCTGAACCCATATCTTCGAAAAGAGTGAAAGCTGCAGTGGTTGTATCTCCAAGGTTCATAGTCCCTTCATTTACATGACTGAAAATCATCTCTTGGTCGATATAATCTACGCAACCAGGGTAATACCCTACATTTGAGTCAATAGGGTATTCATCTACGCTGATGAACGCATCGTCTGCGTCCTCTTCTGCTTCTGCTGCTAGGACTGCCTGTAGTACTGTATGTGGAATTTCTGTAGCAGGTGGACCTCCTACGATCAGACTCCTTCTGATGTCTATGTAAGAGTCATAATCTACTAATTGAGGGCAAGCATTAGTACAAGCAGTACATGTAAGGCATGAATAGAGCGGCACTCCATCATCTTCATTATTCCATGAATTATAGATTATGTTAAGTTTGTCTCCTGCATTGAATAATCTCACTGGACATGCATCGTCACACAAATCACATCCATAGCATTTGTTCATTTCCCATTCATATCCTCTAGCCATACTCCTCATGAGCAGGAAAACCATTGCTCCAACACCTAAGCAGGGTATGAAAAGAGAGTAAATCAATTTCGCATCAAGGCTCTTTGGATTCTTATGATATGTCGGATTATCTACTGTAAGTTGAGTTAATTCACCAGATTCAAGTGTCGTTTGGGATCTCATTAGAGCAGTTCCATCTCCATTTAATAGAAGTGGTTGATAAACAACAGCAGAATAATCTGTAATCATAGAAACTGACTCATTTACTCCACTACTAATGGTAGTGAATTGTAGAGTATAAGATTCTCCTGATTGCAAGTACATTGTAGTTGATGAACAAGAACCCTCTTCAGTCGACCAAATAATTTCGTTATTTGAATCCTTCACAGAAAGTGTTTGAGAGTGAACTCCTGCATCTCTTTCACTAGTTCTGAAATTACAACCCATGTCTGCAGGGACATTATTCATGCCAAAATCTTCCACATTGAATACTATTGAATCAGTAAAAATAATCTCGCTAGATTCTGCATTTCCTGAATATGTTACATCGCCTCGAGCGCCATTACGTCCAATCTCTGGTTCAGTATGTTGATTAGCGCCTGAATAATCTATAATCAAATTTTTAGTCGGTTGATATATCCCCCAATCTACCCAATGTATTGCAGGAAGTATACAATAATCAGCAAAATCTTCACCATGAGTTAGTGTTTCCCAAAGTAGTAAATCAGAAGAATCTTCATACGGCAAACATTCATCAGACCATTCTGCCCAAGAGTTTCCTTCCTCAATATGTAGGAGCGTATCTGAAGGTTGAGTTCTTAGTTTATCTAACTCACTTACTTCATCCATTGCACCCAATCCTCCATAGTCCCAAAATCCGGATTCATAAATAGGCCAAGTAACAGCGCATATGAGGAATGCAGCAACAGCGGATCCTACTGCTATTTGTCTCCCCAGTCCAGGGGTTAACCTAGCTCCCAATGCATTAAGGCCGAATTTTCGGACACCAAAATAAATTATTGCAAATATGAATATACCTGTCAAAACCCATGGTATAGCATTGAATACTTCAGCTGTCCATGGTTGTTGTCTCCCACAGAATAAATATCCATGAGAATCTGCCCAACAATAATTTGACAAATCCTTTGCATATAATTCCAAGAATATATTGATAGAAAATACTGAAATGAACCAAACATGAGCTAAATAAACTGCTCCTGCGGTAGCGAACCAAGGGTCTTCAACTCCTCTTTTTTCTCTACCTGGTAAGAATGGTGGTAGGGCTAATAGGGTAACTGGGATTCCAGTTATTGCAGCTCCCCACCAAGCAGCATTCCAAAATATGTATTCTGCACCAAAGAATGCTCCTATAGGGCCTGCTGGGATAGTAAATGAGGGTAGATATTCACCCCATCTCAAGTATCCATAAGAAAATAATACATACCAATCAGGAAATACGAATCCCGCCTGAGCGAAAGGATCAGCCGCACTGTGTAACGGTGGAGGTATTAACCAACAATAAAATGCAAGTGTAGAAATCATCGATGCTAAAATAATGGTGTCTCTCAAAACTTCTGAAGGCCAAAATGGATGACCCATATGCGGCCTTCTTCTTTCTTGGTCACCTTCGATTAGGCCATCTCTTTCGCTGACATATACGTCTGCAATCCTACCAAACCTCTCAATTAATCCCATATCTTACAACTCCTCTAATGCGGTTCTGCAATTCCTTGAACCCAAACTATGAATAAATGAGCAATAATCAATGTTGTTACTATTACTGGAAGAATAAATACGTGTAAAAAGTACATTCTAGTTACAGTTTGACCAGAAAGCGAAGTCCCTGCGAACATTGCCTTAGCTACCCATCCTCCAATAAGTGGCGTTGATGTTGCCATATTTATTCCAATAGTAGCTGCTCCGAATGCTAGGCTGTCCCATGGCAAAAGATATCCAGAGTATCCAAAGAATATTGTGAAAAACATTAATGCAACCCCAATAAGCCAATTTAATTCTCGAGGGTTTCTGTATGCTCCAGTGAAGTATACTCTACACATATGTAAGAATACTGCTGCAACCATGAAATGTGTTGTCCAATGATGTATCGATCTAATGATATATCCAAATGGTAATTGAGTCATAATAAATTCCATTGATGAATAAGCTGGTGTAGGGTCTCCTTCACCACCTGGTACGTAGTAAAGTCCGAGAACGGTTCCGGTAATTACTAATATTACGAATGCAAGGAATGAAATCCCTCCTAGGCAATATAGTGGATACCAGTACCAAATAATCCTTAATTTATATTTTTCAGCATGCGTTAGAGGCATTTGTCTATGCATGCTATGGTATGCATTCCTACTCATGCCCCAATAATCTTGTATCCTAAATCTTGTATCTAGCCAAGAAAATGCCCATAAAAATGATTTTTCAGCTAGTCCCATGCCAGATGCACTAGTTTCGACTGCTCGCAGAATATCTTTTCTTGGCAAATCTTCTCTCTCTTTACGCAGCGTAAAAGCTACTAAGACAACAACGATTGCTATAAAAAGCCATAAAAACCAAAATTGTATCATATTTTCACCTCAAGAACAGTATGCATACCAGTCTACAAAGTCTGGTAAAGCCTCTATCATATCTCCATTAAGAACAAATGGCACCAATGGCATCCCATTAGGTGCTGGTCCTCCTACTTTTTTTATCCCAATGTAATCAAAAGGAGTCCCTCTCCCCATGCTGTTCTTCTCTATGGCAGTCGGGTCAAATCTACTAGAGTGACAAATACAAAATAATTTATTCCCACCTGATTCAGTTCCTCCCGCCTCCCAACTATCGTTAGTGTAATCGTTAGTTACAAGTTGCCAACCTGGTATGCAGCACAAATGTGGGCACCTTGAAAAGACAATAATTAAATTGTCATGTATTGAAAGAGATGAATATTCGGGTTTTTCAGTAACTTCAAACCCTGATCCTACATATTTTCCTCCATCGCTGTAACCTTCTAAATATTGGAATCTTGGTTTATTTGATGCCAATCCGCTACCTTTGTTTTCATCATCTGGGACATAAATGACATTGACAGGCATCCCTGACCAAACACCTTGTGCTCCGGTCATACCAGTATTGCTGTTTGCAGATGCCTGTACGAAAGCATCGTAACTCATGGGTTGAAGATGGCTGTCTCCATACCAAACAGTATCTTCTGCACCTGTTGGGACCCAGAATCTAACTGCTGAGTCGCCTCCTGATGAGCTTGCTTGCCCCATCAATAAAGATGCGAATCCTATACTGCCTAAGCTAGCCATTGTAATGACTCCTGCAGCAGTATTAAAGGAATATCTAAGGAAATCTCTTCTGTCAATTAGGTTTGACTTTTCTTGACCGTGGTCATCTGACTCTGTTAGAGGGCGTAATCTAAAATTCCTACTCATATTCAAACCTCGTATTTCTTCCAACCTTCTGAATCATTTGGAGTTATGTATTTATTTCTTCTATGTTTTATTATCACAATGTCAGGCATTACAAATCTAAGGTAAACAATACCCATTATAATCAAAGTTGTCAAAGTCATAGCCAAAAATAATGATAAAAGTTGTTGGTCCCAGTGGTTGTAAAGGCCGTAACTCAATGAACCTGCCCAAAACAAAGTCCAAATTAACCCCCATAGCCCTACTAATACGACCATTATCGAGTCACCTGCTGGGGACAAACTAGATCTCACAATAGTTCCTGCATCTGGTTCATTGAATACCCCATGATCAACTGCTGAAAGATAATTGTCTTCACTTAATTCAATGCCTTCCAATGCAGAGCGAGCATCTATAATGGATACTTCACCTGATTTTACTTGTTTCAGCAATTTTAGTACGAGATCATCATTCATATTTGATCGCCTCTTCTCTCATGCTTAATTCTTAATCTTAAAAGATTAGATCTTCCAGTGTAGTTAGCTGAAAATCCATATCTTAAGAAGAATCCACAGAAAATAATTACTATTATCACCGCGAAAAACCCTAGTAATCCTAGCCAGTGTGCTCTCAGTGCCGCTCCCATGTGGTGTAAATCTACATGTGAATCAGTAGGTGCAGGTGGCGTAATTTCACCATTTCCTGAAAATACTGTTCTTGTTTTTTCATTGTCTTCACCCTCATCGAGAGTTATGGTTAATCTATTCCATCGGTCTAGTTCTGATGGTATGGCATCTCCGTTAACTGTATTGCCTGCAATCCAAAATTGCACCGGCCCATTGTCTACTGATTCAGGAGCAGTCCATGCTATGTTCCATGTCCTATCTTCGGTTTTTGATCCGGAATTTGTATGAGTCAAACTATCTAATTCCTCTTCCCAATTCTGAACATCTGACTCTGAACCAATTCCTGCAGCCAGAGTCCCTCCAGATACTTTCATCGAAAACCCTCCTGTTTGCTCTCCTCCTATTTCTGCTCCACCTATTAATTGTAGAGTCAATTCATATGTTTTACCTGACTGATAATGGTATGGCACATGGTCTAATACTACTGTTACTGAATTATCTGGTTCCTCTGCGTGACATGTACATCCCGCTAATGCGACATTCCCTTTCCCTTCGGGATCCCCTCCAATTCCAGTATGATATGCTTGAGTCGTAGTCGCCAAAAACAGCGCTACAATAGTCAAAATCAAAGCACGACGGGTTATGAGATTGATACTGCTCATATTCTATCACCAATTGACATGCCTCGCCACCTGAACAAGGGATATTAACGTTCCAGTTAGAGCCCTTCAGAGGCTCATCTTTTATTCTAGATTTTTGAGCGCCAATCCTCGCGAAACCTCAAACCAAAAGTTGCGTTGGGTTGGACGCATGGCGAGTCCTCCTTGGAAAAATATTTACAATTTGTCAGACGACCAACTAATTCTTTTAGATGAAGCTGAAAATGCTATAGAGAAGATGGATTTAAGCAAGGCTGAATCAATGCTTTTGAAGATGAACGATACATCACCTAATTGTGTCCCGATATTGAATGTTTTAGCTCACATGTATGGGCGACATCTTTCAGATTTTGAATCAGCAGTTGAGTTTTATACACAAGTGTTAGAAATTGAACCAGATAATGCTTGGGCTCGAGATGAAAGACGTAAATATAGTAGATATTTGTCATATGATTGAAGTATATCTAAACACTAGTCCTCATTCTAGGGCATATGCAACAAGGCGCATTATTGATAGTTGGAGTAGGCGGTCTCGGATGCCTATGGGCCGAAAGATCACATTCTCGATGCTCACAATTTTCTGATTTATTGCTAATTGATGCTGATGAAGAAACATTCACTGGATCCCCTGAAGCTCATTGTTTACATCTTGATGCTTCAGGTGAAGCACGTGGTACTGCTGCTCTACCTAAGTTGGCAAAGCACCGTCTTAAAGAGGGTTTAGGTGATATTCAGCCATTACTTGATAACGCTGAATTAGTAGTAATTCTAACTTGCCTCGGTGGCGGTGTGGGTTCGGGAGCATCTTCGGAATTCGCTAATTTAGCTAAGAAATCAGATTGCCTAGTTGTCTCAATAGTGGGCTTCCCATTCGCCGAGCAACCTATGAGATATCAGTTAGCAGAAGAAAATTTCCCCTCTCTTTATGAAAATTCTAATGTATGTATTAGATTGAGTCTTGAAAGGCTCTCGTGGCAGGCTAGGCAAAGAGATCTTGACTGGAAAGAGGGAGCCGGATGGATTGAAGAATTAGTGGAGGGACTATTGATGACATTTGCAAATGTTGGTAAGATAAATCTCGATTTAATGGATTTCAGAACAATAGTCGAGAGGCCAGGGGATGCTACGATTTTAGTTGGTTCAGGTTCTAACAACTCTTTATCGGATGTAGTCAAAAAAGCGAGACAATCACCATTGTCTGACTTATCGGTAGATGGGGCCAAAGGATGTTGGATTCAAGTAGAAGGCGGTCCAGATATGACGATATATCATCTCAACCAAGTCACAGACGAGTTTGTTTCTAGATTAGATCCTGATTGTCAAGTTTTATTGGGAGCTAGAGCGAGTGATGAAATGATTGGTAGGATAAGAATAGTTGCAGTAGTAAGTGGCCTTTGAATACAATAATTACCGTTTAGTTCCTTAACTATGACCTCTCCCAAGGGGTATGGCGAAGTTGAATAAGGCAGCCAGAGGGAAGCATCGATGGATTGGTTTCCTGACTTTTAAGGGAGAAATGTCTCGCGCGGATTGTGAAATCATTCTTTCTGAAATATTACCTTCAGTTAAGTGGAAACTTTTTGATTTTAAGAAAATTGAGGGAGTGTATACAGGTATCATTAAAGTGCCTCTTGAGTCATATGAAGTCTCAATTCAATTGATTAATGAAGATCAACTATTGGAAACATTAACTTCATCAGGGAAAATAAACCTAGTTAGGCAGAGATTAGGCTTAAAATGACCATTCTAAAGAATCTATGTCTCGTATGTTTAATTGTTGATGTCCAGTAGTGGTTAATAATTCTCCATTACTTTCTAATTTTAAGACCCGGTGACCTTTTTGATTCTTTTTGAGACTATACCCTCTGGATAATAATTTCGACAAATTCCTCCATGCCTCTGCTATATTTTTTGATTCTTCGGATTGATATCTCAGCAATGGGTGATGTTCCAAAAAAGATGATAATTCTGTATCAATAATTCGGAATAATTCATCTAATTTTAATCCCATTGACTTCTGTTTCCAACCTCCGATTTTCAGTTCTTCTACATAGTCGTCGAATTGATTTATTCCTAAACCAATTCTTAAATTATCGTTTACCGAATCCATCTCAATCAAAATCCCTCCAATTTTCTCCCCTCTGGAATTAACGATGTCGTTAGGCCACTTGCAATATTGATCCAGTATGTTAGCGATTTTAGAGCCTATTAGTACTTGCAATAATCCTGGATCGATGGCTTCTAATATTGTTTTCCTGATACTCCAAGTGGCCAAAAGATCTTGATGTTTTGAGATCCATGATGATCCTCTTCGCCCTCTTCCCCCAGTTTGTTTTTCAGTGATAACTCGCTGCCACCCTTTTTGAGGCAATTTTTTTGCTTCATCCATGGTTGATTCGCATTGTTTTAGTTTCTTTACTTGGTCTCCCAAACCTGGTTTCCAATATGCTAAAACTTCTAATTTTTCATCGAATAACCATCTAGAATCTAGCACTCTATGAGACCATCCAAAATCTGTCCAATGAATAGTCTTACTGGGGCTTTCAGGGTATTTTCTTTGTAATAAGATTACAAGTAATTCAGGGTCTAAATTATCTTTTTCTAATTCTAAGAATTCTGCTAACCTTTGCCCCCATGATTTATCTGCTAAATCGGACATAGATGCCTCTTCGATCCATTCCAACCTTTCCTCGTTTTCGGAGGGGGGAGTTAAGTATGGCAAATTCCAAACAATTAATTTGACTCCTTTGGGTATGCTGAAATTATCTTCTCCAACTCCTCCTTCTCTAACAGATATTGCTTTTTCTAATCCTATTCTGCGGATATTTTCTTTTGTTGAAATGACAGCATATGGATTAATATCTAGAGCCTCCACACTCCAATCATTTCTAGCTAATGCAATGCTAATAATTCCTGTCCCACATCCTATTTCTAGAGCTTTACCATTTGGTGATTTTAGATTATTTATACAATTAATTAGGAGAGTCGAATCCTCTCTTGGAGGGTATACTGTTTTAGGCACCAATAATTCATAATCGCTACTTCCGTCTATACTGAATAAAACTTCTTTAGAACCCGCATTCGGGATTATGTTTTTTTGGTCTTTCAAAAAGTCTTTTCTGATGCCTAAAACCTCCTTTTTTTAACAAACCTTTATCATTGCCACCCTCGGTTTAGGTGTGCCGATTGGGACTCCCTAACCTGCACCCCCACTCCAGTGGTAGCCATGCCTCTACCATCAGATTCATAAATACCCCTTCAGTCCGACGACAGCCCAGCATATGCTATGGGCCTGTGGCATAGTCAAGAACATGGTCAAATTACACGATTGATGATTGAGGGTTATCTCTACCTCAAATGTTCTTTTCTGGCTTGCAAGCCCATGTTTTTGCTGGAAGGTGGTGTGTATTTGGCAGTAAAAAGTTCAACAAAAAAGAGACTAATGGAACTGGGCGTTTCTGAGGAACACGCTCACAAACTTGCTGACGACGCAAACATGGATGCTATCAAAAGAATGACAGTTGATCAGGTCGCAAAGAAAGTTGATTTGAAAACAGGCGATGATGAACTCGAAAATATCATGGGAATCATCCGTGAACAAATGGCTTCAAGAAAAAGGAGCCGTAGTGGGAGAATTACAATTTCTCGTAAATCAATACTCGATGATGATATCCCTCAAGGTGAAGACAGGTTTAATGTATTGAATCATTTCCTTGTCCCTCATCATGAGTTAGTCCCTGTTAAAGATGAAGAAGCACAACTGGCACCTTGGGATATGGCAGTTACTGAATCGGATGGAAGTGTTAGATTAGCCAAGGAATTACTTCCTAAGGTACTAATCACCGATCCTGCAATTCAGGCTATCAAAGAAGTTGAAGAAATAAATAATTCTGAACTTCCTGCAGGATGGTTAACTAACAGGATTGTTAAAGTAATTAGATACAGTAAGTCCGCAGGTTCGACTACTGCATTTAGATTGATTGTGGAGAGCACTTAAGGAGTTGTTATTATGAAGGAAATTGTAGAGAGTTATTTTCAAAGAAGAAGTTTAGTCAATCACCAGCTTATGTCATATAATGACACAATCTTAGGTGGAGAAAGCCGCATAAGCCGCATGGAAAAAATCGTAAGAAATATACGTGTAGGTACTGATGAAGCCGTGGAATTAATCCCTGGTGGGAAGGACGCTGGCGGTGCTATCAAACTCGACGTTTTAGAGAAAGAAATCTATGTTCGATTAAAGGGGCTCCGTTTAGGGAACCCTACTATCCGTGAAGCGAACGGTGCTGAACATCCTGCTACGCCTATGGAATGTAGAATCCGAAAACTAACATATTTTTCACCTATATACATGGACTTCATAATTTACAGAGATGATATACCACCGGAACCGGGGCAGACCCATGGTTCCATTGAAGAATCAAGCGTACATATAGGAAATCTTCCAATAATGGTCAGATCTGCCAGATGTAATTTACATCCTAATAATATAGCTGGTTCTCAAGACTCTCCTAGAAAATTATCTCCCAATACTTCTCCTGATGATGCAGAATATCATCAAACATTACTAAGAAAATTCGGAGAAGATCCGATGGATCCAGGTGGGTATTTCATTATCAATGGTACTGAGCGTGTGTTAATTTCTATGGAAGATCTTGCACCAAACAGAGTGACCGTGGAGAAGAATAAGAAATATGCTCATGAGACCGAAGTGGCGAAAATCTTCTCACAAAAAGATGGTGTAAGAAAGCCTCTAAATGTCGAAAAACGCCGTGATGGGATGTTAATGGTAAAAATCCCTAGCGCTGGTACAGCTGCAATTCCAGTAGTTTTACTAATGCGTGCTTTAGGTATGCAGAATGATAGAGAGATATTTGCAGCTATTGCCGGTCCTGTCGAAGCAATGAAGTATACTGTTGCAAATCTGAATGATGTTAAAGACAACGAAGAATATGGTGTTGAAACTTCTGAAGAAGCAGTAGCATGGTTAGAAAAGAAATTTGCTCATGGTCAACAAAAAGAATATCGTGAATCACGTATTCAAAATATGCTAGATAAAGAATTACTCCCTCACCTCGGATCTCTACCAGAGGTCAGAGAAAAGAAAGCAATATTCTTAGGACGAATTGTCCGTCAAGTTTTGGAAATGGCTATTACCAATAGAGATCCAAATGATAAAGATCATTATGCTAACAAGAGAGTACGTTTAGCCGGTGATTTAATTGAAGATTTATTCAGAGTTAGTTTACAACAACTTGCACGTGACCTGAAGTATCAACTTGAGCGCCATCACAATAGAAAAAGAGATTTGAAAATCAATGCTTGTCTACGACCTGACGTATTAACTTCGAAAATTATGCACGCTTTAGCTACAGGTAACTGGGTAGGAGGACGTTCTGGCGTCAGTCAATTATTAGATAGAACAACATATTTAGCGGCACTTTCTCATATGAGGCGTGTAACTAGCCCTCTAGTAAGAAGTCAACCTCATTTCGAAGCTAGAGACTTGCATCCAACTCATTGGGGTAGATTATGCCCTAACGAAACACCTGAAGGTCAAAACTGTGGCCTTGTGAAGAATGCTGCTCAAATGATTGACGTTTCAGAAGAGGTTGCTGAATCAGAAGTAAAAGAATTACTGAAAGAAGCAGGCGTTGATGATTCCCCTGCTGGCTGGGCTGACGGGTCAAGAATTCACGTTAATGGAGACATATTTGGTCTTCATAAGAGGCCTAACAAATTAGTGTCGCAGTTTAAGCGCCGCCGCCGTCAAGGACGTATAAGGCCAGAAGTTAGCATACGTCACGACTCAGAGAACAAGGATGTATACATCAATACCGATCGTGGTAGAATCCTTAGACCCTTGCTCGTGTTAGAACAAGGTAGTTTAGTACTCTCAAAAAGAACTCTCGATGGATTAAGGGCAGGAGAGTTATCATTTAATGACCTAGTAAATACAGGAGTTGTAGAGTGGATAGATGCCGAGGAAGAAGAAGATCTTCTTGTAGCACCAAGACCTTTCGACTTACCGGAGTACTCTCCTAAACATTCCCGTCCAATAAATCCTGCAAAGGTTGAATGGTTAAATCTTGGAGATTTAGAAAATAAGAAAGAAGCACACTTGAGTGCTGAAGTCCAATTACCTAATGGTGAGACCGTGACGGAAGAATTCAACGTCCCTCTAAATTATTATCAAGAAGATTTGGAAAAATTGCTCACGCAACAGACAAAACAAAACACAGTACTTGCGTATACTCATGTAGAGATCGACCCCCAGTTAATATTGGGTGTTTGTGCATCTCTAGTGCCTTACCCAGAACACAATTCTACACCAAGAGTAACTGGTGGAACTGCTATGGTCAAGCAAAGCCTTGGCCTTCCAAGTTCTAATTACAGACTTCGTCCTGATACTAGGGCTCACATTATGCATTACCCTCAACAATCTATAGTTGGTACAAGAGCTATGAAGTCAACCGGATTCAAGCAGAGACCAGGTGGTCAGAACTTTGTTGTTGCAATAATGAGCCATCATGGTTACAACATGCAAGACGCCATTGTAATGAACAGAGCATCCGTAGAACGTTCACTAGGACGTTCATCATTCATTAGAACTTATAATGCTGAAAATAAGAGATTCCCTGGCGGACAGGAAGAAAGAATCGAAGTTCCAGGGACTGGCCTTGATGAAATTAAGGGTTTGAAATCATTCAACAGTTATTCACACCTTGAAAGAGACGGTTTACCTGTACCTGAAGAATTCCTGACTAGCGGTGCTCCTGATTCAAAGGTTCTAGTTGGTAAAACGAGCCCTCCTAGATTCCTCGAAGAATCTGCAGGAGCATTCTTACAAGCTCAAGAGAGAAGAGAATCATCAATGATGGTTAGGAATGGAGAATATGGTTGGGTCGACAACGTATTCGTGACAGAATCTTTAGACTCTGGACGCTTAGTTAGAATCACTCTAAGAACTAATAAAATCCCTGAGTTAGGGGATAAATTTGCTTCAAGACATGGTCAAAAAGGAATTATCGGTAGACTTGTTGATGAAGAAGACATGCCATTCACAGTTAATGGTGTAGTGCCTGATGTGCTAATTAATCCTCATGCGATTCCTTCAAGGATGACTGTGGCTCACGTTTTAGAGATGATTGGCGGAAAAGTAGGTTCTATGGAAGGTCGCCAAATAGATGGTACAGCATTCACGGGTGAAAAAGAAGAATCTCTTCGTTCAGGATTGCTTAGAAACGGTTACAATCATACAGGTCGAGAAAGAATGATTAGTGGTGAGACGGGAGAAGAGTTCCCTGCAGATGTCTTTGTTGGAGTAATTTACTATCAGAGATTACATCACCTAGTAAGTAGTAAATTGCATGCTAGAAGCCGTGGTCGTGTACAAATTCTAACAAGGCAGCCTACTGAAGGACGTGCTCGCCAGGGTGGTCTAAGATTTGGAGAAATGGAGCGTGATTGTTTAATTTCTCACGGAGCCTCAATGGTAATTAAAGATCGTTTACTTGATGAATCCGATGGTTGGAACCTCATGGTATGTAACACCACAGGATGTGGGCATATCGCTTACTTTGATTGGAAACGCAGGACTACTGTGTGCCCATACTGTGGAGACAGGGCCGATGTACATACGGTCCAAACTTCATATGCATTCAAGCTACTACTGGACGAAATGAAAAGTCTTGGAGTTGCTATGAGACTTGAACTGGAGGACCGAAGATGAGTGCTAGAGACGCAGCTAAAATCCCTAAGAGGATTCAATCAATTAAGTTTGGATTATTGGAACCTAACGAAATACGTAAAATGTCAGCAGTTGAAGTAAAAACTGCAGATACTTATCGGGACGATGGTCATGCTTTCAAACAAGGTTTGATGGATCCTAAGATGGGGGTTATTGACCCTGGAGTCAGGTGTGAAACGTGTGGTAATAAACATGAAGAATGCCCAAGTCACTTTGGTCATATTGCTCTAGAGCTTCCTATTATGCATATAGGTTTTACAGATCTTATCAAGATGTCTTTGAAATCTACTTGCAATTCTTGCAGTAACATATTATTGCATAGTCAAGCAAATTCTCATCCTCTTGACCCTGAGAAGTCGGAGCAAGATTATTATCGAGACAGAATCAAGGATGTTATGATAAAACATGGCGTAGGTTCTCGAGAATTTAAGAAGATAATCAAGGACGTAGAAAAAGAGTGTTCAAGTAAAAAGCGAACTATTTGTATGCACTGTGGTTCGGAACAAGGTAAGATAATTTTAGATAAACCTTCAACATTTAAAGAGAAGAAAGAAAATAAAGGTGAGCATAAATTAAATGCGAGAGACATCAGAGAATGGTTAGAGAGAATCCCTGATGATCATTTGTTATTTATCGGAATGGATAAGGATTCTAGCCGTCCAGAATGGACAATAATGAAGGTACTTCCAGTCCCACCAATTACTGTAAGACCGTCTATTACGCTAGATAGTGGTGATCGCTCTGAAGATGATTTGACTCATAAATTAGTTGATGTTTTGAGAATAAATCAGAGGCTTAGGGAAAATAGAGACGCAGGAGCTCCTCAATTAATTGTTGAAGATTTGTGGGAACTGCTTCAATATCACTGTACTACATATTTCGATAATCAAACTAGTGGTATACCGCCTGCTAGACATCGTTCAGGCAGACCTCTGAAAACATTAACACAACGACTGAAAGGTAAGGAAGGTAGATTCCGTTCTAACTTGTCTGGTAAGAGAGTTAACTTTTGTGCAAGAACTGTAATATCACCAGATCCTAATCTAGGAATTAATGAAGTCGGTATTCCCGTCAAAACTGCTAAAGAGTTGACAGTTCCTGTCCGTGTTACTAACAGAAACAGAGAACAACTTCGCCAAATGATTCTTCGTGGACCTGATGTTCATCCTGGTGTCAATTATATCATTCGTGGAGATACTCTTAGAGTCAGAATTACTGACCGAACAAAGTATATCTGGGCTGGTTTCAGATGCATGAATCCTGATTGTAACTCTGGAAGTGACGATGAACCTTATTCTGGATACAGACCTGATTTAAATCAGGTATTGCCAGCGCCTAATTTCTTACCTGGTCTAGAACTGAAGCGCCAAATGAGAAGAAACTCAATTGGTGATTTAGAAGAAGAGTGGGGAGTAGATCTAGAAAAAACAATTTCTAACCTTAGAGGCGAAGAAAGTGAAGGGTCTGTGAAGGGGCAGAGTCTGCCACTTGATGACCCAAGGGCTTTAATCCACAATCGTTGGGTTTGGGAACATTCTAATCCTAATGATGATTATCCTGAGCATCTAGAAGTAAACTGCCCACATTGTGGAAGTCCTTCTGTAGAAAATGATTTTGGTGAATCTTATCAAACAGATGTAGAAGATAGACTAAGCACAGTCGATCGTGATGGTAACCCTAAACCGGGTGTTGTTATAGAAAGGCACTTAATTGACGGTGACGTTACTATATTCAACAGACAACCATCACTTCATAGAATGTCGATGATGGTTCATGAAATTAGAGTTATGGAAGGTAAGACATTTAGGTTTAATTTAGCTGATTGTACACCTTATAATGCTGATTTTGATGGAGACGAAATGAATCTTCACGTTATTCAGTCAGAAGAAGCAAGAGCTGAAGCCAAAATTCTAATGAGAGTTCAAGAACATATCATTACTCCTAGATATGGAGGTTCAGTAATTGGAGGGATACACGATCATATTTCTGGATCATATCTGCTTACTCACGGTCAAAAACTTCTTCCAGAAAAACTAGTTATGGAGATTCTTGGTGCTGTTGGTTGGGATGGAGAATTACCAGAATTAAAAGAAATTGATGGTAAAACTGGTTACATTGGTTCTGATGTTCTAAGTTTGATTGTTCCGGGTGGCTTCAATCTTGAATATACTAGTCGTTCAGGTGACCAAGTTCAAGTTAGCGAAGGTAATGTCACTGGGACTATTGATAAGAGAGGTATTGGTGCTGAAGATGGTAGACTATTAGATGCAGTAGTACAAACTCATGGCTCAGATATTGGTGCTGAATTCATCAATCGAATGACTAAGATGACAATTGCAATTTGTACTGCAATGGGCTTTACAACAGGTATTGATGATGAAGATCTTCCTCCTGAAGCGAAGGCTAAGATTGCTGAAATTAATAGTACAGCTAGTGATAATGTGAATAAAGAACTAGAACTGTTTGGAAAAGATGGTCGCAGATATGAAACTCGTCCTGGTAGAACCGCTGAAGAAACTTTGGAAGAGAATATTCTGAATATTCTTGACTCTGGTAAAGCTGAATCTGGTAAGGTTGCTAAAGAATTCCTTGGCGACGACAACTCAGCTGTATTGATGGCGACATCTGGTGCAAGAGGTTCTATGGATAACCTAGCAATGATGGCAGGTTCTATCGGGCAGCCTAAGGTTAGAGGTAAAAGACTGGAAAGAGGATATCAAGAAAGAGTTCTTTCACACTTCCAGAGAGGCGTTAAAGGTGCTCAAGAAAAAGGATTCGTATCTTCATCATTCAAGAGAGGATTAGAACCTACTGAATTCTTTATGCTATCTGTATCAGGTAGGGAATCACTTGTGGATACTGCGGTTCGTACTTCTAAGTCAGGATACATGCAACGTAGGCTGATTAACGCTATGGATGATTTGAAAGTCGCCAACGATGATATGCGATCAGTAAGAAACACAGCTGATAGAATCATTCAATTCGAATACGGAGAAGATAAGGTCGACCCTGCAAGAAGTAGAAAGGGTGAACCTTTCGATGTCAATCAGGTTCTTGATGATGCATTAGGGGGTGCTAACTGATGGTAGTTAAGAGTGCAACAAAAAAGAAGTTAATGGATCTTGGGATCGAAGAAGAATATGCTCATAAACTTGCAGATGATAAGAAATGGGATGATGTTAAGATACTAACTTCTTCACAAATTGCTCAGATTTGTGGTACCGACTCAGGAACAGCTACTAAGATTTTCGAAGTAATGGCAGGTTCTTCAAAAGCAGCACAAAGAGCGGCTGCTAGAATCGATAAAACCTTACTCAGAAGAAAGGCGGGTCCAAGAAGATCTTCTAAGAGGACAACTCTACCCATCCAATCTTACGATTCAGAGTCAAAAATGGTTCAAATCCTCCGAGATGTCGATGTAGAATCTGAATTATTTACTCAACTGACCGACGTTTCAGTAAAATTGAATACTCAAATGTCACCCAGAATAATAAATGATTTAGTTAATGCATTAATTGCAAGAGGTGAAACAAAATTAACTCCCGCCAAAGCAAAGAAAGTAATTTCTTCTGCTAACAATCATCTTCTCTTATCCAGAGTAGATCCCCATGAAGCAGTTGGAATTACTACTGCTCAATCAATTGGTGAACCTGGAACGCAAATGACGATGAGAACGTTTCACTATGCGGGTGTTGCTACAGTTAACGTAACTCAAGGTCTTCCGAGAATTATAGAAATCGTAGATGCAAGAAAAGTACCTAATACTCCGACTATGAGAATTTATTTAGATGAAAATAATGCTAAGGGTAAGCCACTTAGAACTAATGAAAAATTAGTCCAAGAAATAGCTGCAGGTTTAGAAACCACAACTACTAGAGACATTGCTAATATTGATGTTGATATCACACAACGTCATATCAGCCTATCTCTAAACAACGCTAATTTACGTGTTAAGAAAATGAATGGTGCTGAAGTTAGAGATAAATTATCTCGTGCATTAAGGCTCTTTGTCCAGGCTGACAATGACGATAAACCAAAGGTTCTCAAAATCATACCTGGCATTGCTAAAGAAGAAGAATTAGCTACACTTGCAAGTGATCCACCTACATATACTGCTCTTCTTCAACTTGAAGAGAAAATTAAGAAATTACGCTTGAAAGGCCTCCCAGATATTATGAGGGCTAACGTTCAAGGTCCAAATGCAGAAACTGGAGAGTACTATATCTCAACTATTGGTTCTAATTTATCTAAAGTCAGCGAATATGCTGGTGTAGATCGAGGAAGAACATATACGAATAATATTACTGAGATACACAATTATTTAGGTATTGAAGCAGCACGACAAGCAATAATCAATGAAATGCTATTAACTCTCGAAGGTGCAGGTTTAGATGTTGATGTCAGGCATCTTTTGATGGTTGCAGATGTTATGACTAGCGAAGGTGAAGTGCGTGCAATTGGTCGACACGGAGTTAGCGGTACTAAGCACAGTATTCTTGCTAGGTCTGCTTTCGAAGTAACTGTTACACATCTTCTAAGAGCAGGAATTATTGGTGAGCGTGATGAACTACGTGGAGTTACAGAGAATATTATTGTTGGTCAACCAGTCGCATTAGGTACTGGTAGTGTTGACTTATTTTATATTCCAGAGGATGCATAAGGAGGCTTATATATGGATTTAGCAAGACAATTAAAACAAGGAATTAGCACTGGAAATCTACTATTTGGGCAGCGCCAAACAAAGGGCGCCTGCTCTAAAGGCGATGCTCGTATGGTATTGGTCGCAGCCAACTGTCCCAAATCATATATCACAGATATCAAACAAAATCATCCTGATGTAACTGTACATCAAGTAACTCTAGTTAACAGACAACTTGGTGCAGCTTGTGCTAAGCCTTTCCCTGTTAGTGCAGTTTGTATATTAGATCCAGGGCAGAGTGAATTACTTTCTCTTACAATGAACGTTTGAATAAAATAATTTTACTCTATAATGGGTATTTTTATTCTATCCAATACGTTCTTTTGAAGTGAGATGATACAATCCGAGACCATGGAACAAACAGTTCGTGATATTCTAGCTTCACGAACAGTCAGGTTGGAACCAGTTTTCGAAACCTTTCAGGTATACGGTTTTAGATGCCTAGGAATAGCAGAAAAAATTCTAGATTTTGATGACGATAATTCATCTCCAGTTTATGTATGGCACGTTCAAGACGACATATTGCCCCTCTCGAAGAATGAAATTGAAAGGTGGTCTGTTGATGTACCTGGAAAACGTCATTGGATACTTAGTGAGAGAGAGTTCAATGAGAATATTTTTGAAGATATTTCTGATATTTTTCAAATTGACGCATGGGGGCCGAAAAAACTCTCACGTTGGATAGGAGAAGCAGTTTTGCGAGGTGATTTGGTAGTTAGTCAAAATAATCGAAACCTTGATACAAAAATCTCTGATGTTGAAGTTAAAGTAGATAAAGTCTTAAATTCTGTGACTTTAACTGCATTAATAGAATTAAATGAGTGGCTAGATAGAGAATCTATGAGCATGTTGAATACTTTACCTGTATTGATCAATGTCAAATTATGGGATGTATCAGGTATAATGTTAGGTCCTAATTCTGAAAAACATACTAAAAAATGGTCATATATCGAAGACCCGTGGTCTAAGAAAATTTATTTATTCAATGATGAAGATATACTTCTCGACTCTCCCAATTTACGAAAAATAAATCCATTACCGAATAGTTGGGAAAATATTAACTCATTAAAAACAAAATTGCAGCCATTACTTGATTTTCGCCAGAAAGAAAAATTATCAAATAGCCATGATAAAGTCAAATCAACTATGTTAGAATGGTGGAGAGTTGATTTAGATACATTGTCGCTTGAATCCTCATATGCTCAAATACCTGCGTGGATACTAATGTTTGAAGATGGTGGGGAAAAAATTCTCCATGGCCGTAATGGTCAAACCTATCAAATAGATAACTAATTTCTTTGTAGAGCCATGAGTTCATCAGTTGACAAAGTATCTCCTGACATCAATCTGGACATTAAATCAGTCACTTCAAGCTTACTGCCCGTATCATCATCTAAGTTCTTCTCCTGTGCAACCATTGCTTTGAATAAATCTTGTATAGAGTGTATACTTCTTAATGAAACAACATATTTATTATGTAGTAAATCCGCTTCTCTTTTAGATCGGATGACTCCTTCTTGTGATGAATTTGCTTTCGCTCTAAGGCGATCGACTTCTTCAGATAATTCTATCATTAAATCATGAGATTCTTGAGCAGTAGTCACTGCTTCTTCAACAAGCCTGTGAGCTTCTTCTTGAGACTTTGCTGCACTTCTAATATTTGATTCTAGTTCTGAAAAAGCGTTTTCAACTTTATTTGCTTTAATATTTTTTAACTCTTGATATAATTTTTTCATTTCTCTCTCGAAATTTTTCTCTTTACCTTGGAAGTGACCATAGTTGAATTTCATATCCATTTTATCTATGTCGCTTCTAATAGTTCGCTCATTTCTCTTCTTTTCTCTTTTTTCCTGTTTCTTAGGCTCAATTGCAGGTTTTTTCTCTTGTAATTCTGCACGTAATTGCTTCAGTACAGTTGATCTTTCCGCGCGAATTATTTTTAGTTCCTTGACTTTACTGTTTGCTT
>DADI01000074.1:31926-71809 GCA_002494975.1 Euryarchaeota archaeon UBA556
ATAGTTCTGACCTCATCAAAATCCATCATTACAATGCCTCGCTCATATTCTCCGACTTGAGAGCCTCATATAAGGGCATAGGGAGAGGGTAAACGGGCAACTGCTCTAGTCATCACGTTTGGAAGCGCGTGAACCTAATCTTGCGCCACCTCTGGCGACGCCAAGTCTCCGGTGCTGTTTCTTTCCCGAAACTTTCTTAGATTGTTTTTTCTTCACTGTTTTTGTACTATCCTTTGTTAGTTCAGAAAGTCCTCCTGTTCTGAGCAATGCGCCTAATTCTTGCGTATTCAAAGAATCTCCACTCTGTGCGCGAGTTTTTACTTCAGAAATTTTTATTGGTTTCCCTCTACTACTTGTCATTCTTAAGTATGACCTAATTCTTTTAGCCTCTTTTCTGAGGTCTTTTCTTTCTTCAAATAGTTTGTCTAATTCTTTGTCTATCTTACTTATCCTTCTACTTAGTTTTCTGACATCTGATCGATTTACATTACTGCTATCGTCTTTAGATTCGGGATTTTCAGATGTCCCATCATTTTTCCTAGTAGAATCCAAATCTTTCGCAATATTTCTTATTTCTCCAATATGCTTTATGTACTCGGTGTGATATAATTCTGAGTCCTGTTTTCTTGTAAATGCTGCTTGTAATTCAAAAAATCTTTTGAACATTTCAATTTCTCTATTAAGAGTAGGTACTGCTGTCAAATCATTATCAATTGTAACTAATCTTTGATGTGTTTCACCCATCCATTCTGAGAGAATACTCGAAGGAGGTGGAATTGATCGATTTACTTCATCTCTCATCTCTCTAGACTTTTCTGCTAATTTTCTCGCCTCATGAAATTTTTTCAATAAACCTCTTCTCTCATCATTTACTGACTCAATTTCACCTACCGTGGCTCTAAGTGATTTTACTATTTCTACTTGATTTTTTCTTTCATACCTGAGCGATTTATGCTCTTCTTCAATGGTTCGTATTTGTCTTTCTAAATCATTGACATTTTGTTCAATTTCTTTCCTATCCATATCTTCTAGGTCAGAAAAAATAGTATTTTCAGAGTCTGAATTATTCATTCTTCTTCCTCCTTTTTTGGATTTCTAATAGTTTTATCTTTTTTGGATGATTTATTTTTTTTCTTCCTCGCAAAGGATGAATCTCCTCCCTCTGCAACTTTTTTCTGTGCTGCTAGTAAGTCACTAAATCCATTATCTAATTCTCCAAAGCCTTTGTCTAGCCTTCTTTCCCAGTGATTGATTGCCTTATCTGATTGTGATAGCAATTCTTTTGCTCTATCTAATTGTCTTCTTACTTCTCTTAGTTCATTCCTTACTTTCATTTGCTTGTCATGTTGCGGCTGAGCTTTTTCGACACCATCTAGCATATTTCTATGAGATTTATCCGCTTCTCTGTATAATTTATTCATTTCTCTTCTAGCATTAATGTAAGTCACCATTTCAGGATTTGAATCTCTTCTTTCTCTCAACCACTTATCGTTAATTTCAATGATTTTTTTTCTTCTATCTAGAAGTTTTCTTTCTGCTTTGTGGTCTAATGCCGATGTTTCAATTTTTTTCTCAATTTCTTCAATTTCTTCGAATAATTTTTCCTTTTTCCAAGATGGATCGAGATTTACCATTCCATCGGCTTGCATTAATTTATTCCTACTTTCTTTGACTATTTTTAGAAGTTCATTTGCCTTCTTCTGAGCGTTATTCCTTTTTTCCTTAAGCTCGCTTACTTTAGTATTAATCAATTTATTAGTATCAAGGGCTTTTTTTGCTTTTGGTGCGAGGTTTTGCTCCTCTGCTTCCAGCGTCCTAATGACAGTAGGGAGCTGTTCTTTCAGCAATTGTCTCCTTGCAAGCAAGGCTTTAGCCATGTCTTCGGGGGTTACTGCAAGCAGTTGGTCAGTGTCCATTGTATTCGGGGCTACCTAAAGGTGTCAATAAAGGTCACTATGCGACCACAAAGAGGGGTTTCATTCATACGGTTGTTATTGTCGAGCATTACCCAATGACCGGAAGAAGTGTAGCATCTTCAATTACTGGTTTACTCATATTTACTATTTTATTACTATGGAGTTCTAATGTAGTATCTGCTGATGATGGTGATTTTGATATATCCGAAGGCAACATTTGGTCATTTGATTATTTAGATGGTGTCACTATGCAGAGTTCTGGTAACATTTCTGCATCCGATGGAGATTATGTTAATCTTGTAATACCTGTATCTAATTCCAACACCTCATCTACTGATTCATCTTGGAGTTTTAGTTTTGGTTATGGGGGGCAGTGGTACGGTGGTAATACGGGGATTCTATTAGGGAATCAATCCTTCATGGAAGTAGAAATCTCTTTTGGCCCCATAAGTGAAGGACTAATGTTATGTAAACTTGAAATTGATAATTCTCCAGAGTATGAAATTTCTGAGTTGATAATAGGTCCAAATCCTGTAAACTTCACCTCTGCCGGTGATGCTAATCTAGTATTAATAGGGCAACCAGCTCATGTAGGAGATGATCTGACGGCATCTATATTAGTTCATAATGAGGGGCAGGATCTTAATTCAGTAAGGCTCGAATTAACTAAAAATGATGGTTCTTTGATAGTTTTAGGTGATTTAGTATCTATTTCTCCTGGTTCAAGTAGGGAAGTTTCTGCTTCATTTACTGCATTAGTTTCCGGGACGCAACCAATAAATTGGAAGATTTTAAGTGCCAACGGAGGCATAGATGTGTCGCTCAATGGGACCTCTTATCTAGATGTCCATGAGTCTCAAGAAATAGTAGCAAATATTGAAGATACATCTTGGACATTGGATTCTGGACTTGATTTAGAATTATCCTTATCGCTGAGTTCTGGTGTGAATCGTAGTGTTATAATATCCGTATTTATGAAGTCTGGAAATGATTATTCATTGTACCAATCACTCCCTGTAGATCTCAACCCTGGCATAAGGACATTAAATTTCAAACTTGGAAATCCGGATGCATCAAGGCTCAAGATATCTGTCTCTCCTGATTCTTGGATATCCTTGAGTGGCGATGCAGAGAGAATCATTGAATTATCTCCTCCATTAATTTCTCCATCAATAATAATTACTGATATATCTCCCAGTCCTGCCTCAGTAGGTGATGTGATTTCAATAAGTTATATCCTTGAAAATAATGGCGACGAACGTTCCTCTGTTGGTTTGCTAAGAGTAGTTGGTATTGCTAATGATATAATTTTATTCGAAAATCCAACGCCTAAAATAAATGCAGGAGATAGTTTGTCGGAAACTATCGAAATTCCTTCTTGGCAATATTCTCAGACTACTGATATCAAACTAGAATGGACCATGAATGGTCAAGATACTACAATTAAAACAACAGAAGTGATTGTAGATTCAGGAAGCACGACTAGTTTTGACCTACCATTCAATATCAATGCTGCAATCTATGGGATGTTATCTGGTTTAGCCATAGTTATGTGTGCCCTAGTGGCGTATCGAGTAGTGTCTCAAAGAACTCCCTCTACTGCATCTTCTTGGAGACGAAATAAATCCTCAGGATCTATGTTTTCCGGGAAAAAAAGCATTGATAATAAAATTGAGGTTAATTGCCCAAGTTGTAATCAACGACTGAATATTCCTTCAACGCATCAAGGCTCCGTTAAATGCCCCGCATGTACATTACTATTTTCTCATTCTACTTTAGATAAAGAAGAAATTGAGAAACCACTAATAGAATCTAAAGAAAAAGCGATTGTTAACGAAGTTAATTCCTCATTGGAGTCATATTCAGATAATGATCTTCTTTCCTGTCCTAAATGTGAACAAACCCTTAAGGTACCAATCGATAAAAGACCTATTAGGTCGCGATGTCCTGCTTGTAGGGCTGAATTTCTAGCGAGTATTGGTTGAGGGATATATTATGTCAGAATTAAGTGAATTCGAGGAAATGTATCTCAAGAGAATATTTGAGGCACATTTTAATCAACCCGATGCTATAGTTAAGACTACCCAATTAGCGGAATTAATGGAAGTCAGCGCAGCATCTACCACTGAAATGATTCAGCGTTTATCAAGTCGCGATTATTTGACATATATTCCATACAAAGGTTGTAGGTTGACCTCGTTAGGATTCAAGCATGCTTCGAGAATTAAACGTCGGGAAGAATTACTCCGAATTCTTTTATCAGATGTGATTCGTTATGAGGGTGATGTCGATTCAGCTGCTTGTAGTTTGGAACATAATATTGATAGTGATTTAGAGGCATCAATTGATAGAATGTTGGGTTACCCAGAGAGAAATAAAGAGGGCTTAATGATTCCTTCAGTAGACCGAGATTTAAAAGTTTCAGGAGCCAATACACTACTGCCAATTTCTGCTCTTCCTGAAAATATAGATTCAATAATTGAGTTAATTATCTCAAGTGGTGTGGCTATAAAAACATTAGATGGAGTAGGGCTTAGAATCGGTTCATTAGTGAGAAAAGAAGATGGGATATACTACTGCGATGGTTCCGAGTTCAATTTTTCACGTGAATTAAGTTTCAAGGTTATTGTTAGAGTAAAATGAATCTAGGGTGAATTATATGGTTGATGCCGACGAAATTTTCGAGGAATTAGTTAAGGGGGTGGATTCTAGTATACCTGAGGCCCCTAGTCTGTTAACTGAACATTCAAAATCGATAAATAAGGAAGCGAATAATAAAAATTATAATGATATAAAAAAACTTCAAGAATATGAACGAAATTTAGTTAAAATAGATCGTTTATTCATAAGTAGGGGTTTAAGATTTGTACTAGTAATACCTATATTGGTAATTATATTATATGGTTTAGCCGAATCGTTCACTGGTTCTGAACCAGATTGGTGGATAACTCATGTGTCTCCAATAATCGAGCCACTTATTTCCGATGTAACTATTGAAGTGGCCCTTTATTACCTTGCATTTTTCTTTATTATTGCCGATTTAGGTCTTCTAGGCTTGCTTTTAATGTTATTATCTCTAACTAGGAGAATATTTAGCATCCAGTCTAAGAGATTAACTACCACCGGATTCACGTTCAAAAGTGCTCATGGGTATGCTGAAATGAAAGAAACAATCGAAGGCTCTTTCAGACAATTAGTCGCTTCAACCTTCCTCATGTTTCTTTCTGGTGCGTTTCTTATTTCCAGCCTTCTATTCTCAGATTTAGTGAGTGGTAATTCAGTTCTTCTATCATTCTCAACTGGTTTCCTTCTATCAGGGCACGGAGTTTACATGGTCTCAAATCGTTCTCGGTTTAATACATGTGAAACATGGGGGATGTTAGATTCATTTTCCCCTCCTATTCATCCTGCTCTATTGAAAAGGCCATTCAGTGATGTTATCAGTGCTCATGTGGATCCACTTCTTAGTGTAAGGATATCTGAGTATCTTCGTTCTGTTCAAAATTCAGTCAGAGACGGTAATAATATCTCCGACTTACAAGAAAAATTATTACATTTATTACATCTAAGAAGATCAGGTTATTTAGATGAAAGTGATTTCAGAGATGAATTAGAGGTAATGATGCCGGCACATATTATTGAAGATCTATTCAGGCACCCTGAACTTGGTGAAGAAACATGGGATCGTTTAATCATCAGAGCTCGAGATAAATGTGCATCATTTTTTAGACTTCATGATCGGCTCAGAATGAAACTTGACACCGGAGTCAATCATGATATTTGGTTTGATGTAGATATGGAAAATTTAGTTGTAGGTCAAGCTAATTTATTTGCATATGTGTTAAATCATGGAGATGAACCTGTTGATTTAATTTTAAAAATTCAAACACCTGACTTCCGACCATCTGGGTGTGTGTATAAACTTCGAGTTGATTCCTGCAAAGAATTATTAGATCAAAGTGAAAATCTTTCTTCTATACAAAAACTACCATTAGTGATGAAATCAACTAGGATTATTTGGCAAAGTCTTCTTCCTGAAGAAACTGGAGAAGCAACAGTTACGGTCAGATTAGAAGATGAAAATGGTAATCTCTTAAGCGGAAGAGTTCTGACTGTACAGAATCGTTCTGATCTCTTTACAAGACTAAGAATTTCTATTGGCGCTATTTTCTTAGTAGGGGCGGGGATTGCAATTTTATCTCCTATATTGCCCTTTTTCACATCACTAATAGGGCTATGAATCCAGTAGTTCCTTTGAAGAAGGGTGCCTCACTCGGCGACTCGTGACTGATGAGCAGCAGAACCCTGAGGATGACCTTAGAACAAGGTTGCATGCTATGGAAACTAAACTTAGAAGGATGAAAGAACAAAGAAATTCCTTCAATGAAGATGCAAGACGTGCCGCTGACTCAAGAAATGCTTTACAAGAACAAAGCAAAGAAATTCGAGATTCGATTAAAGAAAAGCTGGATGAGCAAAAGAAGGTTAGAGATCAAGCCCAAGTTTGTAAAGCTAGAAGGGATGAAATACAGAAACAAATTAGGGAATTAATTAATCAAAACAAAGGTCGAAGAGATGATGCAAAGGAATCAAAGTCAGTTGTAATTCAATTATCTGAGACAATAAGAGAGATTGAGAAAATTGAAAATACAATGATGACCGATGGACGGTTAATATTGGAAACTGAAAATAAACTTCTCAAAAAACTTAAAGTTTTAATCACAAAAAGAGACAAATTAATGCCTTCTGTTGAAGAATTTAGTATTATTAATATAGATATTGGAGATATGGATGGTTCAATCCGTCTTCTTAAATCCGAAGCAGATAATGCTCATCAAGAGATGATTGATTTCCATAAAAAAGCAGATTTGATATGGGAAGAAGTAAAACCGATGCTATCTGAAAGAGATTTTTTGCGTGCAGAAGCAGATAGATTACATGCAGCATACGTGACCTGCCGAGAATCTGCTAACGAAGTGCATGAAAATATGCAAGAATTAATTAGTCAAGCGAATGAACTTAGGGACGAAATGAAAGCAGCCCAAGAAGAGAGAATAAAGGTAATTAAAGATCATAATCAATCAGTTAAAGATGCTCTCAAGAAACCAAGTGAAAATGAAGAAATGGCTGATTCTTTAGCATCTCATCTTTTGAGTAGTGGTTCGCTTACCCTCGGTGGAGCATTGGATGGCGATTCATCATCTGTGAAAATTAAATCAACTAGGGGTAAAAAGCAATCTCGTAAATTAGGAACTGCGCGTGGTAAGAAATAATATTTACCATCCTCTTTCTTCCATACGGACATCTAATGTCTCAATTTCTAAACCTGGCATCGCTTCCCCTATCATTCGGCTGGCTTCAGCCACTGAATCTGCATCCTGATATCTGTGTGTTGCTAAAACTATAGCCTCAGCAGTAGTTTTTGGGTCAGAACTTTTGAAAATCCCTGAACCAACGAAAACACCATCCATTCCATGATTCATCATCAAGGCTGCATCCGCTGGAGTTGCAATTCCCCCTGCTGAAAATGTAACAACAGGTAACCTCTCCAAATCAATTACTTCATTCAAAATAGTTGAAACCTCTCTACGTAAATTTTCTATGTCTCCAAAAGGTGTCTCACTTATTTTAATATTAAAATCGGATGCCTTAGCTACTCGTTGAAATCCTTCCATAATTTTTTCAACCATTTGTATTCTTCCATTTTCATCTACCTTCCGTGCATGTGAAATTTCTTCTTTGACTAGCCTTGCATGTTGAACTGCACTCACAACATTTCCAGTACCAGCTTCTCCTTTAGTCCGAATCATAGCAGCTCCTTCTGCGACTCTTCTTATTGCTTCTCCTAAGTTTGTACAACCACAAACAAATGGGATCGTAAAATCATTTTTTGCAATATGGTAAAATGGATCTGCAGGAGTCAATACTTCTGATTCATCAATCATGTCTACTCCAAGAGACTGCAAAATTTTTGCTTCATCATCATGCCCTATTCTAGCTTTAGCCATTACTGGGATGCTAGTAGTTTCAATAATTTCTGTAATCATATCTGGATGACTCATTCTTGCCACCCCACCTTGTGCTCTGATATCTGCAGGAACTCTCTCTAGAGCCATTACTGATACTGCTCCAGCGTCTTCTGCGATGTGAGCTTCTTCTGGTGTAACTACGTCCATTATGACGCCACCCTCTTGCATTTTCGCAAAACCACGCTTTAGCAAAGATGTGCCATGCCTCAAATTAGTAAAGTCTAACTTATCGCTCATGACCAATCGTCGTGGCATTCATTGATGAACCTATGTTCATAAAAATATTAACTTCTGACTTATGATTCTGCTAATACTGGCGAGTCACCTTCGGCGATTGGAAGGTCAGGTGCTTCATTTTCATTTCTATCTAACCACGCTTCTTGGTCATCAGGTAAATCTGTATCTGCAAATATTGCTCCAACTGGACATTCAGGTATACAAGCAGCACAATCAATACACTCATCTGGATCAATAACAAGATATGTATCTGTTTCTCTAAAGGCCTCTACGGGGCATACTGCAACGCAATCTTGGTACTTATGGTCAACGCAAGCTTCTGTTACTACGTGGGTCATGTGTGTTCGTGTGATGATATACATAAGAATACTTGTATATTCAGACTATTGTTAGTTCGATTTAATTGTTGTCAAGTATGGTCTCAATCAGTTTACTGATTACTTCTGAAGATTTCTCACCAGGATAAGACTCTATTTTGAATTTCCCTTTAACAGTCGATGAGGTTGTTTTTTTATCTGCTAAAGAAATCTCTCCTGCCACAAGTTTTGATAACTCCAACCTAATGTGTAAATTTTTTGAGTCATCAATTCTCTTTTCTATCCCTTCTTTCAGAATATCGGTTAATACATCATCTCCTAGTTTTTTTAGTGATTCAATAGCTTCCTTCCTCTTTTGTGTTTGGGCTACTATCAAATATTGCTCAGAGCCATGAAATGATTTGTCTTTCGTTCGGTTAATTATTGATTTTTCGCCTGATACCCATTTTAATGAATCTTCTAATAAATCCATATTATCTAATGCGCTAGCATTAACTCTCCATGTGACGCCATGCAAACTCATATCTATTCCAGTGAACACATGGTATTGAATGCGACGCTTTACCAAATATTTTCAATAGTATTAATTGGGTCTCGTTCATATACTGAATTCAAGTCCGACGGCTTGCAAACGGGGCAGCCCCCGAAATATACGGAGTCGTTTAATATGGCAAAAGGAGCATCAGCAAGAGCAGCGGCACGAAAACAGAGAGACAAGTGGAAGGCAAAGCGCTGGTACACCATTAGAGCTCCAAGAACCCCATGGTCATTTAGGGTAATTGGTGAGACTCTAGCAGAAGAACCTGAGCAACTAATCGGTCGTAATTATGAAGTTATTCAAAATGAATTAGACGGTGATTTTTCAAAAATGCACGTTAAGGTTGTTTTCAGAGTTACTGACGTATTGGGTAATGATGCAATTACTGAATTTGTCGGCCATGAACTTCTGAAAGATCATGTTCGTAGACAAGTACGTAGAGACCGTGGCAAAATCGATGATACTATAGACGTTGTAACTGAGGATGGATACTATGTTAGATTCAAGCCTTTGATGATTTCTAGAGCTAGAATCAAGGCGAGTCAGAAACAACAAATGAGAACTTTAGCCAGAGAAGTCATACTAACAACTGGTGCGACATCTACTTGGTTTAGTCTTCAAGCATCTATGCTTGATGGAACACTTGAAACAAAAATCAAGGATGCAGTGTCTAAGATTCAACCTGTTAGAACTGTTGTAATCCGCCGTACACAATTAATCCAATCTGGTATTTTAGTTGAAGATGGCCCTACTCTCGATGAAATTCATGCTCAAGAAAAAGAAGAGAGTGATGCTGCTAAATCTACTTCTAATGAACTAGAAATAGAGGATTCAGAAGTATCTGAATTAGATAACGCTGAAGAATCAGAAGAAATTAATGAAGAAACTAACGATTCAGAAGTTATTGACTATTCTTCAATGACTGTGGCTCAATTGAAAGAGTTGCTAAAAGAGGCAGGTAAGCCTGTTTCAGGTAAGAAATCAGATCTTATAGATAGACTTAATGAGTAATTTCTTGTTAGATAAGCACTTGAACCTTAGACCAAGGCGAGGTTTATGACTCGTGTTGTTGTAATATGTGGAACCGGCATGAGTGACTTATCAAAAGTTTATCAGAATGATTGTGATTTAGATTTAATAAAAATACGAATTGATACTGAATGGGGAGCGGTTCCAATCTCAGTAATCGATATGGATGATAATAAAATTTTCATATTGGATCGTCACCATTCAAAATCTGAAAAACGAACCCCTCCTCATATGATTGAGCATAGAGCAAATATCTATGCAGTGATGAGTTGCAAGCCGGATGTAATTCTCAGTGTCAATTCAGTAGGTTCAATGAGAGAAGATTTCCCTCCCGGTGAAATAGGAATCTCAGGGGATATTATCGACCTTACACAAGTTCCTTGGACATTTTTTGATGATGATGCTAATCATTCTGATAGGACAGTAATTTTTGATGAAAAAGCTGTTTCATATTGTGAAAAAGCCCTAAATAGACAAGATTCAGTAGTTATTAAAGAACTAACAGTTGCTCAATGCATCGGTCCTCAATTTGAATCACCCTCTGAAATTGATGCACTAAATATTCTTGGTGCGGATGTAGTTGGTATGACTCTTGGTCCAGAACAGCGTTTAATTTCTGAATTTGATATACCTCATGTTGCTCTTGCCTGTTCATCTAATTGGGCTGCGGGTAGAACTCCTGGTAACCGTGATGCAGAGATTAATCATCACGAAGTAGATTCGATGGCTTCTAAATTACAAAGACAAGTAATCGATTGTATCGATAGTCTAATAGTTAACTTTTGAGTGTTGATTATGAATTTTAAAACAGGTTTTATTTTCTTATTAATTGCTATGATTACGGTGCCTGTTACAATTAATTCATTGAACAAATGGGACCAATCAGAAGAAGATTTCAAGAGAGGTTGTGACCCAAACTATAGGGTATATATGGGAATTGAAACAGATGTAAGTGCAGATGAGTGCGACAATTTGGAAGATGAGATGACTCTTAATCTTCAAATATTTCTAATTTCATTATCTATATGTATCACCTCAAGTTTAGTTGGTTTAATCTCAATTCTCCCTAATTCTGATGAAATCCCTCCGGGATTAGTTTGATGGCCTTCACCTTCTAGTGACGTTCATGTACCCCTTGAGTGTAGATGAATGGATAAATTTTGAAAGTCAGGGAGAAGATATTAGGTCATGGGATCAGATGATGAATAGAGTGGCACATTTCCATTCCAAATATGATTTTTCAAATCCTATCAACAAGGGGCATGATATGGGATATAGAATTTCTTTAACTGTAGAAGAGTTGGGTGAATTTGCTGCTGCGATTACTAAAGGTAAACCCGATCAAGAAGCCGCTGAAGAATTAGCAGATTTACTAATTTTAATTCTTGGTCATTCGCTAGCACTCGAAATCGATTTATTTGATGAGTTCAATAAAAAAATTGAGAGAGTCATGCAAAGACAAGTCCGCCATACTAAGTTAGGGATTCGTGTTACTGATTACAGTGATGAACAAGCATAATCTTATGACCTATATTTCTAATCAAAGTATATGGGCAGGACAGATGTGGCAGTTTGCATGACAATTTTTTTGCTATCTAATTTAATGGTTGGCTGTATTATGGAAGGTCCTGATTCGGATCTAGACGGTGTTGAAGATTCGATAGATAACTGTGTTGATGTCTCTAACACTAACCAATTAAATCACGATGGAGACGATTTTGGAAATCTATGTGATGATGATGATGATAATGACTCAATATTAGATGTTAATGACTCTCATCCTTTCGATAGTACAGAATCTTCTGATTTAGATGGCGATGGTATTGGGGATAATTCAGATAACGATATTGATGGAGATGGCACAGATAATCTTGAAGACGCTTATCCATTAGACCCAAGTGAGCAAAGAGACACAGATTTAGACGGAATTCCCAATGGTATTGATGATGATGATGATAATGATGGGATTAGCGATGCAGAAGACCCATTTGATTTGACTCCGGCATCATCTCTTCTAGAAACAGGTCTATTTGTAGCAGGCACCAAAGATGTAACTTTTCTTTCCCCCAGAGGTCATGAAATAACACTACAAGTTTGGTACCCAATTATTGAGGAATCCGCTGAACGAGTAATCTACAACAATGTGCTCCCTGGATTCGCATTAGATGATACTACTCCTGATTGCTCTGAGCCAAGGCCAGTTACCATCTACAGCCATGGATTCCCTAGTATAAGGTGGGGGTCTGCATTTATGATGGAAAATTTAGCAACTCACGGTTTCATTTCCTTGGCCCCCGATCATCGTTATGGTACTCTTCTTGATGCAAATCCAGATAAATTAGGTGAAATTCTACTATCAATGCCTCTTGATATTATGGAAAGTTTTGATTGGTTAATTAATCAAAACAATCAAGAAGGAGAATTCAATGATTGTATAATTCCTGATAATGGGTATTCAGTCATAGGTCAATCTACAGGTGGTTATGCATCTATGATGATTTCTGGAGCTGAAATTTTATTTAATGATCTAAAATCAGGATGTGACGATGGTAATCTAATTAATTGTGATATTATAAATTATTGGGAATCTAATTTCGGATTTTTTGAGTCGATAAGTTTGTCAGATATTCGTGTTAAATCCGCCATCTTACTTTCTCCATGGAATGGAAGTGTACTCAATTCTGGAATATCTAGTGTATCAATACCAACTCTAGTATTGACAGGTGATATTGACGATACTACAGTAATTTTTGAGGTGAATAACACATCCTTTCAATTAGGAGACAATCTAGTTAATTATGCTATTTTCAATAATTCTGGGCATTATGCATTCGCTCCAATAGGTTGTGCTGCAAGAGGTTGTGATGGTTTACTAGATATCAGTGTGTCAACAGATTTAGCCAACGTTTCTTCTATTATTTTCCTCGCCCAGCAACTTAATTGGCCAGATTCAGAACTCTATGAATTTCCTGATTCAGAGCATATCACGTGGAAATATGATTAAAAATATTATTTATTTAATGATGGTATCATGCAAATATCCGGTTCAGGAAATATTTTATGTCTATTTTTAGAAATTATGTCGTAGACAAAATCTCTTAATGGTTTAGGGATAATCCATACAAAAGGGTACCATATTTTATAGTACCATTTCAGATATAGAAGACACCTAATTGCAGCAGCGGATCTAATGTAGGGTTCTCCGTTTCTGATAAGATATACTGTATCTGCTTTCTGTTCCCCTAAAGGCAATTTTTCAATAATTTTTTTTCCTTCTTCACTTTCATTGGTTAGGAATCTCAAATTCTTACCGTTATCTAAACGTGGGTGTAGAATTATAGCCACGCGGTTACAAAGACCACAATTCCCATCTAGAAGTAAACAGTCTTTTTGATTCATTTTTTCACCGTCGATTCAATATTCCAAGTTAAGACCTCTACTCCTTTACTAAAGTGAATAAGGTCAGGTTTTAGTGAATTTTTAATTCCTAATTTATAAAAATCGGTCAATGAATTATCTATTAATTCCGCTTCAGCATCTTGAAATTCCCATTGTTCGTGACATGTGTAAGCTCGGTAAGTTATTCCCTTTTTACTGACATAAAGGCAGTATCGTTCGAATAAAAACTCTTCTAAACTTCCTTTTTTTGCCTTTAACAAAGGCCCTCTTGGCTTTGAAACCCCTGTGAGTTTAATCGAATTGCTGTTCCTCTTGGAGTTCCATGAATAAAATCCATTTTTATCAATCGATAAACTACATTTTGAATATTTGTAAGGTAAGCCATATGCAAATGGAGCATATGCGCAAGTGACATGACTTTGTGCGTCCAGAGTAAGAAAAAAGACACCTCCCTTCCCATCTTTTCTGACATATGTTCGTATATTAAATTCAGGAAAATTCGAAATAAACGATATTGAGGGAAGGTTTCTAGGTCTTACTTTCTCCATCTTGAAAGGAATAACGCCAACATATGCTTTTCCCTCGAATAATTCTATCTCTAAATCATTGGGAATATGCTTTCTTAGAACGTCTGGGTCTACTTCCCAATGCATGAAAGTTAGATCTACCCAATTTTGTTGTAAAGAGAACTTTCTTTCCGGCATTGGAAATGGCAGGTGACTAGTCCTCATACAAACCGCTGAATAATTGTTTTATTTTCAAAGGTATGTAATAAATGTATTAATTTTCATTATTTCTTGACCATCTTGAATAAGTAGTCGAAAAATCATTTTTATCATCTTTAGAAGTTTTTTCTATAGTTTCCTGACTCCAATCGTTCCAATTAACATCTGGAAATATTACATTGCCACTATTAGATGTATGAACTCTAGTCATGTGTACCTCCTCGACTCTATCCAAGAACATTTTGTAAATTTGAGCACCGCCAATAATCCAACATTCTTCACAGCCATTTGCATATGCTATCTCTATGGCCCTTCCTGGATATAGTGCTGATTCTGCCCCTTCCTCTTTCCAAGAGGTATTTCTTGACATTACAATGTTGAGTCTATTTGGTAGTGGCCTGTAATTCTCAGGTAATGAATCCCAGGTCTTCCTACCCATAATTACGGCATTAAATCCGTCTGAAATTGTCAAGTTCCTAAATCTAGCCATATCTTTTGATAGCCTCCATGGTAGTTCATCATTATCTCCAATGTTACCCTGTTCATCCATAGCAACAATCATCATTATTTTCATGAAAAAAACCTCATATTGATATTGGAGCGGATATGTGTGGATGATGTTCATAACCAATAATTTGTATGTGCTCTGCCTTAAAATCATCAATATCCTTGATATTTGGATTAAGTATTAATTTTGGTAACTTAAGGGGTGTTCTTGAGACTTGTAGTCGTGCCTGTTTAAGATGATTATTGTAAAGGTGACAGTCACCACCAGTCCAAATGAATTCTCCTGGTTCTAAGTCACAAACCTGTGCAATCATACATGTAAGCAGACTATAGGATGAAATATTGAATGGAACTCCTAAGAATGCATCAGCACTTCTTTGATAAAGCTGGCATGATAATTTTCCCTCACGAACAAAAAACTGAAAAAATGCGTGACATGGCATTAAAGCCATTTTGTCTAATTCTCCAACATTCCAAGCCGATACAATGATTCTTCTCGAATCAGGATTTGTTTTAATCATTTCAATAGAATTTTTTATTTGGTCAATAATTTCTCCATCATTAGAAACCCAATTGCGCCATTGTTTCCCATAAACAGGGCCTAAGTCTCCATTTTCATCTGCCCATTCATTCCAAATTCTAACTTTATTATCTTGTAGATACTTAACATTTGTTTCTCCAGATATAATCCATAATAGTTCGTGAATTACACTAGGCCAATGCACTTTTTTTGTTGTCACTGCAGGGAAATTTTCGGATAAATCAAATCGCATTTGATGCCCAAAAACTGATTTTGTACCAGTTCCCGTTCTATCTCCTTTTTCACCACCCTCTTCGAGTATTCGCCGCAATAAATCTAGATACTGTTCCATACTGATGTTATCGGTTTGGTCGACAGTCTTTGAATGATGCTCTCCTTAAGTCACTTAAGGCGCTCCATTAATACGTAGAGTTTCCATAATTTGATCAGTTAATTTTCGGAATAATATCTTCATTTCAATTGTTTTTTCAGATTCCTTTTTCATTAGTAATGTTTTAATTCCCTCTTCGTCAAGATTTCCGCCATTAGGGCTCGTAATCCATTCTGCAAAAGTTATTGGTGTGCCAATGAAAACATCAATTCGTTTCCAAGGTTTAATAATCAGACTCCCTGGTTTCATAAAATCTCTCGATCCATTAATTGACATTGTAACTATAGGTGTATTAGGAAACTTTGCAGCTAACCTTGCAACTCCGGTTTTTCCCTTTTGCAAGAATGGCGAACTTTCATTTCTCGATCTTGTCCCTTCGGGAAAAATTCCCAATGAACTTCCTGACTCTAAAACATCCACTGCTTTACTCAAAGCATTTTTCCCACCATTTTCCCTTGAGGTTTCAATTTGACCTGTGCTTTGCATAAGAATTTTTGTAGCTTTAGAGTTAAAGTGCTCTTGTTTAGCTAAGTAATGTACTGGCCTATTGGCGGCCACTATTTTTACGAACGGATCAACATGTGATATGTGATTTGCTGCTAAAATCACAGCACCTTTTGGAATTCTCTCTAATCCATGGTAGTGGATATTAGTAATCGCTCTGAATGGAGCAGGTAATGTAAATAATAAGAAATTGTATAACCATGGAGTAGAAAATTTCTCCTTTGTTCCAGATAGATTAACTAATTCTGAAACAGAATTTAGACTACTATTGGATAACATGCTACGTATCTCGCATCAATAGTTTAGCCTTATTGCTTTCCATTGGGCTTACAAGGGTTCATTTCTTATTTCGCATTCGGGTAGTCATGGAGAAACGACATCAGGGTCTTTTCTTACTAATTATCTTTCTAACTCCATTACTCGCCCCTACTGTGGTGGCAGACTGGGATGATGACAATTGGTTATGGAATTTAATTGGCCCTGAAAGACTAGAACATGGCGATGAATTTGCATGCCATGGGTATGAAGGAATCGATATCAATTCAGATAATTCAATAATAAGTTCTTGTAAAAAATATCTTAACGGGCATACAAATTCATCAAGGTGGGGTGCTGAAGCAATTTCATTCGGAGTTCCTAATGAAATTGATGAATCTACAATTACTTCACTCAAAGCTTCAAATTTTCTCATATTAGGTGATGATTTAGCATCTGAAGTAGATGAAATGTTTGTCATTCAGAGAAATGGTGGGAGTATAGAAAAAAATGCAGCAAACATCACTTTACTTGATTCTGCAGAAAAAGATTCTCTTGTGTCTGTTTATTGGGAGGCCAGAATATATGATCTTAAAGTCAGAGAAGATAAACCTGCAATAGAGTTTTTAGAAAATCAAGATGTTTGGTACACTACTTGGGGTGAGTGGTATAATCATCAGATTTCTAGTGCTTTGATAACCTCTACTAAAAATAATAATTCTATATCTGTTAGTCTCGAGAAAGATTCTAACACACCATGGGATGTTCCTGGTAGCATATTCATTGAAACATCTTCATCTGTATTATCTGTTAATGATGAATCTGGAAGTTCTTACCCTCTCCTTCAAGAAAACACTAAAATTCTTCAAAATGGCTGGAGAAAAATAGAATCTGGTTTAATAATTACAATTTCCCCAGGTGACGATATTCAGATAGAATTTGATAATAATTCCTCTTTATTAATTTCTCCTCTTCAGACTTTCAATGACTTACATCATGGTGTTACTATTGTAGGGCACCACGTAACGAATCTTCACGAATGGGCATCAGATTTTTATGATTCACCACTTCTTTTTACATGGTTGATTGAAAGACCATCTGCGTTAGAGATGGATTGGAGATTACCAATAATTGCACTGGGTGTATTAATCGCAACACCTTTGACAATAAACTGGTTAGTCAAGAGAGATCAGAATTTAAGAATCTAAAGATTGATGTCAGGTCCCTCTATTGTAACACCTTCGTCTCTTAAATCTTGTAGGACATTAAATATCACTTGATTAGACAAATTTTCAGGAGGGTAGACTCCCCTGTTGATTAGACTTTCATCGATTAACCATTGTTTAATGCAAGAAAAAGTAACTAGCCCCGTTGTTCTTGCCATCGATGAATCGCCATGTAATCCTTCATCATATACTGTCCATCGCATTTCTTCTCCATTCTTACATTCAACTTTTATTTCCATCCATGTGAACTCTCTTCGATTTTTATCAAATTTCCACATCTGCATAAGATTTTTCTCATTGAGATTATTTGTTTTCCTTTCATCAATAAATCTCTGAATATGTCCCGGCCACCTAACCGTATATTCCATCATATCATTAGCGGGAATAGTGTCAATTAAACTTCTGAGACCATCAGTTAGAAAAGCCTCCATCTCTCCCCTCTGTTTCACCATAATTTTATGCCTCTCACTCAATGCTGGTAGAATACATATTTTCCTATCTCTAACAATTCTCGCCGGACGTGTATATTCTGCAATCACATCATTTGGTGAAAATGGAGCCATGTAACTCCATTCAGCATCTGTTTCAATTGGATTACCACCTACTCTAATTTCGGCATTTATTATTCCATCTCCGACTCTTGATGCATACGATATCAACATATTAGAAAAACCCGGTGCAATTCCAACATCCCAAAGTAATCTCGCTCCTGATTCTAATGCTATTTCATGTAATATTTCCGGAGTTTCCTCGCTAAAACTTAGGTCAACTATTCTTTTCCCTTTAGATACCAATAATTTTGTTACACTATGTCCGAGATTTCCAGGGAGCATATTAATGAATAAATCATCATCATCAAAAGTCTCTTGGCAGTATAAAAATGCATCTTTGACGTATATTTTTATTAAATCATTTTCTATAAGATAATTCGTTTCTTCTATATCTATAACATTAATTTTAACTCCGAGAGTAGACAATTTCTTAATTACGAAAGAACCAACAAGTCCTGACCCTAAGCAGTGTATGGTTACCATATTATCGTACACCGGCAGTAGTTGATGTCCATAGTAGTTGGGCATATTTGTAATATTTTATGCGTAGCCTTGATTGAGGGCTTTGCACTCGACCACGCATGGCTGGCGAGTCTCGGATAGATCCATGGTCCTCTCAACAGTCTACTGATTATGCTAAAATAAGAGATAATTTCGGTTTGAGTAGCGTTGAAATTTCAAAGATACCTAATCCAAATCAATTACATCGTAGAGGAATTATTTTCGCTCATAGAGATTTGGATGTAATTCTTGGATGCATAGATAGAAGTGAGAAATTTGGAGTTTTGACTGGTCTTATGCCGAGTGGAAAAATGCACCTTGGTCATAGTATGGTAATTGATCAGGTTAAATGGTTTCAAGAACAGGGAGGTGACATTACAGTTACAGTAGCCGATTTAGAAGCTTTGGCTACTAGAGGGACATCTCTCAAAGAAGGGCGTAAACTTGCTCTTTCTGAATACATACATAATTATGCTGCATTGGGACTTGATCCGGATAAAACCAATGTGTACTTTCAAAGTATGAGGCCTGATGTCCAGCGTCTTGGTTTTACATTAGGGAAGAAGACAAACCTTTCCGAGTTTAAATCAATATATGGTTTCTCAGGGGACACAAATCTTGCCCATGTACAAGCACCTCTTGTCCAAGCAGGTGATATAGTACACCCTCAATTAGATGAATACGGAGGTCTTAGACCAATAGTAGTCCCTGTAGGGGTTGATCAAGACCCTCATATTCGTCTAACTAGGGACTTGGTTGGTAAAACCAATTGGTTTAATCTCAAAAGAAGAAAGAATGGAGGTCTTACAATAGGTTTGTCAATCCAAGATGAAAATAAGATTCAAATGGGTGTTTCAGAATCTGGAGGGATAAATCGAGAAGTACGTAGTATGGTGTTCGACGAACTTAAGAAGTGTCTTTCTAAACTTGGATTTGCTGATTTTATGGCGAATCCAAAGCATGGTACAATCGAGATCCCAGGTGCTACAATTAGTGACATTCCTAGAATGAAAATTTCATTATTACATCTAGAAAGAAATATGGGTGGGATGGGACTCATGCCTCCTTGTTCTACATACCATCGTTTTGCAGTTGGTATGACGGGAGATAAAATGTCTTCATCAAAGCCTGAGACTACTATTTTTATGCGCGATTCTATAGAAGTTATGACAAAGAAAGTGAAGCGTGCATTTAGTGGGGGGCAGGCTACGATTGAGGAGCATAGGAGGCTTGGCGGAGATTTATCGAAAGATGTAGCCTATCAATATCTCCAGTTCTTTTTTGAAGAAAGCGATAGTGAATTATCTTCTATTGGTCGCGATTATGAATCTGGAAGATTACTGGCTGGCGAGATCAAGCAAATTTGCATCAATAAGGCATCAGAATGGTTGAATGAACTTTCGGAGAAAAGAGATCAATGGGCAGATAGAATTGATGATTTCATAGCACCAGACTCTAAATAATTATTATAATTCATCAGTATTGAATACCGGAAAACTTGGTCCTATCTCTAATACTTCCATTTCTTCTTCAGTTAGATCTCTTGAAACTGCCTCATGATGTAATATTTGACTATGTCCCATTGGGTCCAAAAGCGTAATTTCTGTACTTATTTCTCCATTTTTAACTTGATTAATCTTGTCAAATAAATCTTCACATTTTTTGACAATATCTTCTTCATTAGCGGCTTTTGATTGTCTGTACATTAGCCTTATTGCGTCTTCGAATCTGTTCAAAACTCCTTCGATATTAGATACATATCCTGTCGTAGCTCCTCCAGGCTTAACTTCTAATCCTAAGTCACTTATCTTGACTGTACAAGATGATGAACGAATTATTCTAACAGAAAGCATTTCTGAATCATTAATATTCAGGCTACATGCGCCCGGTTTTTTACCTTCTGCCGGTATGAAATCTGTATGTTTCCAACCACAAGAAGGGCATAAAATTGTAAGTTGTGTATGTTCTCCAAAATATGGTATTTCAGAACTATGGGCAATCATAGTTAGTCCATTGTCTGAAAAACAAACAGGGCATGGTTGCTCGACAGTACTTTCCATGCTATCCCCTCATCTATGATTTATATCAGCCTTTTTGGCTCCATAATCTGGAGGTAGTAAGAGTAAACGATTATGACCTAAACCGAAAACCGTCCCTTTAATCTCGTTCTCTATAAATTTCTGTAATTTTGATACTGCGATTTGAAGTTCTATTTCGCGGTTAATCATACCACCCATCTCCAAAATTACAATATCACCATCTGATACCCAGTTCATTAGTTCAGGTATTCCTGTAATGTCTTCTAAACTAGCCCTGTGGATTACAGTATCTTTAGCTCTTTTTGGCACAGGTGCTTGAGAATATCTTTCCCCTAAGTCGTGATAATCCTGTTCTGCATCGATTGAACTGTTGATATTACTAGGTAAACTTGGCATCTCAATCCATTTCGGCCCACTACTTTCTTCTTTCGCCACGATACCGCGTCTAGGAACCGTTCTTTGTATTATCTAATGAATTATTATGGATATGTTTGTTTTATGTTGTTTTCACTAAATTGCATGAGCCTCATCCGTCGCATTGATAAGGGGGGTCATTTTAGTAAGATTCGCTGAGAGGACTTCCTCTTATGGCGGTGATTAAAATGCACGCGACAACTGATGCAGTAAAGACAGGAACAAGTACAATCGGAATTACCTTTGATGGTGGAGTTGTTGTTGGTGCAGACCACAGAGCAACTATGGGGCACTTTATAGCAAATAAAAGTGTACAAAAAATGTTCCAAATTTCAAATAGCATTGCACTTACTACTGCTGGATTAGTTGGACATGCCCAATCACTTTCACGTACTTTAGCTGCAGAATTAAAATTATATGAATTGAAAGAAGGAACTGCTATGACAGTCAAAGGTGCAGCCACACTAACTGCAAATATATTGGTTGGAAGGCCACATTATGTCCAGTTACTAATTGTAGGCGTAGACTCTTCTGGTTCCAGTGTCTACAGTATTGACTCAGCAGGTGGTTCAATACCTGATGTTTATTGTGCTACAGGTTCAGGCTCTCCATACATGTATGGTGTCCTCGAAGATCAATACCGTGATGGTATGGATGAAAAATCTGCATTAAAGGTCGCTGCAAAATCTCTTTTAGCGTCTGCTCAAAGAGATGCAGCTAGCGGGAATGGTATGGATTTAGCAGTAATTACAGCAGAAAAAGGATTCCAACAATTGTCAAAAGAGCAGGTTAATGCTCTTCTTTCTTCACTTTGATACTCACGTTGCATTGTGCACATCTCCGTTTTCGGAGAATCATCTCTGCCGTGAGTAACTTAGGATGTGTATATTATGAGAATGTCGTACTCAGAACTCAAAAAGAAAATATCAGGTATTATCCCTAAAGATATTGATTATGAAATTGATCTTGAAGCAGGATCAATATCTGTAATTACTAAACAACCTGAAAAGTTTGTTACTAGTACTGACAACTTGACCGTTAAAATTGCTAAACTAGTTAAAAGAAGAATCGTTATTCGACCTCATCCTGACATTTTATCTAGTGAACAAGAGGTTCATGATGCAGTCGGTCAAATCATTCCTCCTGAAGCAGAAGTAAGAAAAGTTTGGCTTGACCCTGCATTAAGCGAAGTCATATTAGAATGTGATAATCCATCAGATGCTGTTGGACCTAAGGGGTCTAACATTCAAGCACTTAGAGATAAAATTGGATGGTTAGTCAAAGTTGTTCGCGCTCCATCAATAGAAAGTAGAACTCAACACGACATTAGGAGATATAGGAAAGAAATGTCTGATGAGAGAAAATCTCTTCTCAGAAAATTTGGGACAAGAATTTACCGTCCTCAAAGACCTGGCGAATCTTGGGTCAGAATCACCGCCCTAGGTTCTTACAGAGAAGTAGGTCGAGCAATGCACCTAATTACTACTAATGAATCTAAAGTATTGGTTGATTGTGGCGCCAAACCTACAACAAATAGAAATGAGGTACAACCATTTTTCAATGCTCCTGAATTAATGCCACTAGACAATCTTGATGCTATAGTAATAACTCATGCTCACGTTGACCATATTGCAATGCTACCTGTCTTATTTCGATACGGTTACCGCGGTCCGGTTTACTGCACACCTCCTACTAGAGATTTAATGACACTTCTTCAGATTGATTATGTTAAAGTCAGTCAGGCAGAGGGTAATGAACCCCCGTATTCTAAGGCAGATATTCAAGAATGTATCAAGCATGTAGTTGATGTAAATTGGGGAGATAAGACTGACATAGCTCCAGATATTAAGATGACCATGGAAAATGCAGGGCATATTTTAGGTTCTTCAAGTGTTTATATGAATATTGGTGAAGGAAATAATGAACATAAAATATTATTTTCTGGTGATATAAAATATGAAAAATCATGGCTTTTCGATGCAGCAACTGTTAGATTCCCCAAGGTTGATACTTTAGTTATCGAGTCAACATATGGTGGTCCTCAAGATATTCAGCCCACTAGAGATGCAGCAAGTCATGAACTCCAAGAAATGATAATTGATGTTATTGGGCGAGGTGGCAAAATATTCTGCCCTGTCTTTGCTGTCGGTCGATCTCAAGAAGTAATGATTGCCATAGATGAATTATTCAAGTCAGGTAAAGTATCTCCGGTTACAGTATGGCTTGATGGAATGATTTCTGAAGCCACGGCAATACACGCAAGTCATCCAAACTTCCTTAACCGAGATTTAAGAAAAAAACTTCTCAAGGGCGGTGCAGAAAACCCATTCCATTCCAAATGGTTTCGTACTGTTGAGTCTTACCAACAAAGAGAATCAATATTATTAGATCCTTCTCCTTGTATTGTTCTAGCTACCAGTGGAATGATGACTGGTGGCCCAATTGTTGAATATTTCAAGCATTGGGCCCCTGAACCAAATAACACACTTTGCTTTGTTGGATATCAAGCATCAGGGACACTCGGAAGTAGACTAAGGGACGGTCATTCTTCTGTTCCTTTAATTGATAAAGGCCAAACATTAATGGTAGAAGTAAAGTGTTCTATGAGGAAAATCGATGGATTCAGTGGTCATTCAGATAGGAATCAATTAATGGATTATGTTTCGGCTTTGAACCCAACACCTAGGAAGATAATTTGCCATCATGGAGATGCTCAAACATGTAATGCATTCCGTCAAGGATTACGTGAAAAATTCCGTGTTCAAACATATGCTCCTGCTAATTTAGAAACTTTAAGGCTGTTATAATTATAATATTGGTATGTCAAAGCCAGAATCTAAAGGGTCATCTGCTTGCTTTGCTACTGGTGAAAAATGCTCATTTGAATCTTCCCAATCTTCTAACGAAACTTCTTCTATTTTTGTTCCCTTAGACCGTTCTGAAACAATAAAAGAAATAGGGATTGGAATTAATAGAAGTAATGCCCAAGAGTTAATCGAATTACCTCCCGATTTGAAAAAACTATTAGTTGACAGTATTATCATAATGATGATAATCAACCAAGAAACAGTCTCTCTTCGCCGGCTCATGTAATCCCGACTCATATCTTCATTGATGAATTAATTGTGACATCAATCATCAGACAAACTCTTGAACTATCACTTTTCGAGAGTAATTATGCCCTTCAAGTTTAATCTCGTTACTTGTGGCTGTGGGCATTCTTTTGGTACATCTGGTAGTAGAGTTAATTATTGTACTAAATGTGGTTCTACATCGAATATTAAGGATATAACTGGTTTTGACAATGCTGAAAAATTATCTGAAGCAGTATCTATAGCAAATATTCCCAAAGAAATTAGTGATGAATTAATTGAGAAAATTCAGAAGAAAGAAAATAAGTCTAAATTATTCTCTCCAAATAAATCACCTGATCCTTTCAGTTTAATGAAAATTGCCACAGATGTTGATGGCAATTTGAGTAAATTATCATTAGAAAAAATACTAATTAACGAAGGAATATCCGATGTTTCCAGTGAGCACTTAATTGGCCAAGCTGAGATGCAAGGTTTGTTAGTTCGCGTGAGTCAAAATACATGGAATTGGTTGAGTTAAGTTCTTGACAGGTTGTTCAGTCGAAGGGTCACTCACAGGGCCTGTGGGTTAGTCTGGTCTATGCTTGTTCGTTTGGGACGAACAGACTCTGGTTCAAATCCAGGCAGGCCCACCATTAATTCAAGTTGTAGATATTTATTGTTTTATCCTTAATATTGCATCTCTATCGAATATGCTTACTGCATTTCTTAAGGCATCATTTTTACTAAACCATTTCGCTTCTTCAATTTCATCCTCTTTTGGTATTATTTTTTCGATTGGAATATCTAACTTACATTTGTATGTGAATGATAACCAATTTATTCCTTCTGATGTGAATATATTTTCTTGGATAATTACTCCATCTTCACCTTCGATAATATCTCCAGATTCTCCATGCTCATCAGAGATTTCTATATCTATTCCTAGTTCTTCTAGTACTTCTCTCACTGCCCCAACTCTTGGATGTTCGCCATAATCGACAAAACCTCCTGGTAATGTCCAGCAACCTGTAAAGAATCCTCTTTTCACTTTGGCCATAAGTATCATATTTTCTTCATTCTGGATTATTACTTTTGAGACTACCCTGTGTATTGTTCGGTATACTGACTCTCTAGCGACAGGATCTACTGCACTATCGCTAATTACAGAATCTTTCCATGCCCAATTCTCTGGCCATTCGATTTTTGGAGTTGCTATTATTACTCTTCTTTCAGTTTCTCCTAGAATAATATTGTTTTCTCTTTTTTTAACCCAATCAATACCCATTTCAGAGACTTCTTCAACGGTTGGTAAACGTATTAGAAAAATATTACCTATCCAGTCAACCCTTCCGGGCTCAGGTATTGCTGGGCCTTCACCATCATTATTGACAAGAAGCAACTTACCATCGTGTTCTAGGTGAATATAATCTGAAGTCATCTTTGTTCCTTCTGGTTAATATCCCATGATGTCGCTAAGTTGAGACTTATAGAAACTAGCAGAACCTTGTAGATTTTCTAGTTCATGTTTTTCAAGATCTAATTCTATGATTCTTTCAACTCCATTCTTTCCTAATATTACTGGAACTCCTATGTATACGTCACTTAGGCCATATTCTCCATTCAGCAATGCACTACAAGGCAACATTCTTTTACGATCATTCAGAACCGATTCTGCCATAATTGCTGCTGCACTTCCGGGTGCATAGAAAGCGCTCCCTCTTTCTAATAACTTGACAATTTCTCCGCCGCCACTAGCCGTTCTCTTAGATATTGATTTTATTGTTTCATCATCTAATAATTGAGTTATAGGGATACCGCCTACTGTAGTATATCTTGGTAATGGGACCATTGTATCTCCATGTCCTCCCAAGACCATTGCTTGTACATCTTCATTTGAACAACCTATCGCATCAGATACGAAATGAGTCATCCTAGCCGAGTCTAATATTCCTGCTTGACCTATCACCCTATTAGATGGAAATCCAGTGACTTTTTGCATATGGTAAGTCATTAAATCTAAAGGATTTGTAACCATTATTATAATAGCTTCAGGAGCAAAATCCCTAATTCCTGTTCCAACCTGTGAAATTATTTCTGCATTCTTACCAATCAGATCTTCGCGGCTCATACCGGGTTGTCTTGGGAATCCTGAAGTAACTACTACAACATCTGAACCTGCAATATCCTCGTAATTTGAAGTGCCTGTAATTTTCCCATCATAATTTAGAACTTGCCCTCCTTGACTCATATCTAGGGCTTTGCCTTTTGCAAAACCTTCGTATATGTCTAGTAACACAATCTCACCTAATTTCCGTTCAGCCATAACGAAGGCACACGTAGCACCTACATTACCCGCACCAATCACTGCTATTTTCCTTGCTTCTCTTGCCATTGAGTTCTCCTCATTATGTGTCCGCAGGTGTTACATCCTTAGCCTTTAGTGAGTAATAAACTCCAGTGTCGGGAGAAAATTCTTTTACATTGAATCATTAGGATTTGATATGGAGTCAAAAAATCGTTCACTTCTTGCTTTGTTATTAGTTGGATTTGTTCCTTCCATATCTGTGATATTTGGGATTAAGATTATTGATGATGAACTCACATCTCAGATATTTTTTCTCTCCTGTAAACTATGGATTTTCCTTATACCTACAATTTGGTATTTACGTGTAGATGGTGACACTATATCAAAAAAATTACCATCAAAAGATGGTTTGAAGATGGGACTGGCAACGGGGTTAGTAATGTCGCTTATTATATTAATTACTTGGCTCATATTTGAGAGCACATTAGAAATAGATCAAATGACTGCCACTTTACAATCAAACGGTCTTTCTAATATTAATCTGTACATATTGGGAATGATATATTGGATTTTTCTAAACAGTCTTCTAGAAGAATATGTATTCAGATGGTTTGTGACTACTAAATCAATTATAATTTTTGGAAATAATAACGCAGGAATAATCTTCTCAGCCTCATTATTTACACTTCACCACGCCATAGCTTTACATTTATTTGGGTTCTTATGGTGGCAAACAGCCATCGCCTCTTTCGGACTTTTATCTGCTGCTGCCATTTGGTCATGGCTATACATAAGGTACCGTTCAATATGGGTTTGCTGGCTATCTCACGCTATATGTGATGTTGCAGTATTTGGTATTGGTTACACAATTCTATTCTAAATAATTGTAATGTAACTTTCAGATATTGAAGACATTCACCCGTTTCATTCAATAATCTGATTCCGTTCGCAGAGGTTGACAATATTGGGCCAGTGGTTCAATTTTGTAGATGTGATATTATGAGGTTAGGAGTTTTGACTGAGCCCGAGGGCGAAAACAGAGTCGCAATTGTACCAAATTCTGTTAAGAAATTAGTTAAAAAAGGACTAGAAGTTTTGGTCCAATCTGGTGCAGGTAATATGTCAAATTATTCAGACAGTGAATATGAGTCCGCTGGAGCATCTGTTGTAGAAAGAGAAAGCGTATTATCTTCAGAACTTATTATTTCTATAAGGATGCCACAAATTTCTGAATTACGCAGTGGACTAAATCTTGTATGTGTCGCCGATCCATTTCGTCACCCAGAGATCATCAAATCATGTATTAGTTCAAATGTCAATTTGTTTTCTATGGATATGATTCCTAGGAGATTATCTCGTGCTCAATCTATGGATGTTAATTCAAGTCAAGATAATTTAGCTGGATATAAGGCAGTATTACTAGGTGCCTCATATGTTCCGCGTGGAATACCAATGATGACGACCTCAGCAGGTACTGTTAAGCCCGCTAAAGTAGTAATAATGGGTAGTGGAGTAGCAGGCCTTCAAGCAATAGCAACGGCCAAAAGATTAGGTGCTATTGTATATGCATCTGATGTTAGAAAATCCGCAGCTGAGCAGATCGAATCTGTTGGAGGACGTTTTATTGAAGTTGAAGGTATGGATGATTTTGAGGATGAATCCGGTTATGCGAAACCTCTGACTCCTGAATTTATACAGAAAGTCAATGATACCGTTTGTGAAGTTGCTTCAGAAGCTGATATTATTGTAACTACTGCTAGAATTTTTGGCCGCCCTGCCCCCATCACAATCCCTGCATCTGCAGTTTCAAATTTTAAATCAGGGACAGTTATTGTTGATATGAATGCTGATGTAGGTGGTAATTGTGAGTTAACTAGGCCTGGTGAAATTTATACTACTGATAATGGTGTAATAATTGTGGGTACCTCTAATCTACCTGGGACACTTGCTAATACGTCCAGCATGCTTTATTCGAATAATCTCACTACTTTCATATTGTCTATCTTAAATGAAGGCGAATTAGTAATTTCTGAAGAAGATGATATATTAGTTGGAGCACCCGAAGGCTCTGATTTTTATGTTAGTGGCATGGGTGGTGTATTAATCTGTCATGACGGAAAACTACATCCCAAACAGACTCGCCTTGGAGGTGCATTAGAATGACTCCTGAATTTTTAATTGCAAATATTACTTTATTCGTACTAGCTATATTTCTTGGTTTTGAATTGATTACCAAAGTTCCCGCTACTCTTCATACACCTTTGATGAGTGGAGCAAATGCTATCTCAGGAATCAGTATAATTGGCGCACTCATAGGTTCTAATATTCTTTATGAGGGTGGAAGTACCGAATTATCAGGACTTCTTGCCTTTATTGCTATTGTTTTAGCAATGATCAACGTAGTAGGTGGTTTCGCCGTTACTAATAGGATGTTGAATATGATAGCTGGTAAAAAAAGAGGGGGTAAGTAAGATGGAAGATTGGGTATCAGTCGGCTACCTTATTTCTGCTTCATTATTTATTTTTGGCCTCAAAAAGTTAGGCCATCCGCGCACTGCGCCATATGGTAATCAATTAGGCGCTCTTGGAATGTTCGTTGCAGTTATCACAACAGTGCTGAGTATGCATTTGGCAGGAGGTGCTGAATGGACCCTTATTGTAGCAGGTATGATTATTGGTTCTAGTATAGGATACTGGATGGCCGTTAAAGTTGAAATGACCGGAATGCCAGAATTAGTAGCTTTATTCAATGGTTTTGGCGGTGCTGCTTCTGCTTTAGTTGCACTTTCCGAGGTCACTAAATACATTAATGATGCTAACACATTACCTACTGGACTCGAACTAACTGTGACAATGGTCGCAGCTGGTTTGTCGGCATTAGTAGGCTGGATGACTCTTACAGGTTCTTTACTAGCTATGTATAAACTGAAAGGTGGGGTGGAAATATTTGGAAAATGGCTTAGAACACCTACATGGGGTCCTCCGTGGCTTAATATTGTGAAAGTCTTGTTAGTCGTAGCTGTTTTAGTCCTAATTTTCATGAGTATTGAAGATCCTACAAATGTTCAGTATCTTTGGGGTATAATAGCTATTTCTTGTTTGCTTGGTATAATTCTTGTTTTACCAATTGGAGGTGCTGATATGCCTGTAGTGGTGTCTTTGCTCAATTCCTTATCTGGAATAGCGGCTGCATTTACAGGATTTATAATAGGTAATTCAGTACTTATTATTGCGGGTTCTCTAGTCGGCGCCTCAGGACTTATCCTGACATTCATAATGTGCAAAGCGATGAATAGAACGCTTCCAGATGTCTTGTTCAAGTCTTTTGGGGGTTCTGAAAAACAATCATTGACTCGAACTAAAGTCGGTTCTGATGCTGAAGAAGTTGCAATGATGGTGGATGGCGCTCAGAAGATAATCATTGTCCCTGGATACGGCATGGCAGTCAGTCAATGCCAACATCAAGTTAAGGAATTTGCAGACCTTCTGGAAGAAAAATTCGATACTGAAGTTAAGTATGCCATTCATCCAGTAGCAGGGCGTATGCCTGGTCACATGAATGTACTATTGGCCGAAGCTAATGTGCCATATGAACAATTAATTGAGATGGATGAAATAAATTCTGAATTTCCTGAATGCGACATGGCTGTTGTGATTGGTGCAAATGATACATGTAATCCAGCAGCGAGAAGCGGAGAAGGACCACTAGCAGGCATGCCTATAATTGATGCAGATAAAGCAAGAACAGTGGTAATTATCAAGAGAAGTTTATCTGTTGGATATGCAGGCGTTGATAACGACTTGTTCTATGAAGATAAAACAATGATGCTTTTTGGTGACGGTAAGAAAATGATGAATGAATTAAACACTGCAATCAAAGACTTATGATTTGCTTTCTCTAAAGGACCCAGACAAGCAACGGTTATGTGGTAGTCAACACTCGAATAAACATAGGTGAACTGTGTGGCATCCTTCAACTCGAAAGCTCTTGTTGTTTTGTTGATAATTGGTATGGCTGCAATTCCTGCATTAGGGAACAGTGGAGGGCCACCATATCTGAATCAAGACGGTGATTTAACAGTCAAATATGGTTGTACATGTCATAATAATGGCGCTACTTCTGAAAGGGCAGTAGTTATGATTACTAGCGTCCCTATAATGTATGAATTAGGTGAAGATTATCAATTAACCATAAGAGTCGCTGATTCCCTAACTCTATCCGGAGGGGATGGTAATTCAAAAGCAGGATTTTTACTTTCATCTGGATCAATTGGTACATTTACATGGAGTGACGATGAGGACATTCGCATAGCTGCAGATAGTGATGGAGATATTTCTCATAGTGATACAGATTCCGATGGTGTATGGGTGGTGACTTGGACTGCACCATCTGATGACAGCGGAGACATCAATTTTTGGTTAGTTGGAAACTCAGTGGATGGAGCAGGAGTTCCTGATACTGAAGATTATTGGAATCTTCTAGCATTTTCGATTAGTCCACCAGGGACTATTAGTAATGAGGAAAGTGATGCCACCTTATCTACGAGAACAATTTCAGTTGGTGATTACGACTCTCTATTCCTTCTTGAGGAAACTGACGCGCAGAAAGAAGAAAAGAGACAGGAAGCCATTGCTAAGCAAATATATGAACAAGGTAATCTTTTCTATTGGTTTAGTTTGACTGCATTGATAGTGGGTGCAGTTATACAAAGAGAAGTACTTGAAAGAAAGTATGATGAAGGTCCAGAATATTTAGCCTTAGAATTAGCATATCCACAAGCTTTGAGACAGGCTGCAGTATCAGTAATATCCTTTGTAATAGCCGTTAGATGGTTAGCTGAAGATTCTACTCTAGAGTTCCCTCCAAGAGCTCTTCTTGACCCCGAAGCACAAAATGTCACAGATCTTACTAGTTTTGTAATTGGGTCTACATTCTTATTTAGTGCATGGTTTGCTTATGGAGTTTACAGAACAGTTCTGGCCGCACGAGCCAAACCTAAAGTCAAGGATTTACTTTGAAATGATATCTTCTAAGAGAAGTTTAATGCCCGTTTCAGAACACTTTTCTGAATTATATAAAATCATTAGAATTAGTGTCTTAGCTATTATTTTTATTTCATTTATCCTATCTTTTCATATTGACAAATTAATACAATACTGGTTAGAAAATATTGGACTTGACACCGAATTAGTAGAATTGTCTATTTACAGCCCTTATGATTGGATAAATACAAAATGGGCTATTTTACTAATTTTCTCGATAAGTATAGTTTCTCCAATATCTTGTATTAAATTACGAAATTTCGCGTCATCAGGATTATATCCAAGGGAACAGAAATGGCTTTCAGTTATTTTATTCTCTAGCGGTTTATTAATGCCTCTTCTAATGTTTACAATCTGGTTTATTGCTCTCCCCTATTGTATTGTTTTTTTCAGTCAGATGGGGACTGTAGATGGAATCGTTGCTAAGTATGACGTAGTATCTATCATACATTTAGGTATTGGGATATCATGGATTTTTGTTATTGGAATTTCGACATTTGTAGTACTGTCATTATCTCGACTTTTTGGTATTGTTGAGGGTGATGAATCCAAAATTAGAATTAGAGTTCTTTTAATTTCTTTCTCAATTATATTCCTCACTCTACCCGAAACTTATGAGGGTCTGAGAGTTTTCATTGCTTTTTCAACAGCATTCGTCGCTGATTTTTTATCTAGGATGTCGCCAATATATGAATGATTTTTGTACATTATCACAACGTATTAAAATCATAGTTTTGTTTAGGAGTTAATATGAATACGGCGCGAACAGTTATTTCCGTCGTCATTGTAATGATTGGTTTATTTGCTAATATTAATTCAGATGTTATCGATGAATGGTTAGATGAACAAACTCCTGAACACGAAGTAGAGAGCGAAATATTAGTGGGTGTTCAAAGTTTAGAGAATTGGTTAGTTATACCAGTTTCCTTTGAAGGTGATGGTTTTAATCGTATAAACGCCGAGACAATTCTCAATGGTCAAAATTCTGCTAGTACATATATGGATCAAATTAGTGGAGGCAATACGTTATTGAATGCCACAATTCTTCCAGAGACTTGGATCACCGAATATGAAATCAATCTTTGGGGAGAAGATGGAGAAATAGAAAGAGATTCGGGTAGTGATGGTATTGGTGTTGCTCAGTTAGTTGAAACCGTCGTTAAAGATATGCTTGATGGTAAAGATTTGTCGGCATGGGATATTGATGGAAATGGTGTAATAGATCGTCTTCTAATACTTCATTCTGCTAACCCTCAGGAAATTGGTGGTGGTTCAAGTTCTATATGGAGCCATATGTCTGGTTTAGATGAGCCGGTAAATATAGGGCGGTGGTCTATCAGTCACTATACTATAGCATCTACTAAATCTGGAATGGGTACAATTGTTCATGAAATGCTTCATCAAATGGGTGCATATGATTTGTATGATGTTCACAGTTCTCTTCCCACAAATAATTGGAATGGGATAGGAGATTGGGGTATAATGGCTAGTGGTAATTGGAATGGTAATGGTGCTTCTCCAGCTTTACCTTCTTCCTCAACTCTTGAACTAATCGGCATTAATAGATCAATAAATGTTGATCCTAATATAGGCGGAAATTTTTATCTCAATCCTATTTCTAATGGCGGTCATTCCTTATCGATTGAGATTGCTCCGGGTGAATATATTAGAATCACTAATAGAGGAGATTTTGGTTTTGATTCTTCACTTCCGGGTTTTGGTATTTTAGTTGAAAAGCAAGATACTAATAATGGCGATTCTAATAGTAATTTAGTTAATACTGACGCTAATAACGCCTGGCTAAAGATAATTGAAGCCGATGGCGATGACGCCTTAATCAGGAATAAGGACAGTGGCAGTAATACGGACACCTTTACTAATGGTGATAAGTTTGGTAATTTGAATAGTTCTGATGGTATGTTGATATTTGATAATCGAGGCCGATTAGTAAGTTGGTCTGCATCCGTATTTTCTACTAACAGTAGTGAATTATTAGTATCTATTAATCCAATAATGAAAACTCAATCTTTTGATGTTTTACCACCAAGGTCACCGGCAGAACTATTGAAGGGTGAAACTCTTTTTGTAGATGTTTATACTGATACAACATGTCATCTTTCTATTAATGTAAGATCACATAGCGGGAATTATATCAATAAGACTATTCCTCATTTACCGGTTGGTACTTCTCAAGTTCCTATCATAGATGTTGATGATAGTTTCCCATATACTGGTGATTTAATTGGTAATATTGGTTGTGATGATTATAATTTTAGAGAAATTGATTTGAAATGGCATAAAGTAGGGCACCGAATAATTTCTGAGGATTTTCATTCTACAGTAAAATATAATGAAGATAGTAAAATATTTTTATCTCCAGATTATGAAGGAGATGGCTCAAGATATTATGATTTAGAGATTCAGGGTGCAGCATCCCGTGTAGCTGAGATTGAAAATACTGGCTCTACTAGTCCAGGCGATCAGATAATAATTTCAATTAATCCAGATGGCCTTCTTGTCCCAGGTATGATTGCTAGAGGTGAACTTGTGTTTGTAGACAATTTTGGCATTGAACTAAGAATTCCAATTACTCTTGAAGCCGAGTCTTCATTCACTAGTAATTCAGCACTTTCTTGGCTATCTGAACCTGGTAATGGATTATTTCTGATAAGTGTATTGCTAGCAGTGTCAATATTCACTGGTGGTAAGTCCAAACAAGAGTTATTATCTTCCTCTAGTAAAGCAGAAGAATGAAACATTTTCATTTCTTAACGGGGTTTGTCCATCTTGAATTGGCGGGTGGTCTTACAATTCCCAAATAATACCACTTGGAATTAATTTCTAATGGTTGTAGCCATATTTTATTGACTCCTGAGGCTAGTCTAGATGCTAAGCAAGCACTTTCCCAATCTACGGTAGAAGTTGAAGGATTAACTATTAGCCATGGTGCGTGATCCGTTCCTATTTTTTGGTCATAACACCTCCATAGTGTACCATACTTGAAACCTGGTCTTGGGTGTAAACCTCTTTCTAGTAGATTTGCATATACCTTTACTTCCAATGACCATTTACTTTCATCTAATGTGATGAAATGATTAGAGATTTCATCAATTATTCTCCCTTCATCATAATCTATTCCAATTTGATCACAAGGCCATTCGTTTCCATATTTGAGAAATATTCTTCCATTGTCTATAATTTTCCTTTCATAATTACCGATTTTATCTATGACTTTCTTCGATGGCGGTAATAAATCTCCCTTGGGATTCTCTGATGTAATGTTATATGTGACTACTGCTTGTTCATTATCTACAATTAATACTTCAGCTCTTCTTCCATTCATATTTACATTTTCAGCCCATAAAAGTAGTTTTTCTCTGTCTATTATATCCGATGAATGAAACCACCTGACTTCAGATTCCGGTTCATCTTTTCTTGGGTGATTATTTGAATTCCATCTTAAACCCCATGTCCCCTCAGTGAATAGTATATTTTCACCTTCACCTAATATTTGAATTAATTTTAATTTATTCCCAGGTACCCTCAATGCTTCAATAATAATCGACTCATTAATTAAATTAGGGTTTTTTATAATTTCTTCTTCGAACCAATTATCATATGGCCAATCTAAGTGTCTATGGTTATGGCAAAAAATTACTTCTGCAGAAGATAATAGTAATTTTTCACCGATTTTTCTACCAATAGCTGATTTATTTGCCAGCCTTTCACAGGCGGAACCGGAATATAACCAACCGTCATTGTATGGTTCCATGAATGTACGAGGGGGTCCATGTTTTCATGTCGACGGTTGCAAAATATCATTCATGTGATGATACTCGGAGATACGATAACATGGAAGAGGGGAAGAGACAGAGAGTAAAAATATTGAAAGATCTAAGAGGGCTTTTAGATAAAATGGACTCTTCTAAAGTGACTCTAATAGGTGATATTATGCTTGATCGATATCATCATGGTTATTCTAATAGATTGATTTCCACAGCCCCCGTACCTGTTCTGAAAATCCAGCATTCTGAAGAATCTCCCGGTGCTGCTGCACATATCGCTCGAGGTTTAGGGTCTTTAGGACTGAATGTTTCATTTTTTTCTTGTGTTGGTGATGATAGAGAAGGTGAAGTAATCAAAAGTCAGTTCCTTTCAGATGGCTTATCAATAGATGGAATAGAAACAGTTTCTAATCGTCAAACACTAACCAAAATAAGATTTTTTGGTAGCAGACAGAGCCTATTAGACAAATCGCAAATACTTCTTCAGGCAGATCGAGAATCCCTAGAAGAACTTGATGTGGGGGTTAGTAATCGACTTGTTGAGAAGACTCTTAAATCAATACCTGATAGTTGTGCACTTGTTATCTCAGATTATGATAAAGGTGTACTTACCGACATAGGTGCTCAAAAATTAATACAATGCGCTAAGAAGAATTCTATACCGTCAATTGTTGATCCTAAATTGACTGGTCTCGAACGTAGTCGTGGTGCTACAGTCGTACTTTTCGAAATCCGTGGTTTGGATTTATTAAGACGAAGATTAATGCTTGAGAGTTCAAAAGATGCAGCATCCAGTTTAATGAAAACATATAACTGGGAATCATTGATAGTTTTAGGAGGAGTAGATGGTGTAACTTTGTATGAGGCAGATGGAAATATAGAATTCATTCCATGTTCAGCACCGTCACCCTCTCAACAAATAGGTCTGCACGATGCAGCAGCTACTGCCTTAGCGGCCTCATTAGGTCACAAATTTCCTATGTCATCAGCCGTAGTATTGGCCGCAGCCGCTTGTGAATGTGTTCTTACTGCTCAGGCCAGTCATGAATTCGTGAATCGTAGAACTTTGGGGTTATGGTTAGATGAATTGCTATGGCAAATGCAGATTTCCGATAGATGAATAATGATACATTTATGGATGGGGTTCAATACTACAATGTCATTCCCTAGGTATATGAGAGTCGTACTATTAGGTATAATCTCTGTATGTTTTATATTTTTACCTCTAGATTCTGTTTATGCGGAAAATGAAGAAATTGATGTATCGATTGGTTTTGATTTTTCGTTTGGGGAAATAATAGACAACGAGAAAATTCTGTCTGGTACAGTTATTAGTTCTGAAGAAAATATTATTGTGTCGTGGGATATTCAAAATTCAACTGGTTTTAAATTCAACTGGGGTGATTTCAATTCTATAGGAAGTGGCGATTTATCTGAAGTAAGCCAAAATTATTTCTCATTAGAATGGGAAGTCTCTGTGAATTCAATTGATTATTATTCTTGTTCGTGCCAATTAAATATCTATGTTGGATACGAAAATAATCTTATTCATGAGAGTAATATGCCTTTTTTTATATTAAATGATATGTATTATTCTGATTCAAATCATTCAATGTTAATCTCAAATCCCAGCGACATGGGTTGGATTAATGGTGATTTAATTATTGAAGCCCAAGCTAAAGATATTCATGGCAATCAACCGTCCTCTGTTCAGATATATTTGAATCGTTATGTCACATTTACTGAAACCTGTTCAGGTGATATAACATATAGTGATGATAATATCATAACACCTCTATATAATGAAGACAATAGTTTCACATATCATTTCGATATGAACTCTCAACCTGATGGATGGTATGAGTTAATAATACTAATTCCATCTGAGAATTCATTAAATGAATATGATGTATATTCATGTATGTCCCTCAAATTGAATAACTTAATGCCTGTAATTTCAATATTAGACAATCCATCGAATCAATTTGAAGATGATGGTTTCTTGATCATTGATGCTTCTTCATCAGAAGACCCTGTTTGGACTGAAGACGTATTGTACTATATTTGGACATGTACTAATTCCGTGACTAGCGACATTCTAATTCATGAAGGCTTTAATCAAGGAATTTTTGAATTGAGTCTTGAAGATTCAGCAGATTATACTCTTAAATTGGAAATAATGGATCAGGGAGGCCTGTCCTCAACAGAGGAATTTAATTTCTCTATATCTAATAAATTACCCGATATATCGCTACTAATCAATGATGTCGAAATAATTGATGGCGAAGATATAAAACTTAATGATATAGAAAATATAATTCTGGATGGTTCAAATTCCGATGATACAATAAATGATTTGGATAATCTTAGATGTATTTGGTCAATCAATACAGTCGCTATTTTTGAAGGTTGCGAGCGTGAATTGACTTGGCCAGAAGAAAACATCGACGATAAAGAATTGGTCCTAAGACTTGATGTCATGGACGATGATGGTGCATATTCTTCTGTAAGTGTCAAACTCATCAATCCTAATGCAGATAATCCTTTACCTTATCCAGTCATTGTTCTATTCATTTCATTTCTTTTCTTAATCTCGTCAGTATTTTACAGATTTAGGAAAGATTCTGAAAGTTCATCAATACCTAAATGGTCTAAGGAAAAATAACACATTACACAAATAGATAAGAGAAGTCCATCTCCACCTTATCATGGGAACTACGAATTGTCTTCCACTTTCCTTCGAAGATTACAATATTCGTCAGAAAAAATTTCTAAAAGAGTTGCCAGATAATAGCCTTGTTTTAATACCTACAAACCCGGTTTCTTATCGTTCTAATGATACTACTTATCCGTATCGTGCTAGTTCATATATGCTATATTTATGTGGATGGGATGCTCCTGAAGCTATATTCATGGCATATCAAGAATCTGGCTCTTGGGTAACCTCGATTTTCGTACGTCCAAGAGATACTAAGGCTGAAATTTGGGAAGGTCGAAGAGTTGGTGTTGAAGGCGCATCTTCTCAGTGGCCTATAGATGAAGCACATTCTCTAAATGATATGGAAACTATCATTATTGAGAAAATAAATTCCTGCAATAATATTTATTCAATTATTGGAGTTAATGAATCATTAGATGATATTACTAAAAATTCGGATATAGAAATTTTAGACCCAAGATTAATTTTAGACGATATGCGTGTCATCAAATCAGAAGGAGAAATTAAATTAATGCAAAATGCTGCCATTATTGCTTCTCAAGCACATATTGAGGGCATGAAAAAGAGTTTTTCAGGGATTGGAGAGTGGGAAATTCAATCAATTATTGAGTCTTATTTCACATCAAAAAAGAGTTGTCCTAGTTATGGTTCAATAGTTGGTGGAGGAGATAATGCGACTATCTTACACTACCATTCTAATGATGTTGAAGTTAATGATGGCGAGTTAGTATTGGTTGATGCTGGTTGTGAGGTTTCCGGCTATGCTTCCGATATTACTAGAACTTGGCCTGTTAATGGTAAATTTACTAAGCCCCAAAAGGAAATATATGAACTCGTACTTAAAGCAGAAATTGCAGGCATTGAAGCATGTCAAGCAGGTTCTCCATGGAGCTCTATGCATCATGCTGCATCGAAAGTACTTGCCAAAGGGTTAGTTGATCTTGGTATACTTGATTGTAGTTTCGAAGAGGCTCTTGGAGAGAATTTCGATGGTAAATATAGAGATTTCTTTATGCACGGGACTGGACATATGTTAGGTTTAGATGTTCATGACGTGGGAGGTGGTAGACAGGGCGATAAAGGACCAGAAAGAATATTGCAGCCAGGTATGGTTCTAACTGTCGAACCTGGGTTATATTTTGGAAGTTGGAGGACAGATATTTCTATTCCTGACAAGTATTCTGGTATTGGAGTTCGTATAGAAGACGATGTACTCATAACAGCTGATGGTCCCGTAGTTTTGACATCTGATTGCCCAAAGGAAATATCTGAGATTGAGGCATTAATCGGTAAAGGTTTGAGTGGAATCAATGCGTAATTGGAAAGACATACTATCGGAGCAAATGTCTCCGAAAGCACCCAGACTTTCGGTTATTGATGCGACGATATTATACGAGGAAGCAGATATTAATGACTTAATGTATACTTCACTTGTTAGAAGGAAGTTACAAGTACCAGGGAATGGCGTAACTTATCTAGTAGATCGTAATATTAATTATACTAATGTATGCACCATAAATTGCCAGTTTTGTTCTTTTTATCGACCCCCAGGTCACTCAGAAGTTTACACGCAAACATTTGATGAAATAAGTCAAAGAATATCAGAATTAGAGAATATCGGAGGGTCCAGAATTCTAATGCAGGGTGGTGTTAATCCTGAACTCAGTCTTGATTGGTATTTAGATCTCATCTCACATATACGTGAAAATCACCCTATGATTTCACTTGATTGCTTTTCCCCAATTGAAATAGAAGGTATTGCAGATGTATGTGGTTTGGATACTTCTGAAGTTCTTAGAAAACTTGCTGATGCGGGGATGCATGGCTTACCTGGGGGTGGTGCAGAAATGTTAGTGGAT
>DADI01000038.1:0-18735 GCA_002494975.1 Euryarchaeota archaeon UBA556
GCATAGTAACCGTGGAAGATCATTCAGTTATAGGAGGTCTTGGAGGAGGAGTGGCAGAATACCTTTCCAGGAATATACCTACTCCGCTAGAAATGGTTGGTGTTGATGATAGATTTGGAGAGAGTGGCGGCACATCTGAATTAATGGCACATTTGAATATTAATTATAATGCTATTATTAATGCATGTCACGCAGTAATAAAGCGTAAATAATTAAGCAAAGAAGATACTTTCTTGGGTTTCATTCATGAAGGAGTGAGGTTCGAAAGTGAATTAATGAATGAGGCCGAAAGACTCAGAGACTTACTTGATGGGTCAATGGATCCTTCAGAATTAGAGTCTTACAAAGAATATTACAAATTGGCTGAAAGAATTTATGGGAGTGAAGCATTAGATGAAATCGGGATCATTAGCCCTAAAGAAGTCGAAGAAAAATTAGAACCTTCAGGAAATAGTGAATTTACGCACGATGTAATTTTGCCTATTCCAAAATCTGATTTAAAAGAAGAAATTTTAGATACAAAGGGACGAACTGGAAGGAGAAGGACATTTGTAATGTTAGTAGGGGTAATTGGGTTGATTCTTATTAGCTCAAACATTTTCATTGGTATCGATTCAGTACTTGGTTTGTGCGAAGATACAGAGAAAATGGGGGATGTGGAACTCGTGGCTACACCAGCAGTTAATGGGAATACATTAACCATATTCTGGAGCGCTAAAAATGTCACAATAGGCGAAGAATATTCAATCACATGGGATATCTCACAGAATGGATCACAGGAATTAGTCAGTAGTGGGGGAATCAATATGATTGCAAATGGAAATTCATTCACACACTCAACTAATGCTACAGTGCAAATAGAACCATATTCGTATTCATCCCAACTATTACTGAATGGGACAATAATAGCTACTGCTGGAGGAAGTTACGAGAGTACACAAGTAAGCACCATGTCAACTATTCAAACGACAAAACTTTGTGAAGATAATCCAAGATTAAAATTAACTGAGATTGGAAACTACAAAAATATTGATTCTTGGGGACAAGTAGGTGAAGGAGAAATTATTGATGGCATGTTGTTGGTAATTTTCGCATTCATCTCTTTGTTCGGAATGACAAAAAAGAAGAAATAATTAGTACATTCGAGCAAGATGTTGCTTTCGAGTAGTTAACTTTCCAGTAATAGCACAGGGAATTGATTCAGGATAAGGTTCCACACAATCACCGAGTAATGCTAGCCCTGTTATTTTCTCTAAAACCTCAGCATCAGCATCGTTCCCATCGAATGCTAACTCGTAAACTATACCATCCACAATTGGAGAATTTAATTCCCAACCAGAATCCTTAGAGGAAATCCCAGGGAATTTTTGCACCAATTCTGAATTATTATTTAATGAGCGATTCAGTAATGTTTCAGAAATATCATCTAAGTACTGATTTATTGTTTGCGATAGATTTTCTAAACTAACTTCTATTTTACCACCTGTTCTTAGAGATAAAACACACTTATTCGCATCTAAATCACGAGGACCAAGTTCTAATCTTATTGGAGCGCCTCTAATTTCCCAATGGTAATGTTTACCTCCGGGCCTGATATCTCTATCATCAACGTGAACTCTGAATCCAGAACCTCTAAGTTCCTTCGCTAGATCATTAATCTTAGGTATTACTTGCTCATTCACGTGGGCTGCAACAGGCATCAAGATTATTTGGTATGGAGACACTGAGGGTGGTAATATCAGCCCAGAATCATCACCATGCATACCTACAACTGCACCGAGTAATCTTTCAGACATACCAAATGTAGTTTGGTGACAATTCTGCGTATTACCCTCTGCATCTTCATAATTTAGATCGAATGCTTGTGCCCATTGGTCACGGTAATGATGATAAGTTGCGATTTGAAGTGTGCGTCCATTAGGCATTACGGCATCTACTGCGGTAGTGTACCATGCACCAGGGAACGTATCCCAAACAGGTCTTTTTGATACGATAACTGGCATGCATAAAGATTTCATTAGTCTTTGAACAATTTCTGCATCTTGTTCTATTTGTCTTGTAGCGCCCTGCTCATCTTTGTGCACAGTATGAGCTTCAAAGAAATGAATTTCTCTCACACGAATAAATGATCGTGTTTGCTTAGTTTCATATCGAAATGTATTAACAATTTGGAATGTTTTTAGTGGAAGATCAGCATGACTCCTCACCCAAAGAGAAAACATAGTGTACATAGGAGTTTCAGACGTAGGTCGTAAAAACATAGGGATATCTAGTTCGTTTTCTCCGCCCTTTGTTACCCAATAAACTTCTTTCTTGAACCCTGAGTCTTCTTCATCCATTCTAAGTTCTGATGGATCTACTCCCAATTCTCTTGCTGCTTTGAGGCGTGAAACTAGTTGATTCTCTTTTTCGAGAAGATCTTCAGGAACTAAGAGTGGAAAATTATATTCTTGGTGGCCTGATTCTTCCATTTCTTTACGAGTTAAACTATCAATTAAGCGCATTGTAGACCAGCCATAAGGTTTCCAAACATCCATTCCTTTGATAGGATATCTCTTATCGACTAAATCTGAAATTTCTACAATTGCAGGGTACCAGGCATTAAAATCCGACTTAGGAGGTATTCCTCTCTTGGCCTTACCATGCTTCCCCATAATTGCTTGCAACCTTAGATAATGCTTGAATGTGCCGCAGATAGAGTCTATCAAGAAATGAATTTTTCTAGTTCATCACACAAATCCATCTGGCTGTTTAATAGTTTAAAACTGCCATCTGGGATTACAAATCTCGCTCTAGGATACTGATTATCACCAATTTGTTCTAATAAATTAGCCACTACTGCATCAACTCCATATTTTGAAATTTGATCTAAAGATTTCTTAATTAAAATTTCTTCTGACACACTAGTTTCTAACTTAAAACCAATTCGAACACATTCACCAACATAATCAGAAAGTTCGGAAATATGTTTCAAAGTAGGCTTTAATTCAATATTCCAACTATCTTGACCACTTGCTCGTTTCCCTGATTCTGCAGGCATAGAATAGTCTAGAACTGCTGCTGCATGGATCCAAACATCAGGATTGGAATCATCTTTTGCTATTTTAATAGATTCTGACAACATATCTTCTGGAGAACCGGCTCTTATGATATTGGGAAGTTCAAATGAGGAAGAAGCAGATGTTTTACCAACAATACAACGAACATCGTGCCCCATCATGAATAAATGCTCAGCTATTGCCCAACCTGTCTTACCAGAAGAGGCATTTTGGATTGCTCGAACCGAATCTATTGGAGCACGAGTCGCCCCTAGAGTAATTGCAATTTTTTTCCGGTTGGGGAGACTGGAATTAGTAATATTTGCTAATTTAGCTACAATTTCAGTTGGAGAAGGTTGCTTTCTTCGACCTTCTTTTTCAGAATCAATAATACAATAGCTCCCTTCCTGAATGAGTTTTTCAAGAAGTTCCGTTGTTACTGGATCATCAAATAAATCTTGATGCATCGATGGCACAAATACAATTGGAGTACGGTTTCCTCTTGCAGCAGAAAGTGCCATCATTAGGGGAGAGTCCATAATCCCATGAATATGCTTCGAAATTGTATTTCTTGTCGCTGGAGCCACAAGAACTGTATCATAATTTTCTAACTGTTGCATCTTAGGATTCCAATCAGTAAGTATATCTTGACCTGACGCCCAAGATAAGGCCAATGGTGAAATAATTTTTTCGGCATCCCTAGACATCATGATTGTTAGTTGCGCCTGGTGGCGCCTTAATTCTCTGGAGAGACGTACAGATTCAACTGCGGCTATGCCGCCTGAAACTAAGAAAAGCACCTTCTTACCCTTCATACTGGAGCCACGAACGACTACTCCTGTGTCTTTTACCACACACCTCGCAGAGGGGGAGCATTCATGAGTTCGTCGCAACAGTAGATAGACATAGGAGGGCTTTGGATGTCGAATATGGTGATGGAAAATTTGCATAAACACCTGTATAGATTCATGATCGTTGATTTGTTATTAGGTATTTTCATAGTTTCACCCATTCTGATATTACTTCCAAACTATATATCATTAACTTTAGTAATACCTATATTTGGAGTGATTACATTCAAAAATAGAAGAAAATATGGTGATTTATGGGGTATGTTCTTGCTACTAATTTTATCATTGATATTCGTATTAGTTGGATTACAAGATTTAGGAAGAGGCGATAACTCAGATACAATCCAAGGAATTTTATTATTACTTCTCTCAATTTCTACACTTCGCAGAATTAAGACAATAAGAAATCCAACATACAAAAACTGGTATAATAATGTGAAAGAAAATATTGGAGATCTAAATAGTCAACTGGAAGAAGATGAAGTTTTTGCAACATGTCCATTATGTTCAACACTATTAGCAGTAATTCCAAGCAAACTATCGTTAGCAGATAAATGCCCAAACTGTAATGGCAATTTGGTTAATTAAAATATTGAAAAAATTAAACTTTTTCCAAGGCAATGGCTATTCCCATACCGCCACCAATACACATGGTTGCTACTGCGCGCTTTGAATCAGTTGATTTGAGTAAACTAGCCGCTTTGCCTGTGATTCTAGCACCAGATGCACCTAATGGATGCCCTATAGCCAATGCACCACCATGTAAGTTTACCTTCTTGTAATCAATACCAAGGTCCTCTATAACCGCTAAACTTTGACTTGAGAACGCTTCATTTAGTTCAAATAAATCAACATCTTCGATATCCCAATTTGCTCTTTCTAGAACTTTTCGAGTAGCTTCTATTGGGCCGATACCCATAACATCTGGCGAACAACCAGTTACTGAACCTGCAACAATTCTGGCGATAGGTGTGAGATTATTGGTAGCAGCGAATTCTTCACTACAAACTATCATGAATACAGCCCCATCAGTTAGAGGGGAGGAAGTTGCGGCAGTAACTATACCATCATCTCCAAACGCAGGATTCAGTCGAGCCATCGATTCCAGAGTAGTATTGCCACGGATACATCCATCTTGGCTAATGTCGCCATCATCTGTTTGAATACTTACAATTTCATCTGAAAATAAACCATTAGACTGAGCAATTGCTGCTTTTTGATGTGATGAAAGTGCAAACTCTTCATGTTCAATACGTGTTTGTTGCCATTCTCTAGCAACATTCTCTGCGGTAATCCCCATACCCATGTAAGCATCAGGAAATTTAACTTCTAATTCAGGAGATGGACTCCAGTTGAAACCACGTCTTTGGACGCGGCTCATAGACTCAACACCACCTACTAAGATACATTCACCCCAACCAACTTCTATGTGTGCTGCAGCAGAAAGAATTGCCTGCATAGATGAACCACAAAGTCTGTTTATTGTGGCCCCAGGGACAGTGTTTGGCAAGTCGCCAAGAAATGTCAACAATCTCCCCATATTGTAACCTTGCTCCCCTTCAGGATATGCACAACCTAGAATTAAGTCATCTATCATTGAACCTGAAATATCATTTCTTTTCATTAACTCCCTAATCACTTGACCTGCTAACTCATCAGGCCTAATATTTGCTAATTTACCCTTATGAGCTCTATGAAATGGAGACCTAAGCCAATCAACAATTACTGCTTTCATGTGTGAGGGGACACGCCATAGAACATAATAATTGGCAAAGTAATTGATTATGAATTTAGACTATATCAACCGTGAGGTTCTTGAACCAAATTAAACTCGAAGTATCTGATAATATGATTAGAGAGTGCACAAGACACGGATATTACTCCGATGACAACCTATGTCCAGCATGTAATGAAGAAGGGAAATTTATACTAAGATCTAGAGAAAGAGATAGTCTTGCTCGTAGACTTGCATTGATTTTGAGACATGCTCCAGAGAAATTTGATCTAGAGATGGATATTAACGGATGGGTAGATGTTAAGGATATAATTAGCAGATTCAAGAAACAAGATGAGAGAAGATACCATTGGCTAAGACCTCATCACTTTAGGGCTGTTTCAGAAACTGATGGGAAAGGAAGATATGAAGTCAGAGGTAACATGATTAGAGCAACATATGGCCATACACTTGAGATCGAACTAGACTTACCAACGGAAAATATACCTACGTCATTGTTCTATCCATGTAACCCTGATGAAGCTGAGAACTTACTTGAAGTTGGAATTACACCTAGCGGAAGAGCGCATGTTCACTTATCATCAAGCATCAGATCTGCAGCAGAAGCAGGGAAAGTCCACTATAATTTACCAACCATATTAGAGATTGATACTGCAAGAATGGTTGCAGATGGAGAAACTATCTGGCATGCTGGAGTAACGGTTTACCTTGTTGAATCAGTTGATTCAGGATATCTAACTAAGATTGAAAATGATCACCCTGAATACGAAGTTGCAAGGGCGAGATGGGTAGTAGAAGAAGAAGAATAATTACAGAAACTCTCCGCAGTTAATGCAGAAATCTAGTTCTGGAGTTATTGGTTTTTCACAAGATGAACAGAAACTACCTGAAGATTCTTTGACTACTTCATCATTAGATACTACTCTTACTGAAGATTCTCTTTCTACAAATGGAGGAGCAATGTCTTCTACAAGTGACATAAGATTCCTGAAATTAATAGTTTCTTGAATTGAGGATTCTAACTGAATCTGACGTCTTTCTTTCTCATCAACATCTTCAATTGACCCCACATCATCTAATTGAGATTGAAGCCACCGCTGAAATTTTTCAATATCGGATAGTTCCGCCATATTCTTTCGAATATCCACTCGGAAATGAACCCATCGTTTTGAGTCTCACCAGAGTAATATATGAATACAGCAATATGCCAAAGACGATTCGAAGTATATGGGGTTCAACTTTGGCTAATAATAAAATCGTGATTAAATTTGGCGGAGGGTTAATCACAGATAAAACTCAATTGAAAACAATCAAGGCACAAAATCTAGATTCTGTGTGTGAAATCATAGCGAATGTTTTGGGAAAAGGAAACGAAGTGATAATCGTCCACGGGGCCGGATCTTTCGGTCATTTAGAAGCGAAAAAATGGAAATTAGCCGCAGGATATGATGAAAATATCATAAAAGAGCAACGAATTGCAGTTGAAAAGGTAAGACGTGACATGCTAGAACTAAACAAAATAGTCCTAGATAATTTGAAGAAATTTGGAATAAATAGCATATCTCATCCGCCTTCACTCTGGGCTAACGGTCTGGGACCAGAATTTAATGGAGATATTAATCGATTTAAGGAAAATAATAGTAATACTATTCACGTGACATTTGGAGATGTAGTTGACATTAATGATAAAAGAGAATTTGGAATATTATCAGGGGATGATTTAATGGTTAGGATTTGTAATGAAATTCCTGAAATTAGCCATTGTATATTCCTTTTAGGAGATACTGAGGGGTTACTGACTAAGCCTCCAAATCAAGAAGGAGCAGAACTTATTCCAATTTGGTCTAAAGGCCAAAAAATAATAGGAGTTCATGAAAAATCACAAGATGTAACCGGAGGGATTTTCTTGAAGGCTGAGAGTGCCAGCATTATTTGTCAAAAAATACCAAACGTTTGGATGCTTGATGGAAGAAAACCAGAGAGAATCGAAGAACTTATTCAAACGGGTAATACTACAGGAACTAAAGTTATTTAATGAAGCATCTATTATATGTAACCACCTCGGAGATATGAGAAATATGGTAAGAGAGATTCCAGATAGTAGTCTGAACAGGCTAGATTCATCACAACTAGAGATGATGGAAGAAATGTGCTTAGTTGTAGATGCAAATGATAACATCATTAATTCCGCTAGTAAAATCGATTGCCACAGAGGTATTGGAATAAGACACCGAGCATTCAGTGTACTGATTTTTGATTCAGAAAATAGGCTCCTTATGCAACAAAGAGCAGAAGAAAAAATAACATTCCCTGGAATTTGGGCTAATAGTTGCTGCAGTCATCCATTAGATATTGAATTTGAAAATAATGATGCAAAAGAAGGTGTGATTCATGCTGCGAAAAGGAAAATGTTCCAAGAACTGGGAATTCCTATGGAAGTTTCAGAATCATGGGATTACAGCCATATTGGAAGATTCGAATACAGCTGCAGATGGGATGATGAATGGATAGAACATGAAATTGATCATGTGTTAATAGTCAGAGCAAATGTTGATTTATCAATAAATAAAAATGAGATTAAAGAAACAAGGTGGCTCGATCATAATGGAATTAACCAGATGTTAGAAGGTAAAAATGAATGGTCTGATATGGTAGTAGCGCCATGGTTCAGGATGATATGGAAGCACTTCATAAAACCGCATTACCCCAATATGAATGACTTAATGAATACGAATAATGAAGAAATCATTAATTGTGGAAGATTATCTTTAACTAAAGATTCTTCAAATGGAAGAGAATTAAAAAAGGCCCTAGGAGAACATAAAGAAATAGTAGAGAAAGAAATTATGAATTCTATGGAAAAAATAAGCCAAAAAAGATTGCATGGCGCAATGACACATCTATTCGCAGGAGGTGGAAAGAGGTACAGAGCGATTCTCCCAAGACTGGTTGGAGAAGCAACAGGAATAGCCCATAATGGACACTACACACTTGGATCTAGTATAGAAATAATTCATAATTTTACATTAGTGCATGATGACATTATGGATCAGGACCCAATAAGAAGAGGGTTAAATGCAGTACACATAGAGTATGATGATGCGACCGCTATAAATGCTGGAGATGCCATGTTAGCAGTCGGTTTTGAAATTCTAGCTGATTCAAATGAAATTAGTCCGGAAAATTTGAAGTTCTTAGTTCAGTCAATTGGTGAAATGGTCAGAAGAGTGGCAGAAGGTCAACAAGAAGATTTTGACTTTGAGACAAGAGATAATGTTAGTGAAGAAGAATATATTGCTATGATTGGAGGTAAAACTAGCGCCATGTTTGAAACATGTGCTGAAACGGGTGCAAAACTCGCAGGCGCAGATTCTAAAACAGTAGAAAATATGGCTGATTGGGGACTTAAGTTGGGATTATGTTTCCAACTTATGGATGATTTAATTGACATCACAGGAGATACTGAAACTCTGGGTAAACCTGCAGGCTCAGATGTAGTACAAGGAAAGAAGACCTTGATTGCTATACATGCCTTACATAGTAATAATGAATTACCTGCATTTAAGAAAGTTTACGGGAAAGGTGAATGTTCTGATAATGATTTAGAATCTGCAGTTAACGAATTAAGAAAAAATGGATCAATTGACTACGCAATGGATAGAGCAATGAGATACCATTCTGAAGCACACCAAATATTGGATAGCCTAAAACCATCACCTGCATTAGAAGTTTTGAGACAACTAACAGATATGCAATTAACACGAATTAATTAATACATTTGGCATTTAGCCTACTCACGATATTCCCATCTGAGTTTTTCATCCAAGCATTGACCTGATCTCCTACAAACATTCTCCCAACTCCTTTGGGTGTCCCTGTCCAAATATAATCTCCTGATGAAAGGCCATACCATTCATTGAGATGGAATAAAAGAGATTCTACTCCATGAACCATAAGGTCAGTCTTAGCCAACTGTCTGATTTCACCGTTTACTGACAGACAAATTTCTAAAACCCCAGAATCCCAATCGGTCCAAGTGCCCAAAACTGCTGAGCCTCTGAATGATTTTCCTTCAGTCCATGGCCACCCCTTTTCCTTAGCAAGCCCTTGCCTAGTCCGATTAGTGGAGTCACAACCTATGCACATTGATTCAGGTAACAAATCATCACCTAATTTTATGACCAATTCAACCTCATGATCAATATGCTCATTATCATCCATTAGTTTTATCCAATTATTCCCTACCTCATCTGAATAGGAGTGAGATGAATGAGGCATTATGAAAAATCGTGGATAATCAGTAACATCACCCCCTATTTCTTCTGCGTGTTCTACATAGTTTCGAAAGCATGCCCAACCAATAGCCATATTGTGGCTAAAGCGAGATAGGTCTTGATAGCATCGATACAGAGATTAAGAATTCAATAGGGTTGAAGTTAGGTGACCTGTTAGTAGTTGTAATGTCAGATAACCCGTATGTTGTTTTGGGTGTCCCTAAAGATGCGACAAATGCTGAAATTAAGCGGGTTTACAGGAAATTAGCAAGACAGTATCACCCAGATAGAAATCCAGGAGATGCGGCTGCTGAGGAGAAATTTAAATCCATACAAGCAGCTTATGATTCAATCGGAACGGTAGAAGGAAGAAAAGAATACGATAATCAGGGACGTGCCCAAGATATGTTCCGAGGAGGAAACCCATTCTCCAATTTTGGCACAGGGGGGGGGTTTCCAGGAGGAGTAGACATTGGCGATATCTTTTCACAATTCATGGGTGGAAGAAACCAACAACAAAGAAATGAGTTTGAAGCTTCAAGAGCAAGAAAAGAGCCAAATAGATCTGCGGAAACCGAAAATGGTAGCGATATTGAATCAGGATTAGATATTACTTTAGATGATGCTAAAAATGGTACAGATGTAAAATTCACTCATAGAAGATTAAAAAAATGTAAGAAATGTGATGGTAGAGCCTTTGGAACCACAAAAGGTTGTTCGGAATGTAAAGGCTTAGGAGTAAGCACTAGAGAGTCAGTAATTACTGTAAAAGTACCCCCTGGCGCTATTCATGGTCAACAACTTAGACTTAACAAAATGGGTAATGAACATCCTCACGGTAAACCGGGTGATTTGATAATAAACATAAGACTCGATGCTGAAGATGGAAGAAGATGGGAAAATGGTAGACTTATACAGGAAGTACCAATAAACTACACAACACTATTGTTGGGCGGAAATGTACAAATCAAAACACCAAGTAATAAGAGAATACAAATCGAAATTCCTGCAAGAAGTAAAATTGGCGACAGAAGAAGATTGAATGGACAGGGACATGATGGAGGGCCTTTAGATATTGAATTCACCATCATCGAACCTGACAAGCTGAATAAAAAACAAATTATTGCTTTAGAAAAATTGAAAGAATTAGGGTTATGACGTTGTACAACCAGTGATATATGGGAAATAGTCCCATACTATTATGAGGGACTTCAAAAAAGTAGCTGGAGTGCTAATTCCTCAGAGAAAAAATGTTCATCTCGCTGTATTAATTATTTCCTTACTTATGTTACCCGGATTTGCAGCAACTCTAACTCCAATAGATGTTGAATCATATAATCTAGAATCTCCAGAACTAGAAGCAGCAGAGGTCATGCGAGAAGAATTTTCAGGAGCAGGAAATATTTGGGGATTCGGATTATTTATCAGAGATTCACAATATTTCGGAGAATCACCATCTCAAATAAGCCAAGTAGATAGTTTTACTGGAATAAATTCTGGTCAAAGTGAACCATTAGGAGGTATACTGAATCTTTCTGTTCTCAGAGAAATCGATATGAAGGCCGAATTCCTAGAACAGCATGAAATTTCAGAATATTATCTCTCATTTGCATCTGAGATATCTGGTCAACCAATTCTCGGAGTTCTAGACCTAGCAACTGAATTTAGAGTATTTATGTCTGGACAGTCACTCCTAACAAAGCCACAATTTAATCCAGACACATTTAGAATGGAAGAAGCACCAACTAATTGGAACGACTGTGGAGCCTTAGAATGCTTATCATTTGATGATCCCAATATAACTCAAGAACATATAGATTTGGCATCCCATAGAATGGCAAATAATAGCAAAGGAGCTTTTCTGAGGTTCCTTTCTATAGATAGAGCTTTTATTCAAGATAATAGTAGTACGCTAATTGGTCCTATTGGAGGTGTTTTAGATGAAAATGGAAGCATTGAAACAGACTCTTGGGGCTATGGGAGATGGTCTGCATCTTCTGCTTGGTTAATATTAAACCTCGACAGAGAAAGAATGCAAAATGAAGGGTGGACATTTACTTGGATTAATGCAAGTGCAGAATGGGGATATGACAGAGATGGAGTAGAATTATCTACAAACCCAATAAGATATTCTATTGATGAATGTAGAGAAAAAGAAGAAAGAGTTGAACCCTTGTGCTCAGTAGAGTGGTTATATCTATCTATTGAAGAGGATTTGCGAGAACAAGATGAGTTGGTAGTCACTATACTTCTTGGTGAAGGACCAAATGTAGAAATAAACAGGGAACTTCTCTCCAGTGCTTATCTTATTGTGCTAATGTCTATAGTTGTCATTGCCTTGTTATGGTTGAGTTTGAGAAGAGTTTCAGATGTGTTGATAGTAGGAATAGGACTATTTCTTTCCCTACTTTGGATGCAAGGACTGATAGGATGGGGTATTAAGTTTGGTCAGTCATATGGTTTTGAAATAATATTTAGATCGCAATTCTCAAATCTACTTCCTATCTTAATTTTAGCACTAGGAATAGATGACAGCCTGCATGCACTTCATCGTTATAAAGAAGAAAGAAAGAAAGGAAAAACTATTAAAAAGTCGGCTGAAGAATCTATTTCTCGCGTTGGTAGAGCAATTTTACTGACTTCATCAACAACTATAGTTGCATTCCTTGCAAATCTCACTTCAGATATTGCTGCATTGAGATCATTTGGAATTGAAGCAGGTTTGGGTGTTGCTGCAGCATTTTTGCTAACTGGCCTTTGGGTACCTTTGGTAAGATTAGATGTGGATTTGTGGCTCCTAAAGAAAGATAAATTAATAGAAGAAAAAGAAGGTCAACTGCATCTAATTCCTAAAGATTGGCTAGTAAATATAACTTCGAACTCTACAAAAAAAGGAATTACAGTAGGTATAGTTGCTATCTTGATAACTTTAGCTGCAACACCTCTTATGTTATCATTAGAAGGGGATTTTCAGATTGATGATTTCTTAGATGATGAATCTGATTTCGCTCAAGGAGTTTATCTAGTAAATGAAAGATTCACAGATGGAGAACCAGGGTACATACTTGTTGAAGGAGATATTGCAAATCCAAAAGTCATTGAGGCCATTGGTTTGACAAGAGAGAATATGAATTCGCATAATCGAAGCATAGACCCAGATCAGATTTCTAGAACACCTTCAGGAGAAGTTGAATTGATTGCATTAGATGAGATATTGATGTTTGTACAGGCAGCAATGTATGAGAATATCACACCTTTTGAAGAGGCGGGTTGGGATTCCAGCAAAGATGACGGAGGTTTAGAATGCCAAACAATGAGTCTAATTTATCCAGGAGTAGGGATAAGAAATATACCCACTTTAGAAGATAGAGATTGTTTAGTATTTCTATATGGATTCATTTTAACAAGAGGAGTTCCAGCAAGTGGAGGTTATCCGGCTCTACCTCCATCTATTACTTCAGAATACATCCAATCTGAATTAGATTTAGATTATGATCAGCCATGGCTTGACACTTCTGGAAATACACCTAAATATGTCAGAATGACTATGAGATTTGGTCTATCAAATGCTGAACAGTTTGCTAAGGTAGGACCCGCATTAGAACAATTAGTTGATGACTTATCTCCATTCCAAAACTTATCAAAAACAAATCTTGTAGAACGAGGAGAAATTGAAACGGCATTTAGTTCAGAAGAGTATCCGATCACATGGACTATACCAACCGGCGATCCAGTTATTAGATTCGTAGCCGCTGATTCTATGCAAAACGAAATGCAATCAACACTTTTGCTAGGCATAGTATTCTGTACAATTACATTATGGGGCGGTTTTAGAGACGAAGAGACCCTCAGCCAGAGAACTAAATACATCAAAAAGAATAAAATCAGATATTCAATGAAAACTATAGCAGCAATGACGTTTATGGGTGGAATAATGTACTTCCTCGTAAGTATAGAGGCAGCTATAGCCTTCTCATTATTGACACTAGTATTGAGTATATTATGGGGAATTTCTGGGTTTGGAATTGCTGTTATGACTACAACGCCAATATTTTTGGTAATAATTTGGCTTTATGGAATGATAGAAATTGCAGGCTATGGTTTGAATATGGTAACAGTTGCAATAGCAGCGATGTCTCTCGGTGTAGGAATTGATTATGTGATTCACGTTGTAGAGAGATTCCGAGAAGAACAAGAAAATGGCCATGATACTATAACAGCAATCGAAATAGTAGGAGGTGCATCAGGACTAGCTCTATTTGGTTCAGCATTATCTGACATAGGAGGATTCCTAGTCATTACTCAATCAAGTATGGGATTCTTCTCTACATTTGGACTATTTTGCGCAATAATGATCGGATTATCATTACTAGCAAGTATAATCCTAACGCCTGCTTTAATAGGAATTATTCATAGAAATAAAATTTCAGTTTAACCTAAAATGTTAATTTTAATCTTGGTAGTTTGCTTCACCAGGTATTTCTTCCTTCAAGCCCTTTCGTTGCCTGATTTCAGCTGTAACTTTATGGAAAAGTGCGTGTGGTAACTGAACGAAACCTGCATTTTCAGTATTCCAAACCGCTCTACCTTGGCTTGCAGCTCTAATATCATTTGAGAAACCAAAAGACTCTGCAACTGGCATTTTACCAATTACACTTGCAGTACCGCCATCGACTGGCATATCTTCGATTATTCCACGACGTGTTGTTAACTCACGTGTCACTCCGCCAATTACATCGTTAGGAGCATCGATACGAATATTCTGCATCGGTTCATAAATTACGGATCTAGCCCTTAGAACTGCTCCCTTGACTGCATTACGCACAGCAGGTATAGTTTGAGCAGGACCACGGTGAATCGCATCTTCGTGGAGCTTAGCGTCAACGAGACGAACTAATACACCCATTAGAGGTTCTTCAGCAGTAGGTCCTTTCTTACATACATCATTGAAACCTTCAATCATAAGTTCTCTAGTTTCGTGAAGATTTTGAATACCTTTGGTATCATTAACGAAAACATTAGTGCCGTGAATAGCATAGATTTTTCTCATTAAATCTTTGTCCATACCGAACTCAGCGAATTTATTACCTGTTTCTTTAGCATCTTTTGTTCTAACAGGTCCATCTCCGAAATGACCCTCTCTTAGAGCATTGATGACATCTAGAGGTAATGGTTCACATTCAATATAGAATCTGTTGTGTCTATTAGGTGATTTACCTTCAAATGGGCGACCACTATTATTGCTTTCAATGGATTCTCGGTAAACAACAATTGGCTCACTGACCTTAACTTTGATATTCTGCTCTTCTTGCATGCGGAAAATTGTAATCTCAAGATGCAATTCACCCATACCTGCTAATAGAGCCTCTCCGGTTTCTTGGTTAGTTGTAACTTGCAAAGAAGCATCTGCTTTAGCAAGACCACGTAGAGCATCAATGAATTTTGGTAGGTCCTTCATTGATTTAGGTTCAACAGCAACAGTAACAACTGGTTCAGAGTAATGCCTGATTGCTTCGAATGGAGTAGCTTCTGGATCTCTAGAAATCGTAACTCCAGCCGCTGCACTTCGCACACCGGTCAAAGCAGCAATATTACCTGCAGATACTTCTGGGACTTGGATCCTATCTCCGCCGACCATCATACTAACTTGTTGAACTCTCTCCGATTTAGCAGCGCCAATAGCCCAAACAGTCTCGCCATGTTTTATTGAACCTGAGTAAACTCTTCCTACTGCAACTTCTCCTGCATGAGGGTCCATCCATATCTTTGTAATCATTAATTGAAGAGGCCCATCTGGATTAGTGTCAAGCATTGACTTACCAACTTCTGATTCTAAGTCACCTTGCCAGATATTAGGGATACGGTATTTCTGAGAAATTAGCGGAGATGGTAGTTTTTCGACAGCCATGTCAAGTAAAACTCGATGCACTGGTGCTTTCTTAGACAATTCTTTTTGTTCATCATTATGGCAATGTTCAAAGATATCTTTAAAATTTAATCCTGATTTTTCCATGTACGGAATAGACATCCCCCAGTTGTAATAAGCTGAACCAAAAGCAACAGTTCCTTTTCCAACAGATACTTGCCACTCTTTAGCGAGTTCTGCAGGAGCGAAAGTCTCAATTAATTTGTTGACTTTTGTAATAATTTTTTCGAATCTCTTCATCATTTCGGGGCCATCAATCTGTAATTCATTGATTAACCTGTCAACTTTATTGATGAATAATACTGGGCGCACTTTTTCTTTCAATGCTTGACGAACAACAGTCTCAGTTTGTGGCATAGTACCTTCAACCGCACATGCAAGGATAATACATCCATCAACTGCCCTCATAGCTCGAGTAACGTCACCACCAAAATCAACGTGACCAGGAGTATCGATGAGATTGATAAGATAATCATCACCATCTATGTCGTGAACCATTGAAGCGCTTGCTGCATTAATTGTAATTCCACGTGCACTTTCTTGTTGATCAAAATCAAGAACCCTTGACTTCCCTGCTAAATCTTCAGACATCATTCCAGCGCCAGCAATTAGATTATCTGACAAAGTTGTTTTCCCATGGTCAATGTGTGCTGCGATTGCAAGATTTCTGATTTTCTCTCTGACGTGCATAACTTCTGTTGCTCGCTTTATGTTGTCTTCTTTACGACCCATATAATCACCTTATGATAGCCACCCGACCCAACTTCGGTTCATAAAGCCGATTGTATCACGTAGTGATACAAGCCATACAATCCATCCGAAAGGAAAGGCGAAAAATATCATCGAGCAGAGGAAGCGATTCTTTCAACTTCTTCTCTCTTACCAACTGCAAAGGAGCCTACGTCTCCACTCGCAGCCTTAGAAAGTTCAGAAACTATACCTTGAGTGAGAGTTTTCTTACTCTTAGCTGTAGCAGAGGCACAACCCTTGCCGAGATTTCTCAGAGCCATATCTAATCGACGACTTGGCGATGAATCTACAGCCTTAGGAGCGCTAACTGCACCCATTTTTATTCTAGTTGTTTCTTCACAAGGAGCAGATTCAATTATTGCATTAATGAATACTTGGAGGGGGTTATCTTCACTACGCTGTGAAATGACATCTAATGCATCCTCGAAAGCCTTAGCACAGTGTTGTTTCTTACCTGAAAATTGTCCGGATCTCATTAGATTATTGATAAATCTCTCAATAACTGATAACTTCGCTTTACCAAACCAAGAGTTAGCATGCCTACCGCCGCTGTGAGGTGTTCCAATAGTTGTCAAATTAATGTATGGTGCTAGACCAGGGTCGGAACAGGTTACATCTGTTGCATCCCATTTCCCAAAAACCATTGTACCTATTCCAGCAATAGGAGCATCTTGTGTAGATTGAATTTCTTCTGACATAAAAACACCTTATCTAATTGGTTTCTCTTTACGGCCACGGACCATCTCGTCTAAAGATACGCCGTTAACCTTGATTACCTTGTAACGAACACCGGGAAGATCTCCCATGGACTGACCACGAGGACCACCAATACCTTCTACAAGTACTTCATCGTGCTCATCAATAAATGATATAGCACCGTCTCCTGGAGCAAACGCAGTAAGTTTGTTACCAGTTCTAATTAAAGAAATCTTAACCGCCTTACGAATACCTGAATTGGGCTGTTTTGCTTCGAAACCAACCTTTTCGATAACTATCCCCTTAGCTTGTGATGAACCTTTTAGAGGGTCGTGCTTCAAAACTCCGCCTTGGCGGCGCTTAATCTCACGGTCACGGAATCTCTTCTCCTTCCAGCGATATTTACGACGGTCACTTTTCATCTTCGATCCGGAGAAAAGTCCTCTACCCAAGTAATACACCTCTTAATGACAGGCCGCCGACCTACCTTTGGTATAAGAGCATGACGGGGAGGCAGTAGGTAGAAGTTTGACACTAATACTCAATTTCTATCGCTAACATTGAAATCGAAACGGCATTGGGTTGTTAATATGGCGTTCCGAGATTTACTTGTTGATGTAGAAAAAATAGACACTGAAACCAGCGTAATACATGGAATAATGAATGGTTCGAAAGAAAAAAACCATAGACCCTTAGTCTTCTCTAATTTGAAAGAAGCACCTAATCATTCAGCCGCACTTAATGTATTGACTAGGAAAAGAATATGTGAAACATTTAATGTTAGTCCGGGAGAACTTATTGACATTTTAGCTTGGGCCATGAATAATCCTTGTGAGCCAGAGATTATTGATTCAGGTTCTGCTCCAGTAATGGAGAATACAATGGAAAAAGTAAATCTAGAAAAAATACCAATACCTTGGCACTACCCTGAAGATAGGGGAAGATATCAATCAGCATCCGTGATTATAGCCCAATATAATGGAATAAGAAATATGTCTTTCCATAGGCAATTCTTGAGAGATGGAAATCATACTGTTTCAAGATTTGTCCCCAGACATCTCAGAACTATGACAGATCTTGCGACTAGCGACGGTAAGAATGTAGATATCGCAGTTGTAAATGGCGCTGACGCTGTCGTTTTGTTAGCAGCAGCAATGTCATTCACAGTAAATCTAGATGAATTGACTGTTGCAGCAGCACTCCACCAGAAATTACATGGGAAACCACTAAAGCTAGTGGAACTTTCTAATGGCATTCAAGTCCCTGCTAATGCAGAATACGCCATGGAAGCTGAAATTACTCTAGAAAGAGATGATGAAGGGCCGTATGTCGACATAACTGGGACTGTTGATGACGTTAGACAAGAAAATGTCATACGATATAATGCCATACACCACAGGGATAATCCGGTTTTCCATGCACTCATTCCAGGAGAAGTAGAACATAGAACACTAATGGGTATGCC
>DADI01000038.1:18836-21250 GCA_002494975.1 Euryarchaeota archaeon UBA556
GATGGGAAAAAAGCAATTCATGCAGCATTAGAAGGGCACCCCTCTATGAAACAAGTGATAGTTGTTGACGAAGACATAGACACATCAGATCCTGTGAGAGTTGAATGGGCGTTGATGACAAGATGGCAACCAGATAAAGATACGATAATATTATCCGGTCAGAAAGGCTCAAGTTTAGATCCAAGTAGATCTGACGATGGACTAACTAGTAAAATAGGAATGGATGCTAGTTTACCCCCAGGGATTGATAAGTCACCTTATGAATCAGTACTTTAGAGGCTGTAATATGGCTAATAGCGACATTAGAGAAAAGTTGCAGCATCCAAGAAGAAGTCTTGGCAATAGACACAGGAGTCAAGCAGAAAAATTTCTAAAAATCTCAAATGAAGATGCTAATCTAAGTTGGGCTGAACAAAGTGCTCAACAAGCAGTCCTATATGACTTTACTAATCCAGATAATTGGGTCACTCTAACCAAAATTAAAATTTTGAGAAATGATAAAATCGGGATAAGAGCAGTTTTAGAAGAGTTATTTACAATATTAGGTAGAGATCCAGAATTACTCAACCAATTAAAGAATATAGATTTGACACATAATGGAATGGATTTACTTAGTGCAGGGCTGAATATTGACCCATTAGATCCAGATAAATGGGCAAAAGATGTATTAGATAATAAAGAAAAAATAAAGATTTTCTCGGAAAGAGTAGAATCATTAGATTTGAGAGATGTTAGAGCAAATGTTCTATTTTCTAGGAGAATAGAGAGATTAAGAGATAATGGAGATGAAAATTTATTTATTCACTTGTCGAGAATTATCTTAGCACAAAGACCATCCAATCATGAAACCTGGAATGAGTTAGGGAAATTACATGAAAGAAGAGGGGAATACGATGATGCTTGGTTTTGCTATGACCAAGCACAAACATATTTTCCCACATTACCAGTTAGAGATCGATATAAACTAAGGATGGAAGCGAAAATGGATGGTGGCGACATTATCCCTTGGAAAGAACCTATTGTCAAGAACAGAGTTGATTTCCTGAAGAAAATGGAAAACATGGCAACACCTAGGAACTATATGGAAAATCTCGATGAACTAAAAACAAAGGGAACAAACATAGACATATATCAAAGAATAAGCGACTTAAGAGCCCAAAACAACCTTTCAGGAGCATTTTTTCTATCTAGGCAATTAGCAGCTGAGGGAGATGAAAGAGGAATAAAATTAGTTAAGGAAATCATGGAGGAAATGTCCGATGAGATCTGATAAGCCATGGGTTGTAGTTTGGGCGATACCAAAAAATCCGATTGATATACCATGCTGGATCATGGTGAAACATGGAGTAAGAGGATGGGAATTACCTGGTGGCGAATTACTTGAATCTGAAAGCAATGACATTGCAGCTTTAAGAGAATTATTTGAAGAAACAGGATGTTTGGGTGTTGCTGTTGCAGAAGATGACTCAATTATTGAAGGAGGAGTTGTAGTATTAGTAGAGTTGGATATGGAACCTGATGAATTGGGTTGGATGTCGGAAGATGAGAAAATTGAAGAAGTCGGTTGGTGTATAGAAATTCCAGACGAACTATTTTGGGGCACTGAAGAGATTAAGAAACTACTCAATCATGATTGGAGTACTTCTAAAACATTAAGATCTTGAATCTCGTCGATTCTTTTCAGCAAAATTTTCTTCCATTTATTTAAGCCAAGAATATTTGAAGAGTCAATTATTAAACCAATATCATTTCTTTTTTCTCCGGAGAGATCCCTACATAAAACAGGAAATAATTCGTCAACGATTAATTCAACATCTTTAGGATTAGATGGTATCCAAATCATTTCTCCGTTTTCTCTTGGAGCAGCATTTTCTAGTCTATTATCCATGTCAGGAGCAGAATCTGAAACTTCTTCTAGCGCTAAATCAAGCCATTCAAGGGATGCCACTAGACATTCAGAAGACATCTGATTATTCATGAAACTCTTTCTTGCGGACCAAAAATGCCTCATCGCTGGATCTAAATCATTTAGTGTAATATAAATTCGTGCAGCCTCTAATCGAGATAGACCAATGATATCGTCTGGATGGCCATAATCCTTACTTATATCGGCGTGTATAATGAGAGACATTATTGATTCTCCTATATTTCTATGCCAGTTTGCTAAGTTTAGTAAAGCAAGTCCATGTAATGCAGAGCCAGGACATATAGCATTCAGACGATCAACGCACCATCTTAGTTCATCACCTACTAATTCTGAATCTGTAATTCCGAGTAATGCACGATCCATGCGAATACGAGCTTCGATCAAATGATCTCTCTCATCTATAGACCGTGAACGATTCAACAGATTTTCTGAAAATTCAGAAATATTTTCAATATCTCCTTGAGAAATTTTCTTTTGCAATATCATC
>DADI01000019.1:0-12917 GCA_002494975.1 Euryarchaeota archaeon UBA556
TTAGATAATGAAGACTGGCTTAGCGATGCTGAAGCGTCATAAGATTGGCCGACATTTAGTGTCACTATTTTCTCACAACCAACTTCTGTACCTGAACGGCCTTGGATCTTTATTGGAACTTGGGTGCTGGCTTCTACAGAATCATCTGGCGTCACTTGAAACTCAAAGGTATGTTGATCATCAGCAGTATTTTTCTCACCCAGGAATGCACTAGAAGGGGATGAAAAATCAACCCATTCGGAAACATCAAAATCATCAGCAACTGCTTTGGCCGAGACCGTCCATTCTGTATTACCTATATTTTCTACTGTAAATCGATTTGACCCAGTTTCCCCTGGATTAAGATTCATAGAAGTAAATTGAAGAGATGGGTCGCATTCTTTAACTTCTGGAATATTAACTGTTAGTGTCAAATTATCTTCAGCGGGATCGGCAGCATTCGGATCATTAGTAACGGTTGCTTTGATGATAAAACAATGAATCCCCGATTCTGTTGAAGCACCATCTGGAAGGTCAACAGTTACATCAACAGTAGTAGAATCTCCGGAATCTAATTGAACTGTGGCTGGATTCACAGAAGCGTCTAATTCATCAGATTCACAATCATTATCTGAAGTCATCTCGAGTTGAATATTTTCTTGTTGCTCGCCGGTGTTTTCGACGTCGACTTCCCAGACTACTTCGTCATCCTCACCATCATAAGTAACAGTTTGTTCATCAACAGTCAGGGTAACGGAATATAATCCTCCGTCACCTGCAGTTGTTGTAACCTTGACGTCATCAGTTTTGGGTTGATCTGGGGGAGTTCCTGTTGCAGTTACTGTAACCGTGGTTTCACATTCTCCACTAGCCTGGTCATTTACTGAAACCGTCAAAGTTACAGTTTCACTTTGACCTGATTCAATAGTGCCACTAACCTGTTCAACATTAGAAGTAAAGCCGTTGCAATCAGCAGCTTGAGATGTACTTAGAGACACAGTAATGTCATCATCGCCAGTATTAGTTACTGTAATATCATATTCCGCTGGATTATCTGCATCTGCTTCTTGAGAACTTGGAGAAGCTGATATTGAGACATCTACTGCTGCATAAACAGGAGGAGAAATTAAAGATAACAAAAGCAAAACAAGGACCAAACGCGCGGATTCCGCTCTCTTCATGGTTGGTCGGGAACAATCTTCCCTCTAAGGGCTTCGCGCTTGACGTGCACTGTAATCGTATATTTTTCACACTTCAGTAAGTTGGTCTATTCCAGCGTCACAGTGTAAACAGTGGCTTTTTTCGGTGATATTACAACCTTGTACTTGGCCAGCCATATGATATCTAGCACCACACTCGAGACAAGCCCAAGCTTTACCAATAATTACGTCACCACTACATATCCAGCAAGGAACTCCGCTGGATTCTTCTTGAACTTCTTCCGGTAAAATATTTTCAATTTTATTTTCTGGAATTAATGAATTAATTAATCCTTCTCGGCGTAAATAAATAGTCAAACCAACTCCACCTCCAAGTATTATTATTATAAGAATTATAAGTATTAAATTGATACTCCCCATACTATCAGAAGTTGCAGCAGGTAATACATCAATTTCTACATTTAACGATGAACCAGTAATATCATCAGAATTTAAGAACGAAACCGTAACTATCCCATCTGCTCCTTTGGATGGAGTATATGCAATTTCTACTGAACGTGTTTCACCAGGCCTCAAGTTAACAAATGAACTATCTAGTATTAATTCATTCCAACCATTGGGAGCTTCCAACTTCAAGATTTCTGATATATCTGAATTACCTATATTCTGTAATTCAAGAGAAAGAGTTGTTTGATATCCTTGAGGAGAAGGGTTTTGCTCAACTATACTCCAAATAACTTCATTCACTGAATCAACATAAAGAGATATTATATTCTCTGAAGTTAATCCCTCTCCGCTGAGAATTAGAGAGACCGTTGGCTCGGAACCAGCTTCTGCAGATAATGGAATTATAAGATTACAAATTATTGTTATAGTTGATCCTGTAGAGATAGTAGGATTATTATTTTGGCAGGAGTATTCCCAATCATCATTTGGTACCTCCATAGAGACAATTGGCCTCCAAGTCATTGTACCATCGTTAGTGACTTTCCAAAGTAAATCAAAGCCAATACCCCCTACAGGATGAGAATCTACTCCTAGTGGAGTATCCGCTGAAGTCCCGTCTGGTAATGCAACTTGATAGAATTCTATTCTAGGAATCGCACCTGAGAGAACATCAATTGTCCTGTTCCAATCTATGACGAATCCATCTTCTGTAACAAATCTTAGCTTCAACTCACCGCTCTTGGCAAGACCGTTACCAGTTATGGAAATTGGTAAATCAAATTGAGAACCTGATGATACTATGAATGAGTTCTGAGTTCCAGTAAATGACCAACCATTCGGCTTAGATAGAATATACGGAGTTAATTCTAGATCCCGGTTACCCTGATTATTGAAATTAATTTCCCATTCAAGTAAATCATCAGCAGAAACATCATGCTCTGTTCCATCAGAAGTTGGAGTTAAAGTGACTACATCGATATTATCTACTACTAAAGTTATGTCTTCAGACCAAGAATCTGAACTCACTCTAGAATGAACTGAGACCGCTGCAGAAAATACCGTACCGGCGGGAATCATAGCCCCTGGGGGGTTGATGGTGATGTCTATTGTTCGTGATTCCCCCTTATCTAAGGAACCTGTAGAACCATGAGACGAACCAGCGAAAGATCCTATCGAATCTAGCCCAAGACTCCAACCAGAGGGTGAAATTAATTCGACATCATAAGTTTGTGGGCCGTTTCCGTCATTCTGAATTTGAATTTGTAGTGGCGTTGAAACAAGAGGGTTTACTCTAATTTGACTAGTGGGGATTAGAACATTAGCATCGGACAATAGTGGTACCTCGAGATATATCTCAAATTCTGATTCAATTTGATTTTCAACATCTGTTCCTGTAACTAACATTCTGTAAAGCCCTGGTTCTGGAGGTGCTGGATGCACCACTGATAGGCTTACAGTAGTCGATTCTGCAGGCATTAAATTAAACGTATTATTAGAAAATGATGAAAACCAATCAAATTCAACTCCATCTTGCATTCTAATAGGTTCAGATACCTCAATTGTTGCATTTGTTTCAAATAATGCTGTATTTGTCAAATCAAGAGACCAAGTGGTAGAACTATCTGAAGTCCCCTCAATTAATTGCATTGGAGCTTGGCTAGTAACTCTGACTCCTGGGACGCTAACTATAACAATCTGATTATATTGATTATTAGACTCAGACACCTCGTCAACTAAATCGTTAGGATCTATGTAGAAAGATACAGTGTTCTCACCCTCTACACCGGGGGTCCATTGCCATGTCAGTTCAGCAGATTCTCCAGGAGAAAGGCTGAGGGTTTTTGTACTAATTGTGGCACTATTAACTGCTGCTAATACAGATAACTCAGGTATGCTTCCTGCACCCTGATTAATCAAAGAAATTGAAAATTCCACCTCTTCATCAACTTGAGGAATTGGTACTGACAATTCAAAAGAATCGGATACAAATGTTGGATCTGGGTCTAAATCATTGACATTTACGCCTCTAACCGCAAGAGAATAAGGTTGGTAGAAATTACTACCTCCATGAGATGAATCTCTAACTCTAACAGTCCAGGTACCGACTGCAGCATTGTCAACAAGTACGACTTCAACATTATTTTTCGAGTCTTTCTGACCATTTGCTACTGATTCACCATTAGTGAAAACATTACCTTTGAATAGTAGACCATTTGGATTAGTAATTTCTAAATCTAAGTCATTTCTTAATTGGGTTGACGATGATGATGAACCTGGATAATCCGACCAAGCCAGAACTACTTTGAGTTCTTCGCCACCCCTTGTAATGTCAAATGAATAATCACTAATTTGGCCGGACGATAATCTAGACCTATCGTCTACAAATATACCTACATCACTTTCTGGGATTAGGGAATTAACGAGATTAACACGCCCCCAACCTTCGTTATTGTTTGGTATATCGCGAACACCCATATCTTCAGCCCCTAATATCAATAATGCCTTGATTAGGGCTGCTTGAGGTGCGGGCCTAGATGCAATTTCCATCAGATATTCGCGAACTAAAACTGCAGCCCCGGCTGTCGCAGGAGTTGCCATTGAAGTTCCACTATATTCTAGGTACCAATTATTACTCCAAGAACCTGATGCACTGCTTGCTTCTTGAGATTTACAAGAACGAACATAATCTCCTGGCCCTACTAGATCAGGTTTTATCCTACCATCATCAGTTGGTCCACGACTACTCCAGTAATACATATCATCTGGAGCGCCATTGTATCTGTTGACATGACCACCTACTGTTATGACATTCTTAGCAGTCCCTGGAGATGAAATCCCATCATTCCTCTCATTACCAGCGGCAAATAATACAGTCATTCCTTGATATTGCCAATATTGATCCCATGTTGAGACTCTATCGTCAGCATCTTCGGACGAGGTTGTATATTCTCCTCCAGTTGGTGACCCCCAACTATTGGTATGCAAACGAGCACCTGCATTATATGCTTCATTAAGCATACTATTAATTCCAATAGAATACAGAGCACCTGAGTCATCATCTTCCATAGCTTGGAAGTAAAGATTTGCTTCAGGGGCTATTCCCTGGTATGTCCCACCACTTCTCATTCCATCGCCGAGTACTGTACAGGCGACGTGAGTGCCGTGGCCATCAGAAGGATCGGCAGTAGAAGAGTCACCGGGTGTAACTGAATCAAGACCTGAAATTCGGCCATTAAAATCGCCATGGTCATCATCTAATCCCGAATCACCTACTGCAATTTTTTGCCCAGAACCGTTTAATCCAGTAATGAAGAAATCTTCGACTGTATCTATGCCCATATGATTTCTTGCTTCATTATTCATTAACTTAAGAATCGGTACTGGCGCAATGTAAGAAACAGAAGGATGTTTTATTATCTCTGAAATATCATTTGTTTGAATTTCACCCCATATAATTCCCGTATCTGGAGACCACGAATCGGACAGCCATGAATTAGCAACATCTTGTAAATTATCATCTAGAGACGAAGTTTGACGTACTAGTTCTGAATTCTTCCAGCCGACTATTTCAACAACTAAAATTTCATCATCAGGAGCATCTTGAAGTGCTGGGTGAATTAGAAGCCCTGCTGGCACCTCATGTACTGATTCCACTGAAGTGAGCGATTGTAGATTTTTCAACTGCTCAGAATTACCTTGAACTAAATATCCTGATGGCGGAATTGTAGAACGGATTTCAATCCCTGAGATTTCCATTATTTCCATCCTAGCATCCCATAGTCCTGTGTCTCCATCAATTATTACAATAGCAAGATCTATTCGGGAGAATGATATGTCCTGAGAAAGATAAATACTAGGAATTAGCCCTGAATGAGTGTAAACACCGATAGTAGAAGCAGCACTCTCGGAACGTAATATCTCGGAACTATTAGATATTCTTGGTGCGCCTAAATCTGAGATACTATTTGGGTCAGGGGATATCTCTATCCTTTGGATTGATTCATCCAATTTTTCTATAAATGAATCAGATGATTCATGAGTACCGTCATTAAGAGGTATGTAAGAAAGAAGAAGAACGCCCAAAATTAGACATACTGTTCGCTTGGACATAAGGTTGCGCCTTCTGAAGACAGTTTTGAGCATATGGGTGAGTTGAACCCTTAGGGGTTCATACGTTAAGGACAAAATAGATGCACTCTAAAAGAAGTCTATACCAGTACCATGGCTGAATTGTTCCATCTTCCATTCACCAACTAAGTATTGTAATTCTATTTTAGAATCCTCTTTATTATGATCAGTATATTGTAACTCAATATCTATCGTATAGTTTTCCCAAACTGATTCGCCGATTATTATTAGTTCTAAGGCATCACCAGAAACAGAACTATGTGCAGGTAAAGAAGATTTATTGAACGAAGTTCTATCTATCTCAATATTATCTGAATCTATAAATCGAATAATTAGGGTTAAGTCACTGATATCTCTACTTCCATCATTATCAATTTGAGTTAATATCACGTGACCAGAACTACTCTGGATATAAACAACATCAATTGTTACTTTTTCATATGGAACTATCCAAGTTAAAGCTACAAAAGTTGCAGAAAATAGCATTAAAGCCACAAATGAAACTAGAATAACTCTCAAAGGAGATATACGACTTACTGAACCTTCTATTCGAACTAACACCTCATGTGCAAGCGCTTCATCAAGAGTTTCCTCTACTTCTTGATTCCGAGATTTCTCAAGTAATCCCATTCAACTACCTCCTTCAGTTAGTGTTGCAATTACTGTGAGTATCGCAGATGTAAATGGCTCAGGAACAAGTAAATGGTGTGTTGAACCACTCAAACCTGGTACCAAATTAAGAATTGAAAGATCTGAAGAAAGACCGTTTACACCAAGTGTGGTTCCAGTAGGAACACCTCCTGTAGTTTGTGCGTCAATTAGTACACCACGAATTTGTATATCGTGTCCTGAAAATTCTGTTGTAACTCTAGCAGATACAATGATTTTTCCACCATCTACATCATCAACTTCGATAACGCTGTATGGCCCTACTAATTCCCGAATGTGCAATGTTGCACTTCGAAGATTTTCCCCCATTGCCTCCATCTCTTCAAGGAAAACCGGCGGTGTTCCGACTTGGCTGGAACCCGTAGGAACATCATTCATTCTAACATAAATTCTCTCAACACCACTACCTCCTGAACGGATTTCTAAACCAAAGTCATTGGTTGGCTTAATTATCAATTTGTCAGTCATACCTTCAGCTAACAAAATAATATCTCCTCGAGAATTTATAGCTCTGCCAAATGCCTCAATGTATAGCGACATTCCATCATCTGATGATGTAAAGTCAAGGTTAGGTAAACCTTGGAATGCAAGATTTTTAGTTATATCAAAATTCATTTCTGGAGCAGTTGTAAGATTAATATATCCAGGTATATCTTTCAAAAATACCGTAGCGGGCCACCAGAAACCATCCATCCATTGCATTTGTTGTAACATTAATGAGCCTACTGCAAAACCTTCTATTCTCTGTTCTTCTGGGACACTCATATCTATAGAAATCGCTGTACCGAGGCTTGCCTGTAAGGCAATAGATTTAGGAATCTCATTAATCAACATCTCAGTCCTGCTCTGTGATTCTCGATTAATCAACATCATATGAATCCAATCAAGCCTCTCAGATAACACGAATTGAGTTCCTGTTGAAACCTGTGTTATACCCCCTGAATCTCTAATCTCGAAAACAGCATCAAGGAATAGATTCGTTGGTTTGCCTGGCTCAAGCCCTTGCATAGTCAACAACATATCTTGACCATTTACACCATAAGCATGAATCATAAATTCTTCACGCCCAGGTTCCCAACTATCCAATGAGGCTTGAATATACCAATCCTCACCATTAACGAGAGTATTTCGAGAAATTGATANNNNGTTAGTAACCGGATCCCCATAGGTTGCTTCTACAATCAAATCAAAAGAAGTATCTGATTCTAATTGTAAAGCATATGAAAACGAATCATCGACTTCTTCTGTACCTGTTGAGATATCACTAGTAAACCCTGCAAGAACAGAATTTATTGAACGGCCGAAGTCAGAAAATCCACCAATGAAAAAGGCCGCGCCGGATAGTCCCTTGGTAGAATTAAATTCAGGAAGTACTAATTCAGAACCACCATCATTACCTGTTGGTATTTCAACTGAAAGGTGAGATGGGAGAGGATCTATCAAAGCTAATGCAGATAGGCCTGATGAATCAGCAGTTGGAGCATTGTCTATGTTGATACTCATAGGTCTATCACCTGCAGATTTCAAGAAAGCAGTACCTCTTCCAGAAGATCCTAACGCACCTTCTTCAATTGGGGATATCCATCCTAATTCTTTAATTCCGGTAAGGCGTGTTGATATCGTGGATGTTTCATTTATTGAATCATGATGGAATAAGAAATGGTCGCCGGTCATTGTTATTGGTTCGGATGCATTGGTAATCTGAACTTCCACTGTAGATATTGGCGTTTCAGCAATAAAACTTGTTTGTTCGCCAAACTCAAAAATAAACTCTGCAGGCATGTCATGGATATTTGCGCCCTGCTTCTGATTGCCATCAAGACCTACATAGGTCATCAATTCAATACCCTCATTAGCAACATAACTTAGAGAACTTTCATCTATTAAAACAGATATATTATTAGGAATATCTGATAAATGCAGGCTCTGGAAAGAAAGATTATCGATAGAATTACTATCATGTTCAATAAAAGAAAATCTGAAAGGTTCACTAGAATCTGTAATTAGGCCAATTGATTGAGTTCCTAATACTTCATCATCACTAAATGTAAATTGTGAAAGACCACTAAACCTAACACTGGATGCTACTGGAACTAGTGGATCTCGTGCTCCAAATTCTCCCATTACCTGATCTAGACCTCGATCTTTAGAGATTATTACATGATTATCGAGAGTTACTGGATGAGGGCTGGAACCTATTTGCACAGCAAGTTCATCAATGTGCATATTTACTCTATCGGCAAGTAAATTATCAGTCATCAGTAAATTTACATCTCGCCCTGCAAATGAATTAAGCCCACCACTACCCGTATCTCCTGTAAGAACGGAGACTACTTCACTTGGAACTGAATTAATTATATCGCCAATATCTAAAAACAAATTAACTAGATTTAGTATCACTGAATCTAAAATTTTGGACACAAAGTCAAGATTATCTCCACTATCAAGGCTTGTATCAGTTGCAGATGAACTGCCCAGTTCAAATGAACCATACAATGCTATCGAGGTTGGAATATTCTTCAATTCTAAGTGTATTTTACTATGATCAGTGATTATGTCTCCACGTTTATGCCATGAATCATATTCTATAGACTGGATACTCTCTACAGAGCGAATAAGGACGAGGGTCTTTGGAGGATATGCAGGATTTACAGGTAAAGTTGGATCATCAACATTCTGTGTTGTATCTCTAGAGAAGTTCTTTATTGCAATTATCATACCTAATTTTTCTGGCTGACCACCAGGTAGTTCTGGTGATGATTTAGAGCCTAGCATAGTAAATACTCTATCAATTTCATCTGCTGATAAACTGCCTGCTGGCATACCTCTGAGCCACCCAATACTGTCTGTTGAATTTCCTCTCATGTCGCCAGAGTTTTCCACGGGTTCACCTGCTTTATTTTCATGGAAATGAACATGAAGGTCGGCTCTACGATCTGCATAGTATTCTATTGTATCAAGTGCATTTTCTCCAACGACACCAGGGTCTTCAGCTAATGTTGTATCCGTTCTAATCACTAAATTAACTTCAGATGGAAGTCGAGTAGATACACCATTAGGATGCACTGTTGCTTCTATGTAAGCAACTTCCCAGACTTCTCTGTCTCCGTCAGTATTTGCAGGCGAGAAGTGAACATACCCAAATCCAGCTACAACTCCACAAGAAATTTCATTGGAGGGGAGGGTGGACAACTCAATTTGAGAATAACGATCAGGGCAATACGTTTGTCCATTATTATTTATTGAAATAGCATATGGGGCAGAAAGACCAAGGAAAACAATATTTGACTCATCGGCACCTGGAATTGCTATTCCTAAACCAATGAAAGATATTAAACTTGTGACTAAGCTTGAACCTGCATCAGATATATCAAAAAAGATACGTTCTAAACCTATATTGATAGAAAAATCATTTGGGGGGGTAGTGAACTTTGAATCAATAACCCATACATAACTTTCTCCACCAGTGAGTATTCCTTCAGAATATGCAAAAGCCTTCAGTAAAGATACTTGTAAGGTATCTAATTCGTTCCAATCAGGATCATCACGACTATCTTCTAAAACTAGAACCGTAAAAGAAATTGTTGGCTTAATCCAAAGAGTATCCCCTTCTATGCCGAAATCATCTCCTAAATCAAAGGAAATTTCTAAGCCGACCTGAATATCATTATCTCCATCATCATCTATATCGATAGCATGTAGGAAGGAATTAGTCTCTGGGTCGAGTAATGAAAATAAACTTGTAGTGAATGTTACGACTTCAAATTTTTCAACTTCATTGCCATCTAAATCCATGTATTTGGTCCAGATTAAATAATCTGTCAAATTAAAAATTGTTTGCCAAACTGTATCTACGGCACCAGGAGGTGATTTTTCTGGGTTAACTAGAAGTTCATATGGACCAGGGTGGGCAACTTCAGGAGGAGTAGTATCAACTATAGAGGCATCAGAAAAAATATCTTCAATTCCAAAAATAGGGTCATTACTTGTTGTGTCTGCAACTGAGTTAGCTACTCCTTCAAGCGAAGGATTTGCCATGTTCTTAACTAATTCTGATGAAATTACGCTTTCTCTTTCAGAAAGAACCGAAGTTAAATCGTCAAGAATCTCAAAGTCATCCGCACTAATTCTAGTCTCAGCAGTAACTGAAGTTATTGGTGAAAACATTGGAAGTAAGAATATCAAGACAAGGAGTATTGTCTGGGAATGATTGATGCCCGGGGACCTGCGAATAATGCGTACAGCACCTCCTTGCATGAACATACCTCTAAGATACATGGTAAAGGTTATTCCCCTACCTGATACAACATAAAATCAATTTTTTCTCATTTCTGAAAGATGGAGGAAACTAACCTAAATTATATTGTTTAGATGATTTCCTTCCAATCCATATACAAACCGAGATTAATAAAATCTGTACTGTTGCCCTAAATATGTGCCAATTAGTTCCAAACTTTGAACCTCCTATCGCAATATCATTTACCCACATATTGAAATTTGCTGCGTACAAAACAACCAACATTAAAGCAATACCATAACCAGAAATTTCACGAGTTTTAGGAATAATCAAACCGATTCCTAATACTATCTCAAATACTCCACTAGCGTATACCCAAAATGTAGGATAGCCAATTAAATCAGGAACTATTGGTTCGAACCATGCTGGATCTTGAAAATGTAAAATTCCAATCCAAATTAATGGTAGACCAAGAATTAATGACAATATTGTCAATAAAACCTTAATCATAATAATCACTCAAAACGAATTGTCTCAATTGATTCACAATGTGGGCAAGTCGTTCGAGCCACATCCACGCCCTCGGGCATATCTACTTCGAACAATTTCTCACAGTTAGAACAAGCGCTCCGGACTGTTCTGTTACGTGTAACAGGTTCAGGTTCTGGCTCTGGCTCAGGTTCAGGTTCAAGTTCGGGTGCCTCGACAACTTCAGAACCAGGAAGAGAAATACCTGCAAGAGGATCTTCTGAAGGAGTCCATATCTCTCCTGAATTCGCTATATCATCAAATACATGTTCAACATTTTCTATATCGACTGCATCATCTTCCAAGAAAGCAGAAAGTAACTCACTTGCTTGACTGTTCGTTGGGGCGGAAGTTGGAGGCGGAGAAGAAGCCATTAGTTCCGCTAAATCTGGGTCTAATTCAATTGATGAAGAAATCGTTGGTGTACCTGAAGGAGGAGGGGTAGGAAGTCCTGACATCCCCGAAGAGTAGCCACCGAAGTCCGTTTGCATACCCTGTTGTGAAAGAGGATTTACTGGATTTGATGAGCTGCCCCACATTGCTTTCTGTTCTTCAACAGAAGGAGGTGCTACATCTTTCGTAACTTCTTCTTCAGACTGTTCGGCTAATATTGCTGCTATTTTCCTATTCTCTAGTATTCTAAAAGTTACAAAACCGAGTATTGCAAGTACTACCGCTATAACTACTATTATTGTAATGATTGATAACCAATCAATACCTTCTGAATTTCCAGTTGGCGACACTACAGTAACTAATATTTCTGCCTCTGTAGTGAGGCCTTCATCATTCTCAATAGTGCAGACTACCCAAAATACTCCCGCTTTAGGAAATACGTGATTGACTTGAGGGCCGACACCTTCATTGTCATTAGAAGTGACACCATCACCATCAGAATCTTTGTCTCTATCAAAATCCCAAGTATAGATTAAATTGGTTGATTCAGAATCAGTTGCTGGAACTGAAAAGGGGTAAGCTTGGTTAACTACGACTTGTAACTCTGACATAAATGTTGAATCTATACTAGGGGGGGTTGGATCGTATAGATTGATATTTGCAACATCATCTGTTATTAGTCCTGAATTATCTGTAACTCGAAGAGTTATAGTATGCATTCCTGAAATATATGATGAGTCAAAAATATGACTAAATGAGGTTGCTGATGAATCAGTACCTGAATATGTTTCTGAAACCACACCATCGACTAACCATTCAACAGTTGCGACGCCATAATTATCTGAAAATTGCCCACTAAGTACTATGTTTTCTCCATAACCACGAGTTATATCTGATGTGATATCAATATTGGCAACAGGATTAGAAATATCTCTAACTTCTATATCCTTGAAAACTGTTGAACTACGTGAATCTGTAGAAACAACAGTTAATTTGAGTGTGAAATTTGTTGGAGTGTCCCAAGAAACATCTGTTGAGAATCCGTTAACATCATTGAATCCATCTCCATCAATATCCCAATTCACACTATCAATTTGGTTTGAGAGATTTGGTGTTTCACTTGCATTTAATGTAATGATTTCTCCTACATCAATTAAAGTTAGAGAATCAGAGTTTGAGAGTACTGCTTGGACAACTGGTGTCAAAGAAGAAACGACAGTTGTGGCAACGTCTGTAGTCCCTGCACCTCCTGCCCCTGCGCGATTATCTACAATCATGTAAAGGGGAATTTCAGTGTATGGAGATATTGCAGACCAAACTGTACTTCCAGAACTTGTGACCGAGAGTAAATCTGCTTGATTGATTCTTGAGGCAGC
>DADI01000019.1:12978-14425 GCA_002494975.1 Euryarchaeota archaeon UBA556
CCTTCATCTAAAGTAAATGGACCGGCTATGATTTCATATCCATCATTATCAAGTCTGACTATTGTATCTGCAATTGAGAAATCAGGGCTTACAACCTGCTGAACATCCATGATTACATTGGCAGTACTACCTCCTTGAGCACCTTGACCACTATCTTGAGGATGGGCTAAATTATCTATCACCATGTACCAACGAGTAGATTGGCCTTCATCTGGAACTGTCCAGTGCCAAGATCCCTGGCCACTGAATGATTCAAAGACAGAATCTTCTTCCCAGATTAGATCTGTTCGATAATTTTGCTCATTTTGATAAGTAGTCCTAGCATTGGATGTAAAAAGGAGTATGTCAATTTCTGAATCGCTATCAATTTCAAATGAAAATGTCGTACCAGGAGCCAATACTTCGAGGAAATCTATAGTTACACAAGACTGATCGGATATCTCCCAACTTGCAGGCATCATGCCTATATCCGCACTAGTACAACCGATAATTCCCTTGGAATCAGCAGATGCCAGAGGGCTAGCAATAGAAAGAAGAAGGACAAGCAAAATGGCTGACGTGACTCTACGCATTACCTTAGCGTGAACTTTTCCCTTTTGAATCGTATTGTGGTTACGTTCGCTCATGCATCATACAAATTATGGCTTTTTAGGTATAGGAGTTGGAGGAAACCATCGTAGAATTACAACATCACCAATCGAACGGACCCAGTTCCAAGGTATGGCCACATGAATTCGTCCTTCAACCAAACTAGGAGGAGGATCTGAAACGAATAAATGAGTGCAAGACCATGCCTCGGACTCTGCTGAAAGTACAGTATCATGCACTGTTCCTAATACTCTTCCATCTGGAATGATCACGGGAAGACCACGAATAGTACTCATGTCTCGCTCGACCATTGAGACAGCCGGTGGGCTCAAGTGAAATCAACCTTCGGCTGAATATTACTTATTTACCACGGTTTTTGTTAGCCTTCAAGCTTGGGCGAAGTTTCTCTGCACCCTTACCTTTGTTGTACAAACCACGACCACGCTTTCCAGCACTTGTCATACCACGCATAGCTCGTCCCTTGTGATGATTATCTGCAACCCAAGACCATTGACTATCAGCTTTAACAACTGGATGATTAGGATCTAATAGAATAACTTCGAAAAATTTGTTCTTTCCATCTTCTCCAACCCAATATGAGTTTAGAACCCTAAGATTCGGGTATCTACGAGAAACACGCTCTTCTGCAATTCTTTGAATTGACTTAGCCATAGTAATTTTTGTTACACCTGACTTTGAAGGTTTACGCTTCATGTTTACTACACCCTTACGTAGTCCACCACGGCGAACACGTGTTCTGCAGATTACTACACCTTGCTTTGCACGGTATCCAACACGACGAGCCGCATCAATACGAGTAGGTTTATCGATTCTCTGAAACACTGGTTCGTGGCGCCAT
>DADI01000081.1 GCA_002494975.1 Euryarchaeota archaeon UBA556
CCTGCACCAGGGCCAGAAATGAAATCCACTGGTGAAGTCATGGGTAGTCATGAGAGAGCATCCGCTGCTTATCTTAAGGCAAGGTTGGCTACTGAATCCCCTGTTCCTACGGAAGGTGGGGTGTATATCACCGTAAAGGATAAGGATAAAGACTCTATAATTAATCAGGCTAAATCTTTAATTGATTTAGGTTTCAAATTATATGCGACAAGAGGTACCGCTAATGTTTTGAGAGATAAAGGTGGATTAGAGGTAGAAACCTGTTATAGAATAACTGAAGGAATGACTCCCGATGCTTTAGACCTAATGCGTCAAGGTAAAATCCATCTAATCATTAATACTCCTAGGAATACGGGGGGAGCCGTTCTTGATGGAAATATGATGAGGCGATTAGCTGTTGAATTAAATATTCCTTTCGTTACTACAATGGCAGGTGCTAGAATGGAAGTACTTGCTATAGCCGAAGCAATGGATGGGATTCCAGAACCGAGACTTCTAGAAATCGGTACGCTCTAGTTGTATTGTATTTAGAAAACTAATATTTCCGTTTACTTTTGCGATTTCCTTAATTACCTCGGAATTCCAAAGTCAATTATGATGTCACTTACAGAAATCCCAGGAGTGGGAGAATCTCTTGCTCAAAAACTAGTTTTAGAGATCGGATCATTAGAAGATGTAGAGCGCGCTCTCGAGGACGGAGATGTCAGTACTCTCTCGGGAATAGAGGGGATATCACCTCAAAGAGCAGTGAAACTGATTAATTCCACGAATGGTCATATTGAAGAAGTAACTACCACCGATGAGGGGCGTAAATTACACAAGGAATTAATGAGTAACATTTCAAAATCGGTTAAGACTAAAGCTGCTAAAAATCGACTTTCAATTCTTAATCCACTTACAAGATCAAATTTATCTGAGATAGAATCTAGAAAATCATGGTCTGAAAACGCAATTAGGTTTGTAACTGATAGTAAAACTTCATTTGAATCTTGGACGGATGTAATTTCAGGTCTTAATTATACTAAAGAATCTACTTCCCGTATTGATAGAGTGATTGTAGTACCTGATTCCCAGTATGTAGATAAATTAGCACATATTAATAATAAGTGTAGAATCTTAGTTCGTTCAGATGATGAGAAATGGCGCGATTATGTAGGGATTCCTAGGGTGACCTGGATAGGACCCGGTGCTCCTGAGGTTTTACCTTCCGGCTGGGTCGTTGGTAAATCTGAAGATTCATTATACAAATTAGTCCCAGAAGTACCTCTGCAGTGGTTGAAATTAAATTCTGTAAATCTGTCGATAATTTCAAATCTATCTGATCAGGTGTGGCCAATAAATATAATCGGAGAAAAAATTAGTGAATCATTAGAAGAACTAGGAGATCTCCCCCTTCTCCTTCAATCACTTGATAATGATTCAACTCGTCTTGAAAATTTAGAGAAATCACGAGATGGATTATGGGGTGAAGTAAAATCAATTGAAGCAGGAGTTAATGACGCTATTGTATCCGGAACTTCCGAGGCTTCAATTTCATTTGGTGGTGATGAAGTACTCTCATATTATTCTGATATTAACAGTTTAGAACGTAGACTAAAAAGTACAGTCGCTGATACGATAGACTTTTCTCTTCACGATGGGATTAGGAGATTAGAAAATTATTTGCAAAATACAGGTATATCTTTACCAAGTGAAATTTTTTCTAGTGAATATCCTTGTGTAATTAACCGTGAAGCCATAGAACAAATAGAATCAGATTTAGATTCTGCTATTTTATCTGAGAGAAGTGAAGGAGAGATCGCAATAGCTAATTCGACTGTAAAGATAATGAAGCCTGCTAGGAAGGCGATATCCAAGTTTATTGAGATAGATATGTGGCTTGGAATAGGTAAATGGGCTGTGGAAAACAGGTGTAGTCTTCCAGAATTTTCTATTTCTGAGCCAGGAATATGGATGAAAGATGGTCGTCATATTCTACTTGATTGTGTTCCTGAACCGGTTACTTATGGTATAGGAGAAGTATCTCCCAGAGAGGATAGAGATAGGATTGCATTACTTTCGGGCGCTAATTCAGGTGGTAAAACTACTCTTCTTGAGACATTGGGGTCGGTAATTCTTCTTGCACATTCAGGATTACCAGTACCTGCCTCCCATGCTTGCGTTGGCCTTTTAGATGAGTTGCATATACTTGCTAAGGTATCTGGGACTCAATCAGCAGGTGCTTTAGAAAGAACTCTAAAGAAACTTGCAGAAGTTCTAGTTTCCAATAATCGTAAGGTCATACTAGCAGATGAGCTTGAGGCGATTACAGAACCAGGTTCTGCGTCGTTAATACTTGGTGGACTTTTGTCTGCTTCTAGTGAGAATAAAGATACTAACGTGCTTTTAGTGACACATATTGGTACTGCCATCTCTGAGGTAATGGGTGGGCATGTTAGGATAGATGGGATTGAAGCACAAGGTCTCGACGAAAACATGGATCTTATTGTAGATAGAACTCCAAAAAGAAATCACATCGCTAGATCGACGCCTGAGTTAATAGTTAGAAGACTAGCCGCAAGATCTACTGGTCTTACTTCTGAAATTTTCTCAGATTTATTAAAACGATTTTGAGAATATCTGAATGGTCTCTTCCTTTCCTAACTCAGTAATTATTGAAGCGATTCTTGGCCCGTAATCTCGGCCTATTATCAATAGATAAAGCGCCACGTAGCCTTCTCTTGGATTAATTTCTAATTCCTTAGTAGTATCCCTTATTAGTTGACTTATTTGACTCTCGCTCCATACGCAATTTTCTAATTTAGTAAGTAAGCTTAACAGAAATATTCTTTGTTCCTTTGTGATTTTTTCTTTATTTTCATCGTTCATTTTCTCTTGAATCTTGATTCTTGCATTTTCAGGGAAGTGAGCTCCTTCTATCCAATTTCTCATTCTTGATAATCTTCCAATTAATGCTAAGTTCGGTTCACCGTTTATGTGCTTACTTTTATTCAGAGAATCCCAAATGTCCTGGTCATTTGATTTTATTTGAGCTAACATTGCTAAATGGCGAAAAGAGACTCCTGCGATAGATTTTGAGGGGTCATCTCCTCTATTCACCTGACTAAGTCTCAGAGATCCAAGAATAGTATCTCTGGCTACCATTTTCTTTTTATTCAGATTATCTCCAGAAGGTGGATTAGATACTAATCTTTCATATTCATCTGCAGTTTCAAAAAGCGACGGTCCAGTGTCAAAATCGATATGTTTTTTCACCTTAGTTCTAGCAATTATATATCTTAATATCTCTGGTGGGACAAGATTTAATGCCTCTATAGGGCCAATGGTATTGCCACTAGAACTTGACATAGGTCCACTTCCTTTCAGTTGTATCCATTCATAGACCATTTTCCCAGGAGGCTTGCTCCCTAATAGTTCACAAATTGGTATTCCTGTATCGAAACTCCCTCCAGATGCTCCGTGATCCTTACCTGCCGGTTCACACGTTATCCCATGTATACCCCATCTTGCAGCCCAATCAACTCTCCAAGGCATTTTTCCATCTGCCTTTCTAATATCTGACCTCCCCTCAACTCCATGCCGATCTATCCAAGATACGTATGGTATTTCATAACCTGTTACTTTAACTCCATCCATGCTGCCATCGCTACCTATTGGGTTGTAAGGAAACCATTCTTCTGGCAATTCTCTACCAGATATATTTTCAATTATTTCATGGATTTTATCTTTGTTTTGGATGGCTAAATCTATTTTTGTAGCGAAATCTCCACTATCATAAGTTTCGTGATTCATTACGACTTTAGGATGAACACCAATTTCTTTTAGAGCTTCTAAGAACGGTTGAAGGAAGTGATTTGCATAATTTCCGCCTTCATGATTGGGGGTTCCATCAGGATTGGGTGCAGGAATATTCACAAGAGGGTATCCTATGTATTCTTGATATTCTTCTGAAAGAAAACCATAAACTCTCCTTAATGGGTCCATTGAATCTACAATAAAGATATATTCTGAATCAATTTCTGCATCTAAGCACGCTCTATGTATCATTTCAGCGGTTAATATTTCTCTAAGGTGGCCTATGTGAAATTCTCCAGAAGGCGTGATGCCTGACGCAATAACTTGTGAGTCATATTGTTTTGAAAGCCGCATTGCGGTATGATCAGCCCAGTGCATTTTTCTGCCTCAAACAGTTACTACTCTAACTAATCCTCTTAGAGGGACTCCTTCAAGAGCATTTACTTCAGATTTATTTGCTAAAACTAAACAGAGCCTAACATCAGCACCAGCTTTTCTTAGATTATTGATTGTTTTCTTTAATGTTGTCCCGGAAGATACCACATCATCAACTACAACAACCATTTTTCCTGAAACATTAGCAAAAATTTCTGAAATGTGCGCTCCTTCTTCTTCACTTATAGAACGGCTCACCGCCAAATCTAAATCTAATTGTCCTGCAATAGCCTGAGCGAAAGGTATACCATTGATGCTGATGCCAACAATAGTATCCACCTCGTCACCAATTTCTTCTTCGATAATATCTGCAAAAATATAGGATATAGCTTCTATTCTACTGGCCTTAACTGCTACAGATCTCCAACCTACTTGGACATCAGTAGGTCTATCTTCAGAAACTACATTATTAGAATATTTTTCAGTAGATAACCATTGAATTGTAGTTTGAGAAAGTGATAACTCATCTGCTATTTGTTGTGTGTTCAAACCGTTACTACGGTATTGCTGTACTTTGGCACGAAGTTCGTCTACGCTTAGTGGCATCGTTTTGTCCTAGAATCCGCCCTGTATCAAGCCATCGGAAACAAATTATCTATATTATCTATATTTTTCAGTTATAAAATTATAATTAAAACCTTCCAGTTGAACCAAAACCACCCTCTCCTCTCTCTGTTTCGCCAAGATTCTCAATATCTACTTCTTTGAATTGTGATTTTGGGATTGGTGTTATTAAAAGTTGTGCGATTCGCTCATTTTTCTGAATTTTATATGAATCTCCTTCTCCTATCCATGTCATTAAAACAAATAATTCTCCCCTATAGTCTGCATCGATAGTTCCTATGCTATGTGGAAGAATTAATCCTTTTTTGCCTAGCGATGAACGAGCTCGAACTTGCCCTTCGTATCCTTCAGGAATTGCTACATGCAGGCCGGTTCTAACCATGGTACTGCTTCTATGCCTGACTATTGTATCCTCAAGTGAATATAAATCCCAGCCCGCTGCATGGATACTTCCTTTTGTAGGTAGTAAAGCATCATCATGAGTTCTTGCAACTTTGACTTCTACGGCTTCATCCATAGTATTCGCTGTGCTAGTCGGCATTTTACGCTTATCTCTCCGTGATTTTCAGTCGGTGGGGTGAAAAAGGGGACTCTTCTCGGCTAGTCAATGGTTGAGTTCGAGTATGAGTCTTTGTTAGAGCGCGCTCGTGAGCGTATTCCAAAAAATATCAGTGAGAGATCACGATGGACAATGCCTGAACCAGAAATTTTAATTGAAGGTAATCAGACTATCTTACGTAATTTCGCCCCTATTGTAGACGCTATGGACCGTGATGCAAATCACGTATACCAATTTTTAATCAATGAACTTGGTACGTCTGGTACGAGAGAGCAAGTTAGAGTGTTGTTCAAAGGAAGAGTTCCTCCTAAAAGAATTAAAGAAAAGATAGTATCTTATGTCAAATCATATATTTTGTGCGGTCAATGCAAAGCACCGGATACACGTTTTATCAAAGAAGATCGTACTACTTTGCTAAAATGTCAGGCTTGTGGTGCAACTCGACCAGTTAAACTATGAGTGATCTCGCAGGGACAATTCTCTTAACCAAATCACTTAATGGTTAACTATGATAGTTCGGGTATGGAGCGTCCTAAAAGAAGAAAAACTGACTTAACAGAAAAACAAATCGAGGGATGGAAAAATTTCTTAGATTTAGCAATGGCAAATGGTTGTGAAAGAACAACTTTAGCAGAAGATTCGGAAAGAATAATTGCAGTTTCATACTGGCCTAATCAAGAATCTCTAGATTCAGTAATTAACTCTGATGCTTACGAAGAAGTAGGTGCCAAAGTACAAGCGGCTTGGGGAGATCAAATGATTCCTAATCATGAAATGACTTTCAATGGATCAATTGTTGCTGACTCTTGATATCTGTCATTTCGGTGAAAAATCTAGAAGAACTTTTCCTTTATTCTTCCGATTATGGATATGTCTTTGTGCATCTGCAACTTCCTCGAATCTCCAAATCGAATCAATAATAGGGTCTATTTTTCCCTGCTCCATTAGTGTCCCTAAATCTGAAAGATGATTCTCGAAAATTGTGCTATCATCCATTCTTCCCATATGTACTCCGAAAACAGCTTTGTTTGAATTCATCATCTCCAATGGGTTAAATTTAGGAGTATTTATCCACATTTTTAATGCAGCGACCATCGATCTTTTTTCTTTAGGAACCGCCGATGATGCACCGAAACAATGTAGTTTCCCTCCGTTTCTTAATGCGATATATGACCTCATTAGATGTTTTCCTGCAACTGGATCGATAGCTTGGTGTACCCCTTTTCCTTCAGTGAGTGTTTTACATATCTCTACAAAATCTTCTTTGTCGCGATTAATGAAATGCATTCCTAATGATTCTACGAATTCTTTTTTATGTTCTGAAGCGGTTCCAATAATTAGTCCCGCTCCAAATGCTTTACAAATCTGAGCAGCAGCAGTTCCAACACCTCCTGCTGCATGATGGATTAATATCGAATCTCCTTCCTTCAGTCCACCTAGATGAACTAGCATATGGTATGCAGTTCCATAGGTTACTGGCATAGCTGCTGCTTGATCAAAACTAACACTATCTGGAATAGGCACAATTCGATTTGATTCTACCAGAACTTCTTCTGAATAACCCCCGAAACCAGTCATTGCTATCACTCTTTGACCCTTTTTCAACCAATATACATTTTCTCCTAGTTCGATAATTTCTCCAGATATTTCATAACCAGGAGTGAAAGGAAAATCAGGATTTGAGCCATACAAGCCTTGTCTCATCATTAAATCTGCAAAATTTATTCCTGCTCTGTGAACTCTAACTTTAACTTGATCTTTCGTTGGAGTTTCTAATTTACTCTCTATTATTTGTATTGATTCCGGCCCACCTATTTTTGGATATATCACCTTTTTCATATTTATTCACCATTTTAAATTATTCTAACATCAAGTAATCCGAAGCGATTTCCCCCCCAAGAATATGATTAGAAACCTCAATAATCGCTTTTTCATCATCAGGAATGGTATACCAAACACCTTCTGGATAAATGACACAAGCAACACCTTTCTCACAATTCCCTAGGCATCCAGATTTATTGACTCGTATATCTCCAATTCCAGATTTTTTTGTAATTCTTTTAATTTTAGTCATTATTTCTAGAGAATTTTTTGATGAGCAACATCCTTTTGGATTATCCGAATTCCTTTCATTCACACATATGAATATGTGCTTCTGAATCTTAACCATTTAATTAACCTCAAATTTCATCAAACTTAGATGCGAGAATGAAATCTGATTCTACCAAGCCATCAATTTTATGAGTATAGATTTTTGCTAAAACTCTACCCCATCCTAATTCAAAATCGGCATGATGGTTTTGTTCTTCACAGATATCTCCAGCATTATTTGTAAATTCTAATGCCTGTTTGAAATTATCAAATACCCAAACTCTTTCCAGATGATGGCTATTGACAATTTTCCAGTTATTGTTTAAGAGTTTGATAAATTCACCCATTTCATCTTCAGTTAATGGGGGGACCCCTCCTTGACATGGGATGCAAACTTTAGAAGATAAATTAGTTACTTCATCCATATTAATCCCACACATGATTATCATCTCTTCCATCCGCTTGTCTTTCCGCCGCTTCATGAAGATTTGAACGCCTACGCATATCTTCTTTTTCGAAAGTTAAAAGTTCCCTATCTTCGATATATGGTTTCCTTAAGTGTGTGATTAAACGTAATTCAACTATCACGTCTCTCGCTATTGAGCGGAAATCTCCATTTTCATCTAAAATTTCTATGACGTTTCTCGAGGTACCAACCAACATTCCTCTAATATATGGGTCTGAATCTTTAGGTAGTGCCCTACCATCTAGCAATATTTCAATTAAATCATCTTTCCTTAAACCTGACTTTCTTTTAATCAATGGTCCTAGAAATATATCTTGTATAGTTTCTAATTCAGGTGAACCGTATTCTTGATGTATTCGTTTTGCCCATTCGGGTAAATCAGTAACTTCTCTACTACGCCTCTCCGTACTCATACCTCTCGGTTAACTATGTTATAGAAAAGCCAACGGGTTCAAAGATTGTAAGTAATAATCAACTAATGACTGTTGACTTGAAGTGGGATGGTATAGGCGGCAGATAGGGGAGAGACCATGGCATCACCACAGTGGAGAAGTATTCCGACCGTTCTTTTCCCTCAAGAAATTCTTGACAAGGCATTTCGCAAGGCATCTAAACAGGCTGATTTAGTCGAAGATCCAGACAAGTATCATCGTGTAAGGAAGCAAATGGTAAGAATGACTCAATCTGCTGCAGATACGATAGATACAACTCTTAGGACATGGGTGGATAAATGGCCTAGTCTCAACGCATTGTCGGAGTTTGATAGGGCTTTAATCGATGCAGCTGTAGGTAATGACGATTATCGTAAGAGTCTCGGTGCTATTCAATGGGCTGCCGAAAGGATTCGTAAAATTTCGGGTGAATCTGAATCGAAGATACTTCGTATTAGGAATATAGAAGGTTTCCATGAAGCAAGAAGACATGCTTATGGACGTATTTCTTCTATTGTTCATCAAATTTCACCTCAGATTATATGGCTTGGTGAGGCAAGAGACATACTTCGAAAATTACCCTCCGTTGATTCAGCGGAACCTGTTATTGTAGTAGCCGGTTCACCAAATGTAGGTAAGTCTGCTCTAATTGGTGCCTTATCATCTGGTGAACCAGAAGTTGCTGCTTATCCATTCACTACTAAGCAATTACACTTAGGACATTTCATGCATAGGAGGAGACCGTATCAAATGGTAGATACTCCTGGTTTACTAGACAGGCCAATGGAAGAGAGGAATTTGATAGAAATGCAAGCAATAGCCGCATTGGAGAATGTAGGTGATGTTTTGGTATTCCTTATCGATGCCAGTGAAACAGGGGGGACCTCTTTAGATGAGCAATTGAGTCTTCTAAGGGAAGTAAGAAGTCTAGTTACTGAAAGACCAATAATCGTAGCTCATTCTAAATCAGATCTTCTTAAGATAACACCTGTAGATGCAGAATATCTGTTATCTACTGTTAATGGTGAAGGTATAGAGGAATTCCGCGCTATTTTAATTGATATTATTGGTGCTGATGTGATAGAAGATCCTCTTTCATTACCTGACAACTGGCATGTTGAAGAGAAGAGCCTTGAGCCCTTAGGAACCAAGTATGAGATTGAAAAACGAAGAGAAATTGATAATTAATTAGTTTACATGCCATTGATTACCACATGTTTTACAATATAAGTCAAATCCACCATAGGATTTCTGTAGACCACTAATATCAATTGATGTGCCACAGTTGCTACACACTTCACTCATGATACTTCCACCTCATTCTGGTTATTCAAATACACTATACTAAAATCACTCATTTATTTCGAAATTTATCAAATAATTTTCTTATTGGAAAAGCCATTTCTCCTGCTCCAATAACTAAAGTAACAGATATAACTACAAGTATCAATTCTACTTTCCAATCAAAACTTATTTCAACACTTGTTGTTAAAACTTGCATGTCTCCGATATCTGCTCCTTCTCTTCCTCCTGTGATTATATGATATTTCTCCGTTCCTATATCCCAACTCAAAGTACCATCTTCTTCATCCTCACCGCCTACTATTATGAATTCTTCAACGTCATCTGCTGTGCATTCAGTAATCTTAGTTTCACTATCCGGAGGACAATTTACATATGCTTCAGTTCCAACGATTGCAAACCATGCCTCATTTTCTTCCGACCATGTAATATCTAAATCAATATCAAGTAGGCTGAATATCATAGGTGGGTTTATTTCTTCTGTCATTGCGATAAAACAGATTTCCGAATCATCAACTTCGCAAGGCACCTGAGGTATAGTGCTAGCCTCTTCTGGTAGTGATACGCCAATTAGGCTCCCAATGAGCATAATCCCGCAAATAATCCCCACAGCGCCGGGTAGTACGGAGAGTATTCTTACCATCATATTAATCACTACAATTCGCAACTTAATTTAAATTAATGCCCCTACAACTTGTATTAATATAGGTACTAAGAATACTGCTACCCCTACATACAATAAGATAGAGAGTCTTTTTCTTGATTTTTCCTTTCTTTTTTGTGTTGCATCGCAATCTTGCTTATTGCATATTGAGGGTTCATTGTTAATTGGTATAGGGATAGAGCAAATTACACAATGTTTGTGCGATTCAAATGATACGCTATTTTTGCCTCTAATTCTTTTCTTAGAAGTAGTTGCTGCTTCCTTTGCTTGATTCGCGGTTCTTGTAGCCATTTTAGCAATCTTTTCGGCTCTGCTCATATTTTCCCCTCCGATGAAACTACAGTCCCTTCAAAATCATCGCCTTCCATTGCTTGCCTGATTCTTTTGGTCACTCTTCCGTCTAAAATATTTAATTCCATTTTCGCATTTAGAGCCTCTGAAACCCCAATCGGATCAACCACACTAGATTGTCCTGCTTTTTCATGCTCAGCAGGACCAACAATTTTTTGTAATTCAAGATGAGTCAGGTATTCATGAGATTTCGCATTTGGATTTAATCTTGGATCCTCATCATATACTTTCTCGACATTTGTTGCTATAATACATTTTTTAGCATTGGCGGCAATTGCAAATCTAATCGCAACTGCATCGGTAGTATGTCCAGGAATCGTCCCTCCCATGATGACTACTGGTATTTCTTCGAGTAATTGCACCGCCTCGTTTACACTAGATGGAATAATTCCTGAGACTGTAATCCCAGCTTCTGAAACTGCTTCTCTAATTATGGTGGCATTTAGTCTGGTCGCAGCGATGCCTATTTTGTCTAAATGATAATCATCATCAATCAAAGGTCTCACCAGACTTATTCCTTCTCTAGCAGGAGCGCCTCCTCCTATTACTAGTCCTAATCTGTCACCCATTGCTACTCTATCTCTAATTATTGATATCAAATCATCTAACCATATGTGCTTATTCTCTATTTCAGGACGTAGTAAACTCCCGCCTAGAGCCGCCACAATGCTTGTCATCGTGCATTCGGCTACACTGCTTCTCTATCAATGTCTAGGCTATGTTGAGGATGAAGGGTTGAAATGCCGGCCTCTTTGGCAATACACGAGGGTAGACTATGTCCGAAGACTTGGAGATGCAAAAACGTAAACTTCGTGCACGCAAGACTCTCGAAGAAGTTTCGAAAATGAGAGGTATGGGTACTGAGTTAGTTACTGTCATCATACCTCCTGAAAAGATGTTGCATGATGTTCGCCATCATTTAATCCAAGAAGGAGGTCAGGCTGCAAATATCAAGTCTAAAGGTACACGTAAGCATGTTACAGATGCGATTGAGTCAGCAGTTTCTACTTTAGGGAGGTACAAAACTCCTGGTGAAAGAGGGATTGCCCTATTCGTAGGACATGTAATTACAGGTAATAATAAAACTAGACTAATATCGGTTGTTGTAGATGACCCACCTGAGGCGTTTCCATCATTCAGATATAGGTGTGACTCATCTTTTGAGGCATCTCAACTTGAGGCTATGTTAATCGATAAAACCGCTTATGGTTTATTCGTTATTGATAGGTCTGAATCAGCTTATGGTTTGGCATCTGGTAAAAAGCATCATTGTCAGGAACATATTACTTCTCAAGTTCCATCTAAACACGGTAGAGGTGGTCAATCTGCTCAACGTTTTGAAAGATTAATCGAAGAAGCCGCTCATAACTTTTTCAAAAAATCTGCAGAAAGAGCCTGTGCATATTGGCTTCCTATGATTGATGATTTGAAAGGCATCATTATTGGAGGGCCGGGAGCAACTAAAGATTTTCTTGTGAGGAATGATTACTTCCATCATGAGATAAAGAAGTTGATTAGAGAACCACACTTTGATGTAGGATATTCAAATGATTCTGGTTTAAGAGAATTAATTCAACGTGCTGGTGGATTAATGGATCAGATTGAACTTGATGTGGAAAGAAAGTTAGTAGATAACTTCCTAAGAGAAGTTATGCAAACACATCCTAAGGCGACATATGGTGAAATGATGGTCCGTAATGCCCTAGATCAAGGTGCAGTTGCTACAATATTATTGTCCGAAGGTTTACGGAAAAGAAGAGTAGGATGGATTTGTAAATCATGCTCAAATGAATGGAGCCAAACTCATAATAATTTGACAGATATCCCTGATTGTCCTAAATGTAATTCTGATAACTTAATAGAAGACCCTGATAAAACAATGGATTTGATAGATGAATTAACAGAATTAGCTACACATACTTCCGCTAAGGTGACCTTAGTCTCCATGGATACAGAAGAGGGTGCAACATTACAAAATTCATTCGGTGGAATTGCTGCTATGTTGAGGTATGCTTGGTCATGAGGTGATAGCATGAGAAATCTTCGTAGTGAAATTATTCCTATTCTCTCTAAAACTATGATGAATTTAGGCATAGAAGAAAATGACTGGTTAAGTCTAATAGGTAACGCTACAGATTCATCTCATGGTGATATTGCCCTTCCTTGTCATTCATTATCTAGGATATTGAGAAAATCTCCTAATATTATTGCAGACGATATTTCATCAGACTTAACTGACAAGTTATCGAATGTCGCTACAACTACCTCAATTAACGGTTTTGTTAACTTTAAAGCCACTAATTTTTGGTTATCTAATCAAGTTTCGAAAATCAACTTCGATTCTAAGTTAGGAGTGAAAATAGAAAATAAAAAAACCATAATAATTGATTATTCCTCACCCAATGTTGCTAAAAGAATGCATGTAGGCCATTTGCGTTCCACTGTAATAGGGGATGCTCTAGCGAGAATTCTAACATACAAAGGTCATCGAGTAATAGGTGAGAATCACATAGGAGACTGGGGGACTCCTTTTGGAATGCTGATTGAGCATTTCCTTGAATGCGAAGATGTAGAGGTAAAAGATATCGATCTTAAGAATTTCTATAAAGATGCAAGGTATAAATTTGATAATTCCAAAGATTTCGCAATTCGCTCACGTGAGCGTGTAGTAAAACTTCAGTCCAAGGAACCAGAGACGATTGTACTATGGAAGGAATTAGTTGATATTTCTTTATTACATTTCAATGAAGTATATCGCATGTTAGATGTATTACTCAATGACGATAATTTAGCAGGAGAATCAATTTATGAAGATTTGCTTCCCGAAGTAGTTGATAGATTGAGTAATCAGGATATGATTGAAGAAAGTGACGGGGCTCTTGTAGTATTCCCAGAAGGTTGGCTAAATCGTGAGAAAGAACCATTGCCTCTAATTATTCGTAAAGGAGACGGTGGCTATAACTACGCTACAAGTGACCTTGCCTGTATCATAAATCGTGTAGAGAATATAGGGGGGACTGAATTTCTATATGTTGTAGGTGCCGAGCAGTCACAACATTTTGACATGGTCTTCCAAGTTGCTAGACAGGCAAATTTCATGGATGATTCCATTAAATCTGTACATATTCCTTTTGGCCTAGTTGTAGGTTCAGATGGTAAAAAGCTTGCTAGTAGGGACGGTGAAGCAATCAGTTTGAAAGAGTTACTCGAGGAATCTATCGTCAGAGCCAATAAATCTATTTTAGAAAAAAATCCAGATATTTCTGAATCAGAAAGAGCAGAGATCTCGAGAATGATCGGAATAGGTTCAGTAAAGTACGCGGATCTTTCAGTCGATAGAAACAAAAATTATGTTTTTGATTGGGATAAAATGCTCTCTTTCGAGGGCAATACTGCTCCTTATCTACAGTATGCTCATGCTAGAATTTGTAGTATTTTCAGAAAAGCCTCAATTCAGAGAGAAGATTTTACTAATAACGAAATATCCATAATGAATGATAACGAAAGTTCACTTTCTAAAACCCTAATTGGATTTTCTGCAGCTATTGATGAGTCAATAAATAATTATGCTCCTCACCGTTTAGCAGTATATTTACATAAATTAGCTCAAGATTTTGCATCTTTCTATGAGAATTGTCCAGTATTGGTAATTGATGATAAATCTACAATGAATAGCCGATTAGCCCTGTGTAGTCTAACTGCTAGGACTTTGAGTACTGGACTTAATCTTCTTGGAATAGATTCACCCGAGAGAATGTAGTCAAATCCCTAGCTTCTTTTATCCCCCCTCTTACTGTTGAAAGACGTTTTTCATAATTCATTAAGACCCAAAATGGTATTACATCAACTTCTTTTTTTATCCATTCTAAATTATTTATTAAATTCTCTGAATCAGAATTATCTAAGGAAATTTTTCTGACTGGAATTTGGTTTATTAGATGATTATTTGATTCTAAATACTTTTCAACTTCCACGCAATCTTGACATGTTTTTCTTGTAATTAGTAACATAATAAATGGTTCAAAGAGTGTTTTCCCCCAGTCTTCGAATGTTACAATCTCTTTCATTATACCCTACCCCAAGAGACGGTTATCTTTGAATGGACCTATCTCTCCGCAAGGTTATGGTTTCAGTAGGCGATGTAGCACCAAATTTTACTTTGATGGCAAATGACAGGAATATGGTCACTTTGAGTGACTCAATTGGAAATAAAGTAGTGCTTGCATTTTACCCAGCGGCATTTACTGGAGTATGTACTACTGAAATGTGTACTTTCACTGATTCAATGTCTAAGTTTGACGGAATGGAAGTCGAAGTTTTTGGCATTAGTGTTGATTCTATTTTTTCTAATAATGAGTTTGCAAATAATAACTCAATAGGCTTCCCTTTACTATCCGATGTCAATAGAGAGGCTACTAATTCTTATGGCGTAGGAATTAGTTTTGTTATGCCAGGGTATGTGGCGTCTCAGAGATCAGTTTTCATTATTGATGAAGATGGCCGAATAGGCTATGCATGGGTTGCTGAAAATCCAGGTATAGAGCCTAATTATCAAGAAATAATCGATTACTGTAAAAAATAATCATTTATTCGTTCTAATTATTGAATTAACTGACTTCTTCACCAGACCATCTTTTACCTAGATTGTGTTCAATATTTAGTTGATCTAATATTCTTGCAACTACAAAATCGATTAGCTCATCAATCGTTTTAGGGCTATGGTAGAATCCTGGGCTAGCGGGTAAAATTACAACTCCCCATGTTGACATTTTTGTCATTGCTTCTAGATGTGCTGTTGCAAAAGGCGTTTCTCTCGGTACAATAATCAGTTTCCTTCTCTCTTTCAATGCTACTAATGCACTTCTTGTTGCAAGATTGTCGGAAATTCCTGCTGCGATTTTTCCGATAGTTGTACCACTTGTCGGACAAATAATATATGCGTCAAATTTAGCAGATCCTGAAGCAGGTCTTGCAGCTAAATTTTTGTTATCTTGTAAGGTAACTCCTTTAATTTTGGATAAATCTTCAGGCGTCATCTCACACTCTAAGTGTAAGTTTATTGCACCTGCGTTGGTGACTATCAAATCAACTTCCCATGATGCCTCCGATAATGCTTGCACTAGTCTTACTGCATACTGGGCACCAGATGCGCCAGTTAGGGCTACAACTGCGGAAGGCATGATTTGTCGTACGAACTAGACATCTTGAAGTATTGCTTAATTTTCATAGACATTTTTCAAGAATTTTTGCTAAAAATCGATATTCATTTTCACTATTGTACAATTGAGCCGAGATTCTTATGTATCT
>DADI01000076.1 GCA_002494975.1 Euryarchaeota archaeon UBA556
GATTGAAAAGTCGCCTACATGGAGATGAATTTGTAGATTCAAACGGTTTGAATTTGGCAGCAGAATTAGGAAGTGCTAGCGCGGATCACGTAGGTTTCAGTAATTCTGACTCCAGAGAAAAAGCACATGCTTCAGGTACAATGCAAGTTTTCTTACCCGGGGCTCCTTATGTGTTAGGAAAAGATCTAGGTAATGGAATTAATGATTGTCTCGATAATAATTGGAATTTTTCACTAGCCACTGATTTCAACCCCAATTGTCAAACACTATCATTACCGTTTGTGGCAAGTCTTGCTACACATAGGTTAGGCATGGATCCATTGGCGGCTTTAGTCGCCTGTTCTAGAAATCCAGCATCAACCCTCAATTCGGAGTTAAAATTGAATGTAGGGTCAATATATGAGGGTGGTCCTGCAGATATTAATATTCTAAAGAGTAAATTTGTAGATTACTGGTGCCAGACACCTGGCATTTCTCCGATCGAAAAAACTTTTTCATCTGGATCCATTGTTTAATCTTAAAAGTAGTTTCTAACAATCTTTTATTTATATTAAAGTTTACATCACATTTAACAATTTTTCAATAAACTTTTTTTAAAAAAAAATTTACAATTTTAGAAATAATTATTGTACATATATTTTGAGAAAAATCTCTTTAAAATATCGACGATAGTTTGGCCGATAATGGTAGTTATCAGAAATCAATCGTGTGCAGTAATTGAAATTAGGCTTTCAGTACAGCGTTTTCGATAATAATGCTGATTGTTGCTAAAGAAGAGGGGGGATTAGCAAGGTTTAGTTGTATTACCATGCGAGAGTAAAACATGGCAACATTCCAAGCTTACTGCATGAAATGTAAAAATAAAGTAATTGTCAAATCACCAAGAAAAATTGTCATGTCTAATGGTCGAACCAGAGTTTCTGGATTATGTTCTCGAGAAAACTGTGATGGAAAACTTTCCAAGATCATTAGTTAATTCTAATACTCAGAGAGAATCATTCATCAGGGGTTGATTATCCCCTCACATTACTGGGCTCGTGGTCTAGGGGTTATGACGCCACCTTGACATGGTGGAGATCGCAGGTTCAATTCCTGCCGAGCCCACCAGTAACTACAATTCTATGTTAACCGTTTTTCAATTGATAAGTAATTCTCAATTTACCAGAGCCCTTAGATTTTACGTTGGTAATTTCCATTTCACTTAGCTTAGACGTATTATCAACATGTGTTCCAGCACAAGGGCATAAATCAATATCTTCAATTTCTACGACTCTGAGTTCAGTTATTGTTCTTGGAATTCTATCCATGAATTTTGTATGTCTCATTTGATCATGAGATAATATTGATTCTCTGTCCCATTTGTGAATACTTACGTTTTTACGTGATTTTATGACGCTATTAACAGATTCTTCTAAATCTGATTTCATGAATTTATCTCTATCTGGGAATAATAAATCAATTCGAGTTTGTTCTTCACCGATTTGATTACCAACAGTCTCAGCCTCAAATAAATCATTAGCCATTGCCGAAAAAATATGCTGAATAGTGTGCATTGCAGTATTTTTATTCCTTCTTTGTTGATCTATTAAACATTTGATTTCATCACCTATACTGAATCCATCTACTGATTCTAATGGATGTATTATTGATTCTCCAGGTAATGTTTCTAGTAATTTTACCTGAGCATCTGAGTTGGAAATCATACCAGTATCTCCCGGTTGACCTCCTCCTCTAGGGTAGCAATACGAATCTTTCAAAAATATATTATCATCAATTATTCCCGTTATTATTGATGTAAAAGATGGTGGATTGGTTCCAGGATGCTGAGTCATATGTAATTTTTCTTGCATATTCTCACTTCTCAAAAATATTAGTAAATTCTCTAGATAATATTTTCTCAGCAATAATTTCTGTATCTTTGGATGTGCTTCTATCTTCTATTAACTCAGGAACATATTTTCTAATCCAGTGATGTATTGAACTTACTGAATCTGATGCCTTTTCTGGTATATTATCTAAGGCTTGAGTAGAGCAAATTAATTCACTCGAAATGACAAGCGAGAGTAGTTTAGATGATTTGAAAGTTCGGAATGCTCCAGTTGCACCCATTGAAACATGATCTTCTTTACCCATGCTTACTGGAATATTTGTTGTAGTAACGGGATTCGATAATAGAGACAGTTCAGCTATAACTGCTGCTGCGACATATTGCACAATCATCAAACCACTCTCTAATCCTTGATTATTAGCTAAAAATGCCTTCTGATTACTCCATTGAGGATCTAATACTTGATTTATTCGACGCTCTGATATACTGGCAATCTCATGGATACAAACTGCCATATTATCACTTGTTAAAGCCAATATCTGTCCGTGAAAATTCCCTCCACTAATTACTTCAGCCTTACCATTATTTGAAAATACGAGAGGATTATCTGTGGCTGAATTTATTTCAATAGTCAAAATTCTTCGAGCTTCACGTAAAATATCAATCATAGGTCCATGAACCTGAGGTGCACAACGAAATGAGTAGGAATCTTGTACTCTATCGCAATCAATATGTGATTTGTTAATATCTGAATTGACTAGAAAACCTCTAATTCTACTAGCCGAAACTGTTTGGCCATATTGAGGTCTAACATCATGAATTCGCTGATCAAAAGCAACATAAGACCCCTTAATTGCCTCTACGGATGTTGCCAGGGCAGCATCAGCAGCAAAAATTAGCATTTCACAGTTAAATATACTCTGGCATAGATATGAGCACATTTGACTAGTCCCATTGATTAAAGAAAGACCTTCCTTAGCCTGTAATTTAATAGGTTTCAGTTTAAATTTATTTAACATATCCAATGATTTACCAGTGGTCCAAGTACCATCCTGATTCTGGACTTGAACATCACTCTCTCCCATCATTGCTAAGGTCATATGGGAAAGAGGAGCTAAATCGCCGGATGCTCCTAGTGAGCCTATTCTAGGTATAATCGGGGATATGCGTGAGTTTATCATATCAATTAGTAATTGTACTAATTCCAGTCTTGCACCAGAGTTTCCTTTTGCTAATGAATTGACACGTACTAGCATCATCATTAATACCGAATCAGGATCCATTTTCTCACCGACTCCACAAGCATGAGACCGAATTAAATTTGATTGTAATTGTTCTAATTGTTCAGATGGTACGGTAACATTTGATAAAGCACCAAATCCAGTATTTATTCCATAAACAACTTCTCCACTAGATACTATTTTTTCAACAAGTTTTCTTGACTCATTGATAGAGTTCATAGATTCATCTGAAAGTCTGACTTTAGTAGAAAATTCTTTTATTGAAACAATTTCTTCAATAGTCAGTGATTCTCCATCTATCACAATCATCTCATTCGTCATTATACTACCTCAGGGGACTCTTTCAAGTAAACTCTTCGATACCTCGTTAGGGATAGTAACTTTCAAATTCGCATCATATTCCATAGCCCTTTTTATTGCAAATTTAGCTTCTGGATTTTGACCCCAAGCACGTCTCGCAATACCATTATTTACGTCCCAAGATAACATTGAAGTGATATTTTCATGAGATTTTTTACTCCCATCAATCACCATCCCAAATCCGCCATTAATGACTTCTCCCCAGCCTACACCTCCCCCATTATGGAGGCTAACCCATGTGGCGCCTCTGAAGGAATCACCAATGAAATTCTGAACAGACATATCCGCAGTGAACATAGAACCATCTCGAATATTTGCAGTTTCTCTGTAAGGACTATCAGTTCCACTAACGTCATGGTGATCACGTCCTAAAATTATTGGAGAAGAGATTATTCCTTCCGCAATTGCATTATTAAATTCCTCTGCAATTTCCACTCTTCCTCTCTCATCAGCATAAAGAATTCTAGCTTTACTGCCGACTACAAGACCGTTTTCTTCAGCATTTTCAATCCACCTAATATTATCATAATATTGGCTCTTAATTTCGTCCGGTGCTTCTGACGCTAGTTTCCTCAGAACTTTTGATGCAATAGCATCAGTTACTGCTAAATCTTGATCTTTTCCAGACGAACAAACCCACCTAAATGGACCAAATCCATAGTCAAAACAAATTGGACCCATGATATCTTCAACATATGAGGGGTATCTAAAACCAGATTCTGTTTTTTGCGATAAAACATCTGCCCCTGCTCGACTAGCTTCAAGTAAAAATGCATTACCATAATCCCAGAAATACATACCTTTTTCCGATAATTTATTGATGACTTCTACATGTCTTACCAGACTTTGTTTAACTTTAGTTTTGAATTCATTAGGATCTTTAGATATCATCTCTTTCATCTCTTCATAATCCATTCCATGAGGTGTGTAACCACCTAACCAAGGATTGTGAAGACTCGTTTGATCACTACCTAATTCTGGTACTATATTTTCTGAATATAGTTTTTCCCATACATCAATAATATTTCCAACATAACCCAAAGATACAGCCTCTTTTTTGGTAATTGATTCCCTAGTCCTTGATACTAAATCATCTAAGTCATAGTGTAGTTCTGATAACCAACCTTGTTCATATCTTTTCTTCGCAGCATAGTCATTAGGATCAGCTATTATCGAAACTGCCCCTGAAATAACAGCAGCCTTTGCTTGAGCACCAGACATCCCACCTAATCCTGAAGTCACGTAAAGTAATCCTCCTAAGCCATTTTTCGTATCAAAATTAAGATATTTTCTCGCAGCATTTAGTATTGTCAGAGTAGTACCGTGAACGATTCCTTGAGGCCCTATATACATATACGAACCAGCAGTCATTTGGCCATACTGAGTGACGCCCAATGCATTCATAATTTCATATTCATTCTGAGATGAATGATTTGGGATAGTCATTCCATTAGTTATGACTACAAGTGGGCTATTATCATTCGATGGAAATAAACCAAGAGGGTGACCAGAATACATTACTAAAGTCTGATTCTCATTCATTATTGATAAATAGTGCATTGTAATTCTATACTGTATCCAATTCTGAAAGACACTTCCATTGCCACCATAGGTCACTAATTCATGTGGGAATTGAGCAATATTAGGGTCTAGATTATTTTGTATCATTAACATAATGCAGGCGGCTTTCTCTGATTTAGCAGGATAATCATTTAGGGGGCGTGCAAACATTTCATAATCAGGTCTAAATCGATACATGTAAATATGGCCATATTTTTCTAACTCCTCACTAAATTCTATTGCCAGTACTTCATGCCAATCAGAAGGAAAATATCTCAAAGCGTTTGCTATAGCCAATTTTCTTTGTTTTTTATTCAATACAGCCGGTCTCTCAGGTGCATGATCTATTGATTGATCATATTCCTTGACAGGAGGTAATTCCGAAGGTATTGGGGATTGAAAATCTTCTGTAAAATATTTCATTTTTAGTCCATCCTATTTGATACGATTAAACGTATTTCATGAATCAAATTTTTAGATTGCAAAAAGATTTCTTCAGCCTCTTTATGAATTCTATCTAACTCTTCATCGATTATTGAATCGACATTAATTTTAACATTTAGATATGCGATATATACTGATGTATATGCTAACTCTGAAGATGCTGCTAAGTCGGTTATAGCGTTTGAGTTACCGTACAATCCTAGTTCGGGTAACTGTGATAGTAACTTATGGCCTTCAATTGCTATCGACAAGGGTGTTGATGCAGCACCAATTGTCGCTTTAAGGATGGCATTCTTACGTAATCTGACTTCGTTATCACTAGATTTTGGGAGTCTGTAAGCACTCATCACTTCTGTAAATGCATTAGAATCATCTTTAGCAAGAGTTAATGATATTTTTCTTGCATCCGAACAATATAAGATGATATTTTCTGCGATTTCTTGACCCGAAGACCATTTCTTTTTTCCGACAGTCAATCTTGCTACCATTTCCGCCAGTGAATGAGCATGAGATAGTGTGAGGGCGGCGACAGTACCACCTCCTGGCGTTGGTGAATCTGAACTAATGTTGTCTAACACAGAAATATAGCCATCATTCATTTGATTTCACTTCCTTATCTATCGCCCACTCAATAATACTAGATTCAGCTTCGAAGTCATCCAAATAATCTAAACCAAGTCCTTTTATTGCAGAATTTACTAAATCTTCATCTGAGGATTCATCTGGATTATCTGAGAACCACTTACCCGAATCAAGCATAGCACTTAGTGGGACTAAACCAACTAATTCTGAGCCACAAGTTTTGACACCATGGTCATTAACTACCGATTTTACCGCTTCGAATGCCATGTGCATAGAAGTTTCTGATACATTTTGAAGATTCATTGATACTTGAGAAATCCCTGATGAAGGTAATGGAACACCCATCCCTTGGACATGTTTTAACATACCTGGGATTCTGAATTTTTTACTATTATTTTTTACTAGCCTACCAGATGTTCTAATCAACGACCCAGCAATTTTTGAGGCCCTAGCGTCAATTTCATCTACATTAACATTGTAAGCAACTAAAATATTTCTCGCGCCTATAACCAATGCTCCAAAACGTCTTTCTTTTTCTCCCCATATGCCAGACCAAAAATCTGGCATCCGAGTTACTTCATTACCCCAATCACCTCCTTCAAAGCGTGATTGAAGTCCCTCATATTCGGATTTTCTTAAAGCCGATAATGATTTTCTTTGAGGTTCTGAAGTCGCTTCCTCATAGAAAAAATGAGGGATTTCATTACCTAAAAGATTGGATAATTTCTGTGATGCTTCGATACAGTATTTCATTGAATTTTCAGATAAAGGAACGAATGGACAAACATCAACTGCCCCCATTCTTGGATGGTTTCCTGTATGATTTCTCATATCGATTAATTCTGATGACTTAATTATCAGTTTGTACGCTGCCTGAATAACTGCTTGAGGTTCACCTGCAATTGTTATTACTGTTCTATTATAGTCTGAATCTGGTTCACAACCTAACACAAAGGCTCCCTCAATTGAATTTGCGGAACCAACAATTTTGTCAATTATATCCTGATCTCTTCCTTCACTAATATTTGGCACGCACTCAATCAGTACATCTTTCATGTAATCACCAATTACCCATAAAGTCGATCTGGCCCATTATTTTTAACGCCTTTTCTTTTAGCATCTATAGATGAAATAGCCTCTTTAAAGTGAGACATTTTACATTTAGTAACCCCATCTGAAATAGCCTTCATCCCCACATCAATAGTAACAGCCTTAATTTCAGCTCCACTATAGCCTTCAGTAATTATCGATAATTTACCAAAGTCAACATTTTTATCCAAAGGCATTTTCCTAGCATGAACATTGAATATTGACTCTCTCCCTTCAATATTGGGCAATGGGATCTCGACTATTCTATCGAATCTCCCAGGTCGTAGTAAAGCTTTGTCTAGTAATTCTGGGCGATTAGTAGCTGCGATAACTTTCACATTTTCTAAAGAATCAAATCCATCTAATTCAGATAATAGTTGCATCAGAGTTCTCTGTACTTCTCTGTCTCCTGAAGTAGACGAGTCTAACCTCTTGGAGCCAATAGCATCAATTTCATCAATAAAAATTATGCATGGGGATTTTTTCCTAGCTAATGCAAACAGTTCACGTACCATTCGCCCACCTTCTCCAATGTATTTTTGCGCCAGTTCTGAACCAACTAATCCAAGGAAAGTTGCATTTGTTTGACTTGCTACTGCCTTAGCAAGCATTGTTTTTCCAGTACCTGGTGGGCCGGTTAACAATACGCCCTTAGGTGGTTGAATACCGAATTTTTCAAATTCTTCAGGTTTTTCTAATGAAAGTTCAATAGCGTCTCTAACTTCTTTAATTTGTTCATCCAATCCACCAAGATCAGAGTATTTAATATTGGGTTTATCAATTATTTCAGCCCCTGAAACTAGAGGGTCGAATGCTTCATCCAATATATCGATGACGGCTAATGTATCTTGATTCATTGATACTCTCGCACCAGGTAAAATTTTCGAAGAATCAATTCTTGGATTTTTAGATACTAGAAAAATAGTTCCATTTGAACTTCTCACTACTACTTTTTCACCAACTACATCTTGTACGTTACCTATGATGTATGGAGGGGTTCGTAAGCTTCTAATTTCTTCATCTAACCGAGTTATTCTTTGTTTCAATTGACTTAATTCATTTTCTAGATACATTTTCTCAGTCATCAATTGTTTAGCATCATTTGATAATAATGCATACTGTTCTCTTAGCTCTTCCAAGGCCTGAGTAGTCACCTTATCTTGACTTGCATCAGGTATTGTTTTGTCCTTCCGAGGTGACCCCGCTCGACTTGCCATAACGTAACCTAATGCAACATGCATTTGACGCTTATTATCCGAAGCAGTCTTGTATCACTATCTACTCGGGGTTTCAATGGCATCTTGTGAATTATGTGGTAATGAAAAAGTTTCCACAAAAAAAGCACGTACTGCGGGGATTCTCGTGGAGGCCTGTGGACGTTGTGTAGAGTCAATGAATCTCCAAGTAATAGAGGCTCCAGTTAATTTTTCTAAGGTCAAAAAAACTACTAGAAATACGGTTTCAAGTCGTGGTGTAGCTGGTAAAGATATAATGGCTAAAAATTCCACAGAATTAGCATCTGATTTTCATAAAAGAATTATTCAAGGAAGAAAGAAGAAGGGATGGGATCAAAGAACATTTGCGTCTAAAATGAATGAGAGATTGAATATTGTCCAAAAAATAGAAAATGGTGGGAGACCAACTGATAAATTAATTTTAAAGATTGAAAAGATATTATCTATTGATTTGAATGTAGAAAGAAGTTCAGAACATACTACGAAAACGAATACTGCTAAGAGAAATATGACTATTGGAGACGCTCTCGAAGATTTATTATCTCGGAGGGAAGATTAGTGGATAATGTCCCACTTCATATCATCCATCTTGATCAAGACGACCCAAAAAAGTGTACAGCAAGAAGATTACACAAATTTAATCACGCTATACTTCATACAAATATCAAAAAAACACCGAAAAGAGGATTACTATTAGATCCTAAAGCGGGCCTTCTTGTAGGACCTGATGATCGCCTCAGTATAGAAAGAGGTGCCTCTATCGTCGCTCTAGATTGTTCATGGAAGCAAATTGACAGTTCATTGCAATATATTTCAAAAAATACGAGACTGGAAGGTAGAACATTGCCTTGTGTCTTAGCGGCAAATCCTGTATCTTGGGGTAAGCCAGGAAGATTATCTACAGCGGAAGCACTCGCGCTTAGTTTAGTCCTCATAGGCAGATGGGAACAAGCAAAAGAAATAATGAAACCATTTCGATTTTCAGACTCATTTTTTAATCTTAATAATGAACCACTCGAAGCTTATTCACGTGCAAAAACTAATGCTGAATTAGCGGAAATTCAATGGGAATTCTTTGATAAGCCGGAATTATCTGACTTGTGATCCATTTGGCATTTCACTGTCTAGTGTCAACACTGAGACCTTTCCGTCACCATCATCCGCAGCAAGTATCATTCCTTCTGACATAATGCCACGTAATTTTCTAGGTTTTAGATTAGCGACAAATACTACTTGCTTCCCTAACAACTGTTCTTTCTCATAAATTCCCTTTAGGCCAGCACAAACGGTCCTAGTTGAATCAGGGCCATCTTCGATTGTAACGACATATAATTTATCCGCATTAGGGTGATCATCTATTGCTATTACTTTACCAGTTTTCATTTCTACTTTCATAAAATCCTCAAAATCGATGTATTTCACTTCCTGTTCCTTCAATTCAATCTTTTCTTCATCCTGACCGGCGATTGACTTTTCACGCTCAAGTATATTCTCTATATCAAGTCTAGCAAATAATGGCATAGGCTTTGAACTATTCCAATGAATATCTGATGTGAAGTTAAAAGCGTCTTCATACAATAAATTGTCAATTTCAGATTTTTCTCCCAGCATATTCCATAATCTATCGGATTGGAATGGTAAAAATGGTCTCAGAGTAACTGCTAAACCTTTGCAAACTTGCCAGCAAAAAGCTAGTGTAGACAAAGATTCATTCTTTTCTGTAGATTCTTCGGAATTAATATATTTCCAAGGTTCTGAATGCTGTATTAGGCCATTGCCAAATTGAGAAATATTCATTATCGACCTCAAAGCTTCCTTGAAACGTTGTTTCTCCATGGAATCAATAGCGTCATTAACAAATTTTGAAATTTTTAATTCGGCTTCATCATGATTACCTAAATTCAAATATTTCGCTAATGGATTAATGCCGTCTGGTGATTCAATTCTATGAGTTAAAGTCATAACTCGATGGATGAAATTTCCATAAGTACTGATTAGTTCATTATTTACTTTATCGACATATTCTTCCCATCGGAAATCAGTATCGTGACCTTCGGGCATATTAATTGATAAGAAATATCTCAGGGTATCGGGGTCATGATTCTCTAGGAATGAAGGTAGCCAAACTGCATGTTTTCTACTCTTACTGAATTGCCCTCCTTGAAGCATTAGATATTCCATAGCAGGAACATTTGATTCTAGAACTAAATCTCCTATTGCTATGTCAGAGGTAGGTTTTGTCCCTGATCTGGCTGAGTTTAAACCCATAATAATTGCAGGCCAAATTACTGTATGGAATGGAATATTGTCCTTGCCCATGAAGTAGATATGTTTTGGTTCAGTTCCATCCGAGTTTTTTGTCCACCATTTTTTCCAATCATCTGCATTTGCAAACTTTTCGGACCATATACGAGAGCATGTTAGATAACCTTGAACAGCTTCAAACCAAACATAAATTCTTTTTGTTGACCACTCTTTATCAGATAATGGAAGACCAATACCCCAATCCATATCTCTTGTTACTGCCCTCGGTCTCAAACCCATGTTAAGCCAATTTTTGGTCATTGCCTTTACATTCGGCTTCCATATCTTTTGTTTACTTAGTGAGTGAATCTCTAGCTGATCTTGAAATTTATTAAGTTGGAAAAAGAAATGTTCAGTATCTCTTATTTCTATTTTAGCGTCAGGATCCATTTTAGAACGCGGATTTATTAAATCACTAGACTCATATGTTGATCCGCATTCATCACATTGATCGCCTCTAGCACCATCTGCATTGCATACAGGACATTCGCCTTCTACATATCTATCTGGTAAGAATTTAGTTTTTCCATCTGAACTAATTGAACAATATTGTTGCATTGTTTGTTGTTTGAGATACCCTGAATCATGTAGTTCCATGAAAAATTCTCTCACTAATTCCTTGTGTCTAGGGTCGGTAGTTCTATTGTAAAGTGCGCCACCGTATTCGATACCTCTTCTATCAATATTATCTTCCCAAGAACAACCCAAATCAATTAATGCCTTATTATTTATTTCGTGATATCTATCAACGATTTCTTGAGGGTTGACATTTTCTTGCTCAGCAGTAACTGTAATTGGCGTCCCATGCTCATCCGAACCGCTGCACATAATGACCGAACGTCCACGAGATCTTTCGTATCTGTATTGGATATCTGCAGGTAAACAATTACCTGCTACATGTCCTAAATGTAGAGGGCCATTGGCATAAGGCCAAGCCATAAATATTGCAACATGTTCCATTTTCTCGGCCTCCCCACGGTACTTACAATCAAATGCCTGTAGCACCATGTTTATGTCTTAATCGCCCCTGTAGCGTCCAGAGACGAGCAACTTTATCGGCATGAATAAAAATATATATTCACAAAAAAGTACTCTAAGAGGCAACAAAATTGGACCCCACGACATTAATTATATTTTATGCAACATTAGCACTGGGAGCATCATTCCTGTGTAGTATTTTAGAAGCAGTTCTGCTTTCTACAACACACGGCCATATAGTAGCATTAAAGGACACACATCCCAAAATAAGCAGCACTTGGAGTGAATTCAAGGATGATCCTGAAGGCCCTCTAACTGCAATATTGACTTTAAACACGATTGCACATACTGTGGGGGCATTAGGCGTGGGTCATCAAACTGAGGCTGCCTTTGGAGATGGGGACTATGTAATAGCCGTTTCAGCATCACTACTAACAATAGCTATTTTATTATTAAGTGAGATATTACCTAAGACCATAGGTGCTTTGTATTGGAGGAAATTAACTGTCAGTTCGGCTAGAATTTTGAGATTACTGATGATTATATTATTGCCTATAGTATATCCGATAGAAAAACTTCGTTCAATTTTCCCTTCAGTACATAATGAGGCAGTCACCAGAGACGAATTATCTCATCTTGCTGATATTGCTGAAGAGACTCAAGTAATAGAAAGAGATGAAGAAAAGGTGATACAGAACCTTCTCGGTCTGAGAGAAAGAACTGTCGCATCAATAATGACTCCAAGGGTAGTTATGGCTACTGCAACAAGTGATGAAACAGTATCTGAAATTTTGAAAAGAATGCCGATAATGGTTCATGGTCGTATGCCAGTAACAATAAATCAGAATATAGATGAAATTCAAGGGATGGTTCTTAGAAGCGATATTCTTAGGGAAGCTGCCGCTGACAAAGATGATGTTTTAATGAGTGAAATTTCTAGAGACATACATCCTTGCAGAGATATTGATTCAGTTGATAAGGCTCTAGATATTTTATTAGATAACAAAGAACAGATTTTGATTGTTAAGGATGAGTTCGGAGGAACAGTAGGTCTTGTGACTATGGAAGATATTATTGAGACCCTACTTGGTGTTGAAATTGTCGATGAAGATGATCAAGACGCGATTGAAGTAGGAAACCACCACGAAGATATGAGAGAACTTGCTAAAATCCGACTTGAAGAAAATGACACAATAGAAGAAGACGAATGATTATTTTTCTTGATTATCACTGTTCTTCATCCGCTTTATCAATTTTAGCAATACTCTAGAGAATATCATTGATAATACTAAAAAGATTAGTGATACCCATAACGGGTAATCTGTTTTAGATGTAAAAAGCCATGTGAATAACAGAATACCTGCTCCATAAAAGGCTCTGAATATTGAATAAAATATGAAAGATTTCACGAGATTATTTCCCAATATCCTCTCAAAACTTAATCGAGACATATCATTTCACCTCAATTAAATAATTCTAAGTAGACGAATCATTTGAAGATTTCTAACTAACTTGTTCTCAATTCAGTCGTTAAAATCAATTTTAGTGTATAATAATTACTTAGTGTAGTAAATAC
>DADI01000059.1 GCA_002494975.1 Euryarchaeota archaeon UBA556
ATTGCTGATGAGGCAATACCTATGCTTTCAAAAGCAGGGATTACTGCCTACAGAAGATTTGAAAGAGATGATCTAGAACGTCTATCGAGGCTTACTGGTGCAGACATGATTCGTAATGTAGAAAGAATTCTTAAGACTAATCTTGGAGTTTATTCTTCACGTTCGGAGAAAAATATTGGCTCAATTAATTATACTACCATTGAAGGCGAATTAGGAGGAGCTATGACGATGGTAATTAGAGGTTCAACGCCAGAAATAAGAGAAGAGGTAAGTAGGGCCTTTGATGATGCATTAGGCGTTAGTTATAGACTAATAAAAGAGAACCGGATTCTACCCGGTGGGGGAGCAACACAAACACATCTCGCAAGAAAATTGAGGCAATTTTCAACTACACATTCAGGAAGAGAACAAATGGCAATAGAAGCTTATGCCGCTGCCTTGGAAATTGTCCCTAGGGCACTAGCACAAAATGCAGGTCATGATCCAATTGATACACTCTTAGCGCTGTCTGCGGCTCAATCTAAAGATAAAAAGAATGGAGGGTGGATTGGTATTGATGGAAATTCAGGGGAAGTTTCTGATATGTATGAAAAAGGCATCTTCGATGCTATTTTCGTAGCAAAACATGCCATTATTGGTGCCACTGATGCTGCAATAAGTGTTCTAAGAATAGACGACGTGTTGTGGGCAAAACAAGGTCCCGAGACTCCAGATTGGAGCAATCAGATTGATGAAAACTAGATTATTTTGTTAAATTTTCAATCATGTCTTTGACTAATGTTTCTAATTGAAATTCAGGTTTCCATTCCCAGTCATTCTTTGCAACCTCATCATCCACTGAGTCAGGCCATGAATCAGCATAATTCTGACGAATATCAGGTTGATAATTGCAAATAAATCCAGGAATATGATTAGTAATTTCAGAAGATAATTCCTCTGCTGTAAATGAAAGCCCTGAGATGTTATATCCGCAACGTGCCGAACTAAGAGATTCAATAGGTTGGTTCATTAGCGTAATTGTAGCTCTGATTGCATCCTCCATATACATCATAGGAAGTTTGGTATCAGCCCTCAAGAAGCAATTATACGATTTTTTAGGGGACAATGCAGAGTGAAATATATCTACTGCATAATCTGTGGTACCGCCGCTGACTGGAGATTTCCAAGAAATTAATCCTGGATATCTAATACCTCTAACATCAACTCCATACTTTTGCCAATATATCATCCCTAATATCTCGCAATCAACTTTAGTCATCCCATACTTAGTTGAAGGATTCAAAGGAGTTAATTGAGGAGCATGTTTAGGAGCATCGGGGCCAAAAACTGCGATTGAAGAAGGAACAAATACACGTATCTTATTTTTCCTAGCGGCTTCCAAGATATTTTTTGTTCCACCTACATTGATTAGTTCGCATAATTCTGGTTTTTCTTCCCCCTTGGCTGAAAGAATCGCTGCTAAATGATAAATTATTGTGATGTTTTCATTTTCTACTAATTTGAGTATTTTATCACTATCGAGAACGTCAAGAAGTGTAAATGGGCCACTTGATACAGAAGGATGACCAGATATTTCACGGATATCGCTGGCTAGAACCTTATCAGAACCATAAATCTCTCTTAGATTCTCTACTAAATCAGTGCCGATTTGTCCAAGAGCGCCCGTTACTAATATTCGACCCTCCCCCGACTCCGGCATATACCATCGGGAAGGAAGGAGATACTTAGACTTAGCAAAGGCTATTCTATAAGGCCCGGAGAAGGAATGTTGATAGGCGAGACACGTTGGCTTCAAATCCCGTTGATTGAATGAAGTATGTTGTTGTAACGGGAGGAGTCTTGTCAGGACTAGGTAAAGGAATAACGGCGAGTAGCATAGGCGTATTGCTAAAATCCGCTGGACTAAGCGTCACTTCGGTTAAAATAGATCCGTATCTTAATTGTGATGCTGGGACTATGTCGCCCTTCGAACATGGAGAAGTCTATGTCCTAGATGATGGCGGAGAAGTCGATTTGGATTTGGGGAATTATGAAAGATTTCTCGATATCTCTTTAACCAAAGATAATAATATTACAACAGGTAAAGTCTACCAAGCAGTTATTGAAAGAGAGAGAAGAGGTGACTATCTTGGTAAAACTGTTCAAGTTATCCCTCATATTACTAATGAAATACAAGAGTGGATAGAAAGAGTTGCAAATATATCCAGTGATGGAAGTGGAGAAATTCCTGATGCTTGTGTAATAGAACTAGGCGGTACAGTAGGAGATATTGAAAGTGCCCCTTTTGTTGAAGCACTAAGGCAATTTCAATTTAGAGTAGGGGAAGATAATATTTGTTTTGTACACGTTAGTTTAGTGCCAGTAATGGGCCCTGTAGGCGAACAAAAAACCAAACCAACACAACATACTGTGAAAGAATTAAGAGGCCTGGGGATAATTCCAGATATCCTTGTATGTAGATCTGAACATCCATTGAATACCGAGACAAGAGAAAAGTTAGCTGCATTTTGTCATGTATCGCCAGAAGCTGTGGTTTCAGCACATGATGTTTCAAACATATACAGAATCCCAATACTTCTAGAAGAGCAAGGAGTAAGTAAAGTTCTAGCAAAAGAAATAGGATTTGAATTACCAGATTCAAGACCACTACTCGAAGACTGGATTAAGATGGCGGATACTGTCGATAACTTGGATGAAATAATAAAAATAGCAATGGTAGGGAAATATACGGGTCTTTCAGACTCGTATCTTAGTGTAATTAAAGCTCTACAGCATTCTTCATATGAGGTCAACAGGAAATTAGAAATAAATTGGATTGAATCCGAAAGTTTGGATGATAAAAAAATGGCTGAAGACCCTGAAAAATATTCTGAAGCCTGGGATGTTCTAAAAAATGCCGATGGAATTCTTGTTCCAGGAGGTTTCGGCATAAGAGGAATCGAAGGGAAAATAAAGGCTGCAGAATATGCAAGAATAAATAAAATACCATACTTGGGAGTTTGCTTAGGATTACAGATTGCAACAATAGAATTCTGTAGAAACGTCCTAGGAATGGAAAATGCAAATTCTACGGAATTTGATGAAAACACACCTCAACCTGCTGTAGTATTTATGCCCGAGATTTCCAAGACACATATGGGTGGAACAATGCGCCTAGGTACAAAACCGACACCGTTTTTAGTCGAAGATTGCAAAATAAAGAGACTTTATGGCAATAAAACATATGTTGATGAGAGACATAGACATAGGTATGAAGTTAATCCTGAATTAATTGAACAAATAGAGTCTGCTGGTTTAATTTATGTTGGCAAAGATGAAACAGGACAAAGGTGCGAAATCATGGAATTAAATGACCACCCATATTATGTTGGCACGCAATACCATCCTGAATTTAAATCAAGACCAGGTAAACCAAGTCCACCATTCCTAGGACTTCTTATGGCGGCAGCAGGAAAAGAAATTTAATCTACTGAAACAGGTAAAACCCTAGTAGTTCTGTAACCTTGTAAAACCTTAAGGTACTTTTTAAGAGCAAATTTTTCGTCTAAGATAGAATCTCCGGTCTCTATACGTAAACGACGTACTGAAAGTAGTTTAGCTGGAGTTACTACTCCAAGAACATTATCGATTCCTATTTCTATAAGCACTCTGGGAGATAGTTGAAGATTGCCTCGACCAATTAAGAAACCCTGACCTCCCATAGGGGAAAGAAGTAGGGTCACTTCCCCTTTATGTGATGATAATAATTCTAATAATTGCGACTCATTCAAATCTTTACCAACTTGTTTAGACCCTATTGAAGCATCTATTCCAAGTACTGTTCCTTCAAAGCCGATCTGATTTGAGATAGTTCTTAGTGTTCCGCCAGACCCCCAAATAATTAGCCTATTGTCAGAGATTAATAGTTGCTTGATATGGTCTGAAAGTCCTTCGATTATCTCTTCTTCACCTGTAACCTCAACACGCATTTTGGCCCCCTGCATCCAACGTGGAGAGGCGGGAGTCTTTGCTTCTGCATAAAGGCGAACTGCCCATTCACCATCCCTATATTTGTCTTCATCTAAATCAAGTACCTCAGTGGACGATATCAATAAATCGCCATTAAGCCATGCGGAAAGTACCTCTGCACCTGCTTTGGGAGAAGATGCAAAACAACCAGAGTGCATTTTCACTCCACAAGGTATCCCGATTACAGGAATTTCAGATCTTTTTTCTGACTCTAATACTGAAATTATATCTCTAGTAGTGCCATCTCCACCGGCATATAATAGTAAATCAATATTTGATTCTAATAAAGAAATTACTAAATCTGAAGTATCAGATGCCTTTGTAGAGTCTGAAGATTGATGAATAGTTGTAATTTCTCCAATTTCAATATCTTGTGAAATCCAATCGGTACCCATTCTCCCTTGGCTAGTAAACCACTTTATCTCGGATTTATCACGATGTAAATTGGAAAAATATTCCAATGCATCTTTAACTCTAGGTCCAGAACGATCTTCTGCTCCTTGAGAACGAGCATATTCTGCCTGCCCATCGGAACCTTTCAAACCCAATCGACCACCTAAACCTGCATCAGGATTTACTAACAAACCAAGACGCACCATGCCTACCGCAAAGGGAGTGTGTTAATATCAATACAGCCTATCGCTTCACCATAATGCGTATCGTTATTGCACTTGGAGGGAATGCTTTGCTCAGACGTGGCGAAGATATGACCGCCGAAAATCAACGTAAAAATATACAAATTGCTGTGAGCGCTTTAGCACCGATAGCTGAACAGAATGAGTTGGTAATAAGTCATGGAAACGGGCCACAGGTAGGGTTACTCTCACTTCAATCGGCTGCTTACAAAGAAGTTGAAGAATATCCATTAGACATATTAGGAGCTCAGACACAGGGAATGATTGGCTACATGATTGAACAAGAGTTAGGGAATATATTACCAATAGAAGTACCAATCACTTCAATTCTAACGATGGTAGAAGTTGATCCTGATGACCCCGCATTTAACAATCCTACAAAACCGATTGGCCCAGTATACAACAAAGAAGAGGCTGAAGCATTGAAAAATGATAAAGGCTGGGAAATTAAAAAAGATGGGGAATATTGGAGGAGAGTTGTTGCCTCTCCTATACCTCATAGAATATTCGAACTAAGACCAATACACTGGCTTTTAGAAAAAAATACTGTAGTGATATGTGCAGGTGGTGGAGGAATCCCTACCATCTACAATAAGGAAGGGAATTTAGAAGGTGTAGAAGTAGTAATAGACAAGGATAGAGCTAGTTCTTTACTAGCCTTTGAATTAGAAGCGGATGTACTAATTATGGCTACTGATACTGATGGAGTCTACTTAAATTGGGGAACTGAGGCTGAAAAACGCATTTCCAATACTACTCCTGAAGAAATAAGAAAATATGAATTTGATGCGGGTTCAATGGGGCCAAAAGTAGAGGCTGCATGTTCATTTATAGAACGTTCTGGGCAAAGAGCAGTAATTGGTTCTTTGACAGATATTGAGGGTATGGTAAACGGGACTGCGGGCACTCAATTTATGCTAAAATAACTTTCAGACGAGTAATGGAATAGGCAAGGCATTCATATCATTGTGATGTCGGCGTAGTTAACGGAGGCACAGCGTATGTCTATGATTAAAGTAGAAATCAATGAGGAAGAGACACATGAATATGCTTCAGGAATCAGTGCTGGAGAAGTATTGGAGAATGTATATGGAAAGAGATATGGCGCAGTAGCGGCAGTTGTAGATGGTATTGAAAGAGACATGTCATTCATCCTAGATTCGAATTGTAAAGTTGATCCAATTTTAGGAGAATCCGATGAAGGATTGTATATTCTAAGGCACTCCTGTGCACATTTATTAGCTCAGGCAGTTGTAGAAATGTTTCCAGATGCTAAACCAACTATTGGGCCACCAATTGATCATGGATTCTACTATGATTTCCATATGAGCCCCATCGGTGATTCTGAACTCAAAGAATTAGAAAAAAGAATGAATAAACTTGTTAAAGCCAATATTAAAATTGAGAGAGAGGAACATGAAAACAATATTCTAAGAGAAATGTTTTCAGATAATAAATTTAAGATTGAAATAATGGATGATAAAATAGGCCATGATATCGGATCATCGGCATACAGGCAAGGGGAGTTTGTTGACCTTTGTAAAGGCCCTCATGTACCTTCAACGTCTCATTTAAGGTGGTTTAAGTTAACTAGTACAAGTCAGGCATATTGGCGAGCAGACCGTAATAGGGAGCCTTTGACTAGAATTTATGGAATGTGCTATGCGACTAAAGATGGGTTGAAAGAAAGGCAGAGACAGATTGAAGAAGCTGCAAAAAGAGATCATAAGAAAATTGGTAAAGAAATGGAACTTTACATGATTGATGAATTAATTGGTAAAGGTTTACCGGTATGGCTACCAAACGGAGAAATTCTAAAATCTGAAATTGAAAATTATGCTTTAGAAACTGAAGAAAGTTATGAGTATCAAAGAGTAACTACACCTGCCCTAGCAAAGCAAGAATTATTCGAATGTAGTGGGCATCTTCCTCACTACTCAGATGGAATGTATCCACCGATGGAAATGGATGACGGTACGTACTATCTAAAAGCAATGAATTGCCCTATGCATCATTTAGTTTATCGTAATAAAAAAAGATCATATCGTGAATTACCATTTAGAATTGCTGAATATGGGACCTGTTATCGTAATGAAATGTCCGGGGC
>DADI01000056.1:0-1298 GCA_002494975.1 Euryarchaeota archaeon UBA556
GACCCATCTTCTTTGATTTTCAACCAACCATCACTAACTTCTTTCGCAGATCCAGTCAAATCAATAATATCTGAACCAACTTTGATGTAAATCCGTCCCATTCCTGATTCCTCAATTGCACTCATATTATTACCGGCGCCGCCTATTTAGTTAAATCCTAGTATTATTTTTTAACAAAAAGTGATTTTATAACTGTGAGATTTAAGATAACTAACTCACTGCGATGTATGATGAGTAGCGACAATAGTGCCGGTTATCCATTAGTTTTGCACGCAGAAGCTGACCCCAGCCGCCTCGGCGGAACTGCAATTTGCGGATTCTCAACAGTTGGATCAGTAGGTGTAATTACGACATCTCATTTGATCAGTGCTCTTGATTTAGATGTCATGGGAACCGTTTTACACCCTCATTTCCCAGCAATTGCTTTAATTCATGACTCAGTACCAAAGCACCCTGTTCGAGTTTATCAAGGCGAAGGATTAGGTGTATTTACTTCAGAAATACAATTTCCAAATGAAAAAGATGTTTATTTTGGCGAAACTGTACTTGAATGGTTTACAAAGGGTGGTTTTGATCGTCTAATTGTAGTTGACGGAGTCATAAGTAATGAACTTGGAATTAAAGAGGAAGGCGAATTATGGGGTGTTTCCTCCACTCAAGAGGGTCGAGACCAATTAGATAAAGCAGGTATTCGCCGTATCCAACAAGGAATTGTATCAGGTATTGCAGGTTATCTAATCGCTGAAGGCGAACGTCGAGGCTTGGAAGTGTCCGCTCTGCTGGCTGAGTGCAATCCGATGTATCCCGATGCACGTGCTGCACTTATCGCAGTGGAGGGCGTGAGCGAATTACTCGATAGAGAAATCCCGATTCAAGATCTGTTGAATGATGCAAGAAATATTGAAGAGCGTGTGAGAGAAGCATTCAATCGCGCACAGCAAACATCTTTGCCAGCGCCTAATAATGATGATGACGATGATGAAGTTCAAATGATATTTTAATCAATAGAATGGATTTGTTCCAGCAGTATGGTCTGTGGTGTCTATAATCTCTGAGATTCCAGGTACATTATCTGTAATCATAACTTCTACTCCTTGTTTTAATGTAACATCTACCATTCCACAACCTTGGCAACCACCACCAAAAGCGATGTATGCCTTACCTTCATCGACTCCCAATAAATCTACATGACCTCCATGAGATGCAACAGCGGGGTTTACATGTTCTGCAATCACATCTGCTACACTCTGAGATAGTTCATCTATCCATAGAGGGTTAGGGTTATCGAATGCAAACCC
>DADI01000056.1:1303-3719 GCA_002494975.1 Euryarchaeota archaeon UBA556
CCATTTGCCTCAGTTTGAAAATCTCCTTCCTTAGCTTCTCCTAGAGGGACTAATTGTAAATCATAATTGAAACCCTTCGCACCTCTTCCAACTATTTCGATACGGACAGCTAGGTCCGCATCTTCTCCTTGAGAGAGATATTGATTCAACATCTCCTGAGCTTTCTCTGTTATATCCAGCATGTTACTCAATGTGTTGCAATGGGTACCCTTTATTCAACCTGTCCTCAAACAGGCAAGAGTCATGAGTCTCGTTCCTTACGACACACCATGTCTGCCACGGAGGTCATTGATCTATTTGGCAGACCTCTGAAAGATTTACGAATTTCTGTAACGGATCGGTGTAATTTTCGCTGCAGATATTGTATGCCAAGAGAACGATTCGATGAGAATCATACATTTTTACCCAAAAGGGCATTTCTTTCATTTGATGAAATAGAGAAAGTAGTCCGCTCTTGTATTCCTTTAGGTTTAGAGAAAGTTCGTATTACGGGGGGAGAACCTCTACTCCGAAAAGATTTACCAGAACTAATTGAAAAACTTTCTAAATTAGATATCGATATTGCATTAACCACCAACGCCTCATTACTGAAAAAAAACGCCAAAGCGCTCCATTTAGCCGGACTAAATCGTGTAACTGTAAGTTTAGATGCATTAGATCCTGAACTCCATAAACAAATGTCTGATAGTAATATTTCAGTAGATTCGGTATTAGAAGGAATAGATGAAGCAGTTCGCGTTGGCCTTTTTCCTGTAAAAATTAATTGTGTTGTACAAAGAGGGGTTAATGAGGAAGAGGTTAGTAAATTAGTGAATCATTTTAGAGGCACAGGAATCGTTGTCAGATTCATTGAGTATATGGATGTAGGACGTACTAATGGTTGGCAACTAGGGCAAGTTGTACCGACTGAGAATATTCTTCAACATCTTCAGAAAGAATTCGATTTAGTTTCAGTCAAACCAACAAATAGTAGTGACGTAGCAGTCCGATGGGCCCATAGTGATGGTTCAGGAGAGATAGGATTTATTTCTTCAGTAACAGCGCCTTTTTGTGGAGACTGTGTCAGAGCTCGACTTTCTGCAGATGGTAGATTAGTAACCTGTCTTTTTGCATCTGGTGGCCACGATATTCGGGCATTAATTCATAATGGCGCCAATGATGAAATCCTTCAAGAAGCAATAGCAGCAATATGGACACGAAGAAAAGATCGATACAGTGAGATCCGTTCAGAAGATACAGCAGCACTACCTCGAATTGAGATGTCTTACATCGGCGGTTGAGTTTCATTCAAGCATTCAACAATAATATCCCAGGGGGCATTCGTCCGAAATGATGGTTTAGAGTAGTGCGATCTCGCTGCTTTGAAACCTTTATTTTGAATTAATTCAATCATTTTGTTCGGACTAGGAGGTGATCCTTGGTTCTGCCAACTAGCCAAGTCATCAGTTAAAATTAGACAACGACAATCCGCCACTTCCGCCTCCTGTTGAATATACCTAATACTTCGAAGTATTCTTCTTTTTTCTAACTCAAAGTCCCTTTCAGTCCATGATAATAATTTACCTCCATCTAAACTAGTAGTGCACAAAGACATTGCAATTTCTTCAGTGAAACCTGCCATTATACTTTCGTCTCCAATTTGCCCTATCCATAGAGGACCAGATACACGATTGTCTTTCCTATTTATGGGATATGAAAGAGGCAAGAAACAATGCATGGGAAGTGACTCAAGAGAACTTGGAGGCATTAGTTTTGCATCTATCGATGCCTGAACTTCCTCGACTTTTGGACTAGAAACTCTCCACCCTAAGTTTTCTTCTAATTCATTTGAAACTTTTATTGATTTAGTTACCTTTACTGAAACTCTTAGATGATGAGAATCCCAAATAGACAATATAGGTTGAATACTTCTGTCGTGGCTAGCCGCATTTCTTGCAATACACGCCAGTAAAACTCTCATTCCAGAGTCATGTGCTAGACCGTCTGTTTTCACCCTGGCTCCATATCTTCTCATCAAAGCAGTTCTTGATGAACCGGTTAACGCAGCCGTATCAGTGGCACTAATTTCTAGCACAGCCCTTCTAGCTAGAGATTGAATTGCAGTATCTAAAAATGGCATTGGCGAACCAAATGGGTCAACATCTACCCAGTGCCACCCTTGGTCTAGTACCGCAGTTCTCAAATCTCCTTGCCTCGGAGTAAGTATTCCTTCCCCGTGCGAGGGGGGGAACTGTTCATGATTCTTCATTGCCCAATTCAATGAATTTTCATTTAGATCACAAATTGTAACTCTCATCCTTTCCGAGTATTCTTCTGGTAATTCATTTAACCATCTTCTGGCTCTTAAACCACTAGCAGCTAAACCGTCAATTGCATATATTTCTGAATCACCTAAGAACCCCGAATCGATAATATT
>DADI01000043.1:0-3861 GCA_002494975.1 Euryarchaeota archaeon UBA556
ACTCTCCACTGTTGATTCTTTGATATCCAAACATTTGGTACTGCTTTCATATCATTAATTTGAGCAATTTGGAGACCATCTCTAAACCATCGAATCGTTGTACCTTGTTCAGAGTTACCATCATCATCATTGAAATCATAATCGACTGCTAGTCCTGTTTCTTTAGTAGGATTTGATGGGACATAATATACATTGGTAGCAGTTGGAGGATTATTGGTACTACCTGATGCTTCAGGTAAATTCCAAGAATTAGTACTCCAACTGTCTCCCTGATTATTCCCATTACCATTACCGTATAGTACTGCTAAATCAAAAACAACGGTTCCTGATCCTGATGGAGGAGATGTCCAAGTCGCTGACCATGAACGAGAAGATGTCCCATCATGAGTTAATTCACTACCAACTTGCTTGACATTAGTGCCTAAATTACTCCATGTACCTAATATTGCTTGGCCACTAGAATGTGTTGCAATTATATTGAATCCTCCAGTTCCAGGGATATGTGGACCCCCATCCCATGAAAGACTGTAAGATGTATTCGCAGTATATCCTGATGAAGGAAGGCCGTTTAGTGTGACACTCATAGAAGCACTAGCGCCATGACAAGTACAACCTGACGATGCACTTCCCGTTTTCCCTGTTGCATTTGATTGAGCAGTTTGGGCTGTCGATATTAGAAACAAAACAACAAGAAAGACTGCTAGGCGGCGGCGCATCATAATTACCTCATGATAAGGTTATGCTGAATAAGTTACGCCAACGGAAGAGTCATTCACTCCGTTGCATTGATGGATAGGTTATGTTTCGCACTACTATGAACACTGTAAATTCAGTTGCAATAATAGGCGCAGGGAACATGGGCTCTGGTATCGCCCAAAAGTCTGCGCAAGAACTATTTGATGTACAAATGGTTGATCGTGAAGAGAAGTGGGTGAATAGAGGGCAACAGATAATTTCTGATTTTCTTGATGAAGCGATTGAGAGAAGAATTTTTCGTTCAGAACAAGTTGAAGATATCAAAAGTAGAATAACAGGGGTAGTAGGAACAGGAAACATAGACCCAAATACGGACCTAGTTATAGAAGCAGTATTCGAAGATTTTGAAATTAAAACAACTGTTTTCAATATTCTAGATGATGTATGTAATGAGAAAACAATATTAGCGTCTAATACGTCATCTCTTTCTGTAAATGAATTAGCTAAAGCTACCGGTAGACCTGACCGTTTTGTAGGGCTACACTTCTTCTATCATCCTGCTAAAAATCGATTAATTGAAATCATCCCTGCAGAAACAACATCAGTTGAGTCGTTAAATGCCGTGGAACAATATTGTAAAACTATGGGTAAAGTTGTAATTGTTTGTAAAGACAGACCAGGATTTGTAGTGAATCGATTCTTTGTACCGTGGTTAAATGAAGCTTGCCACTTATTAGATGAAGGAGTAGCGTCAATTGCTCAAATAGACGCTGTAGCAGAAAAGGCATTTAATATTGGAATGGGGCCTTTTGCTTTAATGAATCTCACTGGACCTACAATAGCGTTACATGCGACTAATTATCTCTCGGAACAACTTAATTGTCCCCGCTACAGTGGAGCAAGTAGTTTAGTAAAAGTAATTGAAAAATCAGAAAATTGGGAAATAGGAGAGGATACTGAATGCGATGAAAAAACCGCTGAAACAATTAGAGAAAGGCTTCTAGGACAAGTTTTTGCCGTTGCAGCGCAAATTGTTGAAGAAGAAATTTGTTCAATTGAAGACGTAGATAGAGGAGCGAAAGTAGGGTTGCGATGGGCGGAAGGACCTTTTGAAATTGCAAATAAAATTGGAATTGAACAGACAATAAAAATGGCTACAAGTTATGCAGAACTTGCAGGCTTCCAACTTCCAAAATGGTTGAAAGAAAAAAATGAGATATTTGAATTTAATTATATAGATATTGAAATAAATGACAATATTGCTAAAATTAAGATAAATAGACCTGAAGCAATGAATGCTCTGAATGAATCTGTAGTTAAGCAATTAGGATCTGCTCTCGATAAGCTAAACTCGAAAGAAAATATAGACACTATTGTATTAGAAGGAGCTGGAAAAGCTTTCGTAGCAGGAGCTGATGTCAAGTTCTTTGTAGATAAGATAAATGAAGATTCAACAAAAGATATCTATGACTTCACTGCATATGGCCATGATGTTCTAAATAAGCTTGAAAAATCGAAAAAAACTACTATTGCTCTGACTACTGGACTGGCTTTGGGTGGAGGTTTAGAATTAGCAATGTCGTGTGATTATAGAGTTGGGACGAGGCGTTCACAATTCCGATTTCCGGAGACGAGTATAGGAATATTCCCTGGATTAGGAGGGACTCAGAGAACACCACGTATCTGCGGTATAGAAGCAGCAAGATATGCAGTTCTAGCCGGAAATTTCCTTGATTCTAAAACTGCATCTGCATTAGGAATTCTTACACATCTTGTAGATCCATCGGATATTTCAAAGACAATAATGGAAATCTCGGTAGAGGGAAAACCAGTAAATAAATATCCGGGGATGCCTAGAGATGAGAACAATCCAGTTTCTTTATTCGCTATGAATTTCTACAAAAATGAAAATATGGAAAGTATAATGTCTGGAGAAATCCCTGAAGGTTTTGAGAAAGAGGATAAAACCGTAATAAGACAGATGAAATCATTAAGTTTTACAGCACCAATTGCATTGAAAATCGCAAATCAACTGCTTAACGATGCGATTGCGACTGGAGATGATTTAGACAGTGGCTTAGCACTAGAGTTAGCAGAGTTAGATACAATTTTTGCATCTAAAGATGCTTTAGAAGGTTTGTCAGCATTAATTGAAGGCCGAAGACCCAAGTACATTAATGATTAATTTTTTTTCTAGAACTAGCTCTTCTCGGAGACTGTATCCATGCTGGTGCACGATATTCTGCAATCCCAATTATTGCGATTTCTAGTAATGATCTAAAACTCATAATCATTCCTCTTTTTCCAAATCAAGTTTTTCCATTGTTTCATTTAACCATTGTTCTAACCATTTATCCATTTTAGTAACTTCCTGCATCTAAGTGTAGATTGCACACTGAGCCAGCGTCAATGTATATATCAATAGAGAAGTATTTACGAATACACTAAGGTGTATTTTATACACTAGATGAGATTCGGCATATCTGGTAGGCATGAGTAGAGAGAGGATGAGCATTACAAATTCGGATTACAAGAAAATCACTTCGGCTTTGGATCAAGTTCAAGATAATGGGAGAGAAATTCGTCAAATATTCCAAGGTTACTATGATGGTGATGATGGGCAGATGGAATGGGAAGTAGACGCTGCCGTCATAGCTTTCAGTATGTTTAGTTCAAGATGGACTACTGAAATTCTTTCGGCACTTTACATTGCAGGTGATAAAAGATTCAATGAATTAAGGACTCTACTTAGAGGGATATCAAGTAGAACGTTATCTGACAAATTAACTGCCTGTAGGGAAAACGGATTAGTCGAAAGAGTAGTGGAAGATGGACCACCTATACGTGTAATGTATAGATTAACTACACATGGAAGAAACTGTGGTAGACTTTTAGGGCCACTTGTTGCGTATATGAAAATACACAATGATCTAGTTGTTTCAAAAGATTAGTATCAGATAAACGACGCAAAGCGACTCAACTAACCGATTCTTTCAAAGACTAGAAGATTAGAAAAGAGATATGGCTTTACTTGAACAGTGGCGCAGTAATCGTTCTTGGGCCATTGATGGGCTGATAGCACTAGGGGGTTCTTCTTTGGGCATCACAGCTTTAATGCCTGGATTCGTACCACCCATGGCAGAAGGAGCAATTTCATCTCCAAAT
>DADI01000043.1:3951-4811 GCA_002494975.1 Euryarchaeota archaeon UBA556
ACCCTTAGGCATCACCTAGATGTTCTAGTAAATGAAAAAACTGTGACAATTATTCCTGTAAATGGAAGAACTTGCTACTACGCTGGTGCACCTTCACAAATAGAAGAATTACTCGGCACAGGCGTAAAAGACGAAAGAAGAGCTGCAGCAATGTTACCTGTTGGCCTTTCTAGTCTTCAACGATCAATAGTTGCCAGACTTGCATTAACATGTGCACCCGAGAGTCAAGCACAATTAGCACGAGATTTAGGTAGATCTCGTTCGGCTGTACATTCTGCAATTTGTGTTCTAAGGACAAGAGGGATTATTTCTTCAAGCAAACTTACTCTAGCCGACCATTTAATCGGATTAAAGAGTTCAAGAATAGAATATAACTGGCTTGACCTTCGTGCAGAGTATGCATGATTCGCCTATTACTATCGAAAGTTAAGCAGAATGCTCTTACACTCTGAATTACGGCATAAGGTTGTATGTTCAGGGTAAAGCTAGTTGAGCAACCTATGCCAACAGGTAGTAAAGATACAGATACTCTCCTTGAATGGTTAATTGATTCTCTTTCCTTAGTAAGGAGGAAGTCCGAAACATGGAATGTGAATGATGAGCCAAGTGCATTACACCGAATGTTTCGAGGGGCACTATTAGATGACCCTCTGAGAGGCTGGAATACAAAAGAACTAGGGGATTCTTGTGGATTATCACAAACCGCAATGCATAATCAAATGATTAGATTGAGAGAATCTGGTTTAGTATCTTCCGAACTAAAAGGAAGATGGCACATTCATGTTTTAAGAGGAGGGACGATGAATTCCGCAGTAGAACTCCTCTCTGTACAGGCGAGAAAAATTCTTGAAATACGTCTT
>DADI01000062.1:0-503 GCA_002494975.1 Euryarchaeota archaeon UBA556
CCTTCCCCTAACATAATGACATATCGAAGTATACCTGCCGCATAGGCATACCGGCTCATATTCAAAGGAGAGGTTTCATAGCGAACTCTGATAGTCGAAGCGTGTGAATCAAGTGGTGTATCCATTTACCAGAGAAAAGACCTTTGAATTTGTAATGAATCTTCACTTGATATTATCATCAGTCAAAGAATAATTAGTGGACGTGATTAAATGAATTATGACGTGCATCGAATAGAGTCGTACTGGCAAAATCAATGGAAAGAAAAGGATGTATTTTCAGTTAAGGTAGATACATCTAAACCAAAATTCTACTGTTTGGAAATGTTTCCTTATCCGTCAGGTAATATGCATATGGGGCATGTTCGGAATTATTCGATTGGTGATGCTATGGCAAGATTCCAACGATTAATGGGTAAAAATGTACTCTATCCCATGGGTTATGATTCATTCGGAATGCCAGCAGAGAATGCCGCAAAGAAAGAGGGGGGCCATCCTCACGATGT
>DADI01000062.1:549-5978 GCA_002494975.1 Euryarchaeota archaeon UBA556
GGACCTTTGCTACTTCAACTCCGGAATATTATCGTTGGAATCAAGAACTTTTTATTCGATTTTATGAAGCTGGATTAGTGGAGAGAAGATTTGCTCCAGTAAATTGGTGTAATGATTGTGATACCGTACTTGCGAATGAGCAAGTCAAAAATAATCGTTGCTGGCGTTGTGGTTTAGAAGTTGTTCAGAAAGATATGGCACAATGGTTTCTACGTATGACGGAATATGCTGATGAATTACTTGATGATTTAGATAATATCAATTTCCCTGAAAATGTCAAAGCCATGCAAAGAAATTGGATAGGTAGGTCTCACGGGGCTCATATTGACTTCCCTGTTGTTGGTGAAGAATCTGTAATAGGTGCATTTACTACTAGGCCCGATACAATATTTGGCGTGACATTTGTGACATTATCGCCCGAGCATCCTCTTTGCGAGTCACTTGTTTCTGGAACAGAATACGAGGAAGGCTGGAAGGCTCTCCGTGACGAATGTGCCAAGATGTCTGAATTCGAGAGAATTAATATGTTGAAAGAAAAGAAGGGCGTACCATTAGGAAGGTTTGCGATAAATCCACTTAGTGGTGAAAAAGTTCCAATTTATGCAGGTAATTTCGTTGTTGCCAGTTATGGGACTGGAGCTGTAATGGCTGTACCGGGACATGATCAGAGAGACTATGATTTTGCTAAGAAGTACGATCTTCCAATCAAACCAGTGCTTTCTCGTACTAATGATGAAAGTGCAATCGAGGAAAATCCCGTACTCGATGCCCTAGGATATATGAATAACTCTTCCAGAGATGGTTTTGATGGACTATTTGGAGATGAAGCTAAGGAAGCAGTAATTGCAGCACTAGAATCTGAGAAGTCAGGTCATGGTACCGTTCAATATAGATTGAAAGATTGGCTTCTAAGTCGTCAGAGATTCTGGGGGACTCCAATACCGATGCTTCATTGCGATGATTGTGGAGTTGTTCCAGTCCCATACAATGAACTCCCAGTCCGACTACCATTAGATGTCAAATTTAGTTGGGATGAAAGTGGTAATCCTCTAGAATCTAGTGAAAAATTTCTCATGACTAATTGCCCACAATGTGGGCTTCAGGCAAGACGTGAAACAGACACAATGGATACATTTTATGATTCATCATGGTATTTCCTAAGATATGGAGATTCTAATAATGAAGACAGTCCATTTAACCGTGAGATTATTGATTATTGGATGGAAGGAGGCATAGACTTGTACATAGGAGGAATCGAACACGCAGTCATGCACCTTCTTTATGCAAGATTCTTTACTAAAGCAACAAGAGATCTTGGAATGAATACAACTGGAGAACCATTTGGTCAATTAGTATGCCAAGGTATGTTAAACGCTCCAGCACCTTTTTGTGTCGAATGTAATATAGAATATCATATAGAAAATTTTGATGGAAACTGTCCATCTTGTAAATCCGACCTTACTACTAGGCAGGCGAAAATGAGTAAGTCGTTAGGAAATACAGTGAGCCCCGGAACCATGGTGGATAAATATGGTGCCGATACCGTTCGTCTGTTCATTTTATTCGGAGCGAATCCTGAAGCAGGTATGGATTGGTCTGATAATGCCATAGTCTCAAATCATCGACAAATGCAATCAATTATTGAGGCATTTGAATCTTCTAATGAATTAACTAATTCTCCAAATGAAATTGATGAATGGATATTAGCCAGAATGCGTTTAAATCATTCGAGATGGAAGATTGCAATGAAAAACGTCAGTTTACGTGAAGGTGTAATGATTAGCCACTTTGAAATGTTATCCGATTGGCAATGGTATCGGAGAAGAGGTGGTTCAGATGCCAGTACGGCAAAAATATTCCTTTCTAATTGGATTCCTATGTTAGCACCAGCGACCCCCCACATTGCAGAAGAATTTTGGTCGAAAATGGGGGGTGAGAAAATGATTAGTGAACTTGTTATAAAAGATTTAGAAAAGAATAGTACCGATACAATTAACCTTGCTAAAGAGAGTTATCTTAGGGCATTGATAGATAGTTCGAGAAATGTGAAAGGACTCGCTCAAAGACATTCAGATACTCTCATTTCAAGTTGCGTTATTCAAACTGCAGCCAGTTGGAAGAACAATCTTGCCTTAGAGGCCATTTCTCTTAGTAAGAGCGATTTTGATTTTCGAAAGAATGGAGTGGAATATTTGCGCTCATTAGAAATATTCAATGAAGAAAATTTGCGAGGTGAAATTTTTCAAGCATGGCAATCTTTCACACTGGGGAATAAGAAAAATAGAGGCAAAATATATACTTGGTCAGAGGGAGAAGCTTCTTTAATATCTTCTAAATTTAATGAAAGCGAACTCATAAATAAAAATGCAGAATTTATTGCAAACGCCCTTTCAGTAGGCTCAGTAGTATCTTACGAGGTTGGAGATGGCGACGATGTTGCAGGTAAAGCAAGGGTTGCTTCACCATTAGAGCCCGGAATTGCCTTTGTCTAAGATATCTAACTTCTTCCATATCTCTTGCACGGTGGGTTCATGGTGCGTATTCTCTTCGAAGTACCGTTGAGTGAACAAGATGATGGTAATAAGCGGCAGAAACGCCGCCCTCGTCGTCGCCGTAATAGTACGAAAAATACTTCTGTAGACATCAATCAAGGCGGCGATGATGAAGCAATACAGCGTGCTTTATCTCGATTCACAGTGAATCCTGCACCAATGGGTTTCTCGCAAGATATCGACCCTCCTGCCAAGATTGTTAATGTCAAATGGGATTTAAATGCGGTTAAAAAATCGGTACAGAGTAAAGCGAGCCCTTTGGTTTGCTCACCCGGAGAATTCGGTTTCCTTCCTGAAGAGAGGGTCCAGCAAATAGCTAAGAAAATTGAAAAATTAGATATAACTCTTGAACAATCATTATCATTAAGAAGTGCGTTAAATCAAGAAAAAAGTGTTTATTCTCATGGTAGACTAATGAGTCGCGCTAATGAATTGAAGAGAAGATATGATAGCGGTGAAAGCGTACTTTCTCTATCTACTAGATTTGATGCACCTCCAGTGAATGTATTTCGGGCGATATTAACCGGCCGAGGTTGGTCGAAAAATAAGATCAAGGAGACACTCAAAGTCCCGAGTAAAATGAATGAAAGAGATAGAGAACAATTCCAGTTAGCCGAATCTGCTGATCGTGTTAGTTCAGTCAATCAATCAGAAACACAAAATGCTGCAGAGGTTTTTGAAGATATATTATGCGATTATTTCACTTCTCTTAATGTTAGATTTCGCCGTCAAGAAGATCTACTTGCCGAGCAAAAAAAATCAGAAGGACGTGCAATTATTACTCCAGACTTATTATTATTAGACGACGTTAGAATTAACGGTATTCCTTGTGCATGGATTGATGCAAAACACTTCTTCGGTGCAGATTTAAGATTCCCTAAGAAAAAAACACAGAAACAAGTTGATAGATACGTGAATGAATACGGTCAAGGCGCTATTGTGTATAGACATGGGTTTTGTGAAACTCTCAGATTAAAGGGAGCAATTTTACTTGATTCCAGCCCTTTGAATTTGGAAGCTTTAGCGACATTTCATGAAAGTATTAAGAAAAAATCAGAATAATCTTCGTAACAGCGTTTTTTGAGTTTTAAATCCTATTTCCTCTAATCTCTGTTGTAGATTATCCGGAATATTTTCATCTTCCACATTCTTAGGGACGATGACTAGACTTTTTCCTAACATACATAATAGAGGCTTATATTCTAACTCTAAAGTGTCTATAATTCCTCTAGATTCTTCGAGTAATTTCGATCTACTAGAATCTAACAGTAGACCACTTTCATAGGCAAAAACCTCTGAACTTTCAATTAAATCCCTCCATTGAGATTTATTCCAATCTCCTTGCATTAAACTATTCATCTGTTTAGTTCCTGCTTTACTAATCGATTCTTTCCATTTTGGGTCGTCAATATAAGATGAAGTATGTTTACCAGAATCATCTTTCCAAGCCAATAGTACCTCTATTTTCTCATACCATCCCTCTGAAATTCCGGGACCTTTAGTCAATAAATCGCCAGTAAAAGGTGCACCTGGGGAGATTCGTCTTTCAACACCCCCTGCAGCTAAAGCAGTAACATCTCCCAAACCAGTCGACCGATTTCTTTCAACACGATGTGCTATTGCAAATGCTCGTCTCAGACTTTCTTCATGAGGTTCACCGACTGCTCTTTGAATAGCCAAAGCGGCAGCAATTGCTCCTGCAGCAGACATCCCAAATCCCTGGGAAATTGGTAATTTTAATCTTACAGCCAGATCCCAATTATAATTTTTGATATTTATTATACTTTCAGATAACAATTTGAATACCTGCTCGTATAGCTCAGATTCGCCTTTACCTTCGATAAATTTAACATTCACGCCGAAATTTCCTTCGACACCTCTTGCTATAATCTCCACACCATGTTCTAGACATAGCCCAACTCCTAGACTCCCTTGCTCATCTAAATCTTTAGAATTATCGTTTATAGTGAAAATCAGGGTCACATGTGAGCCTGATTCACCTCGACCGAGTATAACAGTCATACCAAAGCACCCTAAGTGAAGTAGAATAAAAACTCTTCAACTAAATTAGAATACTGCATTAGAATCTTCTTCAATAGTGTCGAATCTTCCAGCTAACTCTTTTACTGCCATATCAAAGGCAGTTCTTGGAGTCATAGAACCATCTGTTTCAAAACTTAGAATAAATTCTCTAGGTACTTCCTCAAGAATAATTGCATCTTTGAAAGTTCTCGATTCTTCAGTTCCTTCACCTACATGATGTAACTGCTTCTTCAGCTCTTGAACTTTGTAGTAATCTTCTAATTTCCCATCAGTAAAATCTTTTGCCGTAATTCCTAATTTCAAATCCCATAAAATTTTTGCTTTTGTTTTGTTATTAATTACTCCAATATGGTTTGGTTCGAAAGTAACACCACAAGCAGGTGACCATTTAGCATGGTCTCTACCTCTTCCCATGATTGCAGTTGCATAAAATTCAACCATTTGTCCACGGAAAAGTTTCGTGATTGGAATAGTTTTGTATAATTCAGGAATTTCTAGAGTAGAGTCTCCAAGATAGTTTAGATCTCTAGCAGTAACCATAGTTCCTTCTTCACTTCCAAATGCTTTACAAGTGTAAATCATGGTACACATTGGACATCCTCTATCTTCTTCAACAAGTTCAGAACAATTAGGGCATTCATCTTGGAAATGAAATTCATCATGTCGAGTTGGTATTGGAATCATTGCAAGTCTTTGTGCAATCATTTCATCTGGAAGAGGTCCTGTAGTTTCCCAAATTGTATCTTCTTGTTCAACAGTTCCCATTTCAAAACGTACAGTCTCGATAGCCATTTTTGGAGTATCTGAAATCAAAGATCTTCGAATTGAGTTCAC